>NZ_CP115921.1:1502326-1804652 GCF_040412085.2 Vibrio sp. CB1-14 | reverse complement strand
TGTCAGTCGTTTGGGGTGAGTGTGGCAATTGATGATTTTGGAACTGGCTATTCAACCCTCTCTTATTTAAGAGATCTTCCCGCTGACGTGTTGAAAGTCGATAGGAGCTTTATTATTGGCTTGCAAAAAGATAGTAAGAATTGGGGGCTTTTGAAGGCTGTGATGAGTTTGGCCTCAACCTTCGACAAAACGGTTGTGGCAGAAGGTTTAGAAGATTGGGAAGCAAAGGAGTTGTTATTGGAAGTAGGATGTGAAATTGCCCAAGGTTATGCGATAGCGCGGCCAATGAAGATAGAGCAATTTAACCGTTGGTATCGACAAGAACAGGTAGCGGTATGAGAAAGAAGAGCCATTGTTGCGTATGACTAAATGGAGAAATGATTTCGAGTTGCCTTTCTGCACCCTATTTCGCAATTTTCATTACTTTAGATATTTTGAAAATATCCATTTTGAGTTGGTGCTCTAACTGACTTCTGTCCAATAACGAGCTAGAAGCTACGCTCAGACGCTGACTTTGAACCTTGAAGGTTAGGAGTGCGCGTTGGGTAGATTCCGCATCGAGTGCGGAATGACGAAAACTGGGACCTAGCGTACTAACGTCCAATCAACTGACATTACTCAATGCCGAAGTATCATGAAAGTACTTTCGGCTTCAAAAACGCCTCAATAGATCCAGAGAGACTGTCTATTGAGGCGCTTGAGTTCATTTGTTAGTTCAAAACCGCAGAAAAGGACAAGGCCAACCTAGCTTCGTTTCTACGCTTATTAGAGACCACTACTTACCAAAATAAGCAACAATCACCTTGTCTTTATCAAGCTCTCTAGAGAACACATAAGCCTTGTCGTTAGCAATCTCAGTATGTTTACCTGCACCAACAGCCGGATGACGGTCTCTGAATTGACCAACAGTTCGCCAATGTTCGAGCAACGCTTTCTTATCATCACTTAGTGTCCACACCATGTCTGAGCGGGTGCCTTGGTGGAAGTCGTCGGCATATGGGCCAATATTTCGACCTACTTCGTCACCGTAATACACCTGAATCGCACCTGGGCTTAGAAGTAGAGCATTCGCCGCGTTTTTCTGCATGGTGTAGTCTTTGAAACGGCTGAAGAAAAGCTCGGTATCATGAGAAGACATGTAGCTTACTGGGTTAAAGTCTTCCGACTCTTGAATTGAGTTGGCGTAACTTTGGTAGGTGTCCGCCATTTGGCTGAAACACGCGGCGCCTTTATCCAGCTTCTTCTGCATATCAAAGTTGATGAGTGCATTGAAGCCGTCGTCAAAATATGGGCTGCGATACGCACTGTGTCCCCAGACTTCACCCATCATCCAGAAAGGTTGCCCGGATTGATTGTTGTCTTTTCGCCATTGCTCTAGGCTGTGCGTGGCTTGTGCTTTTAGCCTCTTCCAAATTTCGCCTTCTACGTGTTTCACGGTATCGACACGATAGCCGTCAACACCAAATCGTTTTACCCAATCCGTTTGCCATTCAATCAGATAATCGGCGACGGTGTAATTATCGTGTTTGGCAACACGAGTTCCGGGATTATCAAGCAGCCACTGCGGAGGGGTTACTGCTTTAGTGGACTCGGTTTTAAAGTCAGGAAGGCCTGCGAGCGATAGGGTAATGTCACTCGAACCTGGTTTTTCGTAGCCTGGCAAACCGGTACGAACCCAATCCGCTCCCCACCATTGACTCCATTCTTCGCTTTGGTAGTCGATATTGCTGTGATAGCTGTGCCAGTTTTCAGAGGGTTTGGGTTGCCACTTGGCAAACATCGTTGGTAACTGGTGCTCTGGCTTGAGTACATTTAGGTCATCATATTGAAGGTCGGCGAGTGTTGAATAGCCAGGGTGGTTAATGACTGCATCCAGCAACACTTTGATGCCGCGTTTGTGTGCTTCATCAATGAGGCGTTTTAAGTCATCGTCGTTACCGAAGCTTTCATCGATCTTGGTGAAGTCACGAGTCCAGTAGCCATGGTAGCCATAGAATGGGAATGAACCGCTGTCGCCGCCGCCAACAAATCCATGCACTTGCTCCACAATCGGTGATAGCCAAATTACATTGGTGCCAAGAGATTGGATGTAATCGAGTTTTTCGGTGATGCCATTTAGATCCCCGCCGTGAAAAGTGCCGATGTTGTCTTTACCATCAGATTGACGCCCATATGGCTGCGGCTCACCCGGATTGGAATTGTTGAATCTATCTACCATCACAAAGTAGATGTTGGCATTGCGATAGTTTAGGGCATCAGACTGGTCAATCGTTTCGACAGGCTCTAGTAGAGTCAAACCACCGGATACCGCGTTTGGCACAACCGTCACTTTGCCGCCATTTACCGTGACTATATCTCCAGTGAAGACATCTTTTAGCTTAGTACCATCGGCATAGGTATCACCGACAGCAATGGTCTGTGCCTCGTTTGGTAATGCTTCGCATTGAACATTAGGAATGGGGCGTTTGAACTCTTTCTTAGCGACTTTCTTGGGTTGTCTTTTGAAGACTAAAGACTTCGTTTCTTCGTCGTAGCTAAAAGAGTAATCTCCGGTAAAGCGGATGTTGAGAGGCAGAACCGAGTCTTCGCCACACAACAGAGGAATCGGTGTATTGAACTTAATTTTGCTAGGCAGTTGATGATCGCAATTGCCATCAATGCCCGACACTTTTAATTGGTATTTATCTTTGGTTAGTGGTATCACCAACGGCTCATCTGCCGTAATAGGATAGTCACGGCTGGTGGTTGAAGTTGAAACCGTGATATTAGGTGATGCTAGCAGCCCAGGCGAGGCTAGTAGCATGCAAGCAAGTAGGGTCTTTTGTTTCATGCTCATTCCATTTTTTGTAGTTTTCCGAGGCTAATATAAAACGTATCCATGTCAGTCACATCCTTCTCATCGCCTACGCCTTAGAATTTGCGCCTGCTCACAAAATGACCTTAGTGTGGGCGTAATTCAGGGGGAGGAGGGGAGCAGCGGAATATCTTGCTAGTCTTGGGTATCAGAGTTAACCCCGTGAGATTGAAATGAAGCCATTGTTCGCCTTACTGCTGCTTGCCTTTAGCCATAACGTCCTCGCTATTGAGCTTTGGCCGAGTCAATATGTTGCGGGTCTACAGCCCATCAAGACGCTTGCTGATGTTGAGAGTCTTACAGAGCTTTATGACTGTGGAGAAGTAGAGCGGGAGACGTTTTGTGCTTTTGAGCAAAGCTATCGTGGCATTGAGCTTGATGTGGTTATTGCGGTCGATTCAGAAGGTAAAGTCACCGAGGTTAACTACTCTTTTCCTTTTAGCGTTTATCACTTTACGTATGTTCAAACTGCTTTGCGCAAAGACAGCTATCACTTGGTTGAGGTCAAAATTGGTGATGAAATACTCACTGTCGAAGAATTGATCAATCAGGGCACGGCTCAAACTGCGGATAAGAAACTGGTTGAATTTTTGAACTTACATCCCACTTTTGTGTCCCAACAGTTTACCTGGATCAGGAAAAATGAGATTCAGAATACGTTAGCAACAAAGACGCTATTAATGACCAGTGACGCTGAGCGCATTCATTTGATTTGGAATCGTTAGCCGAGCAAGTGTGTTCAACACAACAAGCTCATCGATGTTACTCACAGAGTGTCACACAACGGTCTTACGGTTGTCATTTCACTGTTACATAAGAAACGTAACGTGAGATGCGTAAAGTTTAGAAGGAGTTAACCATGAAAAAGATGAGACGTGCACAACTGCATCGTTGTCGTATTCAGTACTGGAAAGAAACGAACCAGAAAGCGACGAGCAAAGATAAAGCATAATCAATACTTTACATACCAAGACGTGAAGCCAGCATCCTTAATTATGCTGGCTTTTTCGTTTTTTGGGTTTTTCTTATAGACAGCATTCTCATCTCACCCTACAATCGCCTCGTTTTGGGGAGTAGTCACCCGTTTATTTGTCGTCATCTCGTTAAGTTAGTGCTGTTATAGCAATCAACTTATCCGGCAAATATAAGTGTTTTCATAACGCTTTGACGAGACCAACGCAATCAAAGGCTCAGTGCATTCGTGTGCTGGTGTGTTATTGGTTTGCGGAAGGTCGTCTAAAACAGTCCCGTCTTTCCGCCCGGAGGACTTATGAGCCCATCTATCTATCTTGGCTTCCTGCTGCTGACTCTTGTGTTAGTCGCATTGGATATCTATCAGACTCGCGGCGGTCAAATTACCATTCGCAAAGCGGCGATTTGGAGCGGTTTTTGGTTTGTCTTGGCATTCGTGTTTGCTGCAACCATCTATCTATTTTGGCATGTGTACGCGCCAGACAGCGATTACAGCGCAGAAAAAGCAATGGTATCGTTTCTAACTGGCTATTTGCTTGAAAAATCGCTCAGCGTCGACAACCTATTTGTATTCGCTATCATCTTTCACCAGTACTCTGTACCTCAGCACTTGCGTCCGCGTGCGCTACTGTGGGGTGTGATTGGTGCGTTGGTATTGCGTGCCATCATGATCAGTGTCGGTGCTCAGTTGCTTGCTCAGTTCCACTGGGTCATGTATCTGTTTGCCGCTTTCTTGATTTGGACGGGTATTCAACTAGCGCGTGACCATGGTGACCATGGTGACCATGGTGACGATGAGATCAATCCACTTCCAGAGCGATTGATTAGAAAACTGTTGCCGGTGACGGACTCGTATCATGGCAATAGCTTGTCGATTGTTGAAAATGGCAAGCGAGTGTTTACCCCTATGCTGGTGGTAATAGGTGTGATTGCCTTTATGGATATTTTGTTCGCGCTCGACTCTATCCCGGCGATCTTTGCTGTGACCCGTGAACCATTCTTGGTGTTCGCAGCAAACGTGTTTGCTCTGCTTGGGCTGCGTTCGCTCTATTTTGTTCTTGAAGGGATGATGAATCGATTTGTGTATCTCAAACCTGCTCTGTCGTTCATTATGATATTCATCGGTATCAAGATGGCATTGGTAGGATCGCCTTGGGAAATTCCAACTTGGTTCTCCTTGTGTGTGATTTTATTCACCATGACAGCGGCATCAATTGCATCACTGTACAAAGAAAAACAACAGCTCAAGCTTGTTAATAAATAGAGCTAACGGTAAATGCGTAAAGCCTCCCATTTTTTGGGAGGTTTTCGTTTATCATTTTTCTAACAAATTATACTTATAGAGTGCTGTATGGAATTTTTATTCACCAAATCGTTTGTTTTGGGTATAAAAATTCACCACAAATAAATAGGTGCATATAGAGGTTGTTAAAGATTTGTTTTATTAGAAAATCTAATCTGAAATACCAAATTTTGTCATTTTTTAAACAGCGTTTTTTTGCCTAATATTGTCACCAACAACAACGAGTTACCAAATTTCAAGAGAGGCAATCATGGCACAAGCAGTGAACATCGAAACCATCGCTATCGCACCCTCTATGGATAAGAAGACCTACGCGGTAAACTTCAAAGGATTGATTGCACACTTACTAGATATTCTGTTCGGCAAAGGTGAAGTTGAAACAACTTACTACGCGAACGAGCTATCTGGCCACATGCAGCGTGATATCGGCATTAACCGATAAAACAAGCATGATAAAAAGCACCTTTGACAGGTGCTTTTTTTGTATCTGGCGTAAGCAAAACTAAGCGCTGAAGCCACCACGTTGCTGTCGTTGTTTAACCAATGCGACTCGCTCACGCTCGAGCGGACTTGCTAGCGTTGTTTGGGTTGCCAGGCCACTCTTGGTAGCTGTTGTCACTTTTTTATCAGCGACTAGAGCTGAAACAAAAATAGGCGTGGAAACAAAATGTGGACGCTTCATAGTGTCTAATCTCATCTTCTCTACGTTAACTTAACATCATTATTTCAGGCTGGACTATCAATCACATCCCCCTTAATTTGAATCGGTGGGGCGTAGTGTATTGGGCGTATCCCTTTGTTTCAGGGCTAGCTACGGATTAGTGTTTGGGCTTATATTGACCTTACAAAATGCTCGTCAAATCAGATAAAACTGATTCATCGCAACATTCCACTGGCTTCGATCCGTATTATGAGATGACTTGGGTTCACAACCACTATAAAGGTGAAAATTATGACAGGTCTTATCGACAGGTTTCTCAAATATGTCACGTTCGACACGCAATCTAACCCGTCGCAGGCAACATGCCCGAGCACACCAGGCCAAACTGAGTTTGCTCGATTTCTGCAACAAGAACTGATCGAATTGGGTTTATCCGATGTCACGCTGGATGCTAATGGTTATATCATGGCGACCTTGCCATCGAATGTAGAGGCTGATATCCCAGCGATTGGTTTTATCGCCCATATGGATACGGCGCCAGACGCTTCTGGCAAAGATGTTAAACCTCAGTTGGTAGAAAACTATCAAGGCGGTGATATTGCGCTTGGAAAGGGTGATGTGGTGCTTTCACCAATTCAGTATCGCGATCTGCACGCTTTGCATGGTCACGATATTATTACGACCGATGGCACTACATTGCTTGGAGCAGACAATAAAGCGGGAATAGCCGAGATCATCTCTGCGGTTGAGTTCCTGATGGCAAACCCAGAGATCCCCCATGGTGACATTAAAATAGGTTTCACTCCTGATGAAGAAATCGGTCGCGGTGCTGATTTGTTTGATGTCGATAAGTTTGCTGCTAAATGGGCGTACACCGTAGATGGCGGTCCGGTAGGTGAGCTTGAATATGAAAACTTCAATGCAGCGGCGGCGCTCGTTGAGTTTAAAGGAGTGTCTGTCCACCCAGGTACAGCAAAAGGTAAAATGGTCAATGCTATGACCGCAGCAGCACGATTCCACGCGGATATGCCGCTTGAGGAAACACCAGAGTGCACGTCTGGTTATGAAGGTTTCTATCACCTTCATAATGCACAAATGTCTTTGACGGACTCATCACTGCACTACATTTTGCGTGATTTTGACAAAGACGAATTGGCACGCAAAAAAGCCTACCTAGAAGATAAGGTGGCCACGTTTAATGCTCAGGGTAATAAGGTGAGTTTAACCATCACAGATAACTATTCGAACATGCGCGAAATGGTAGAGCCACATCCACACATTATCGAGATTGCTAAGCAGGCTATGGAACGCTGCGAGGTGAAGCCAAACATTAAGCCAATTCGTGGTGGTACCGACGGCGCTCGTTTGTCGTTCATGGGCTTACCTTGTCCAAACCTGTTTACAGGTGGTTATAATTTCCACGGTATTCATGAATTTATTACTGTTCAAGGCATGGAGTTAGCGGTAAAAGTGATCGTGCAAATTGCGAAAGACACCGCGATTCGTTATCGTTAATACTCATTCTTAATGCAGTAGTAGGCGACCATGGAAGATGTTCAAAAAATCATCGCGTTTTTAATTGAAAACAAACTGTTATTGAGTGTCCTGGTCATCACACTGATTTTGATAATACGCCGAATCACACTCTCGGGAATTCGAGGGGATGTGGCGTTTTTGTCTGAAGATCAGCGTAAATGGATGTCGCGAACTAAAAACGGCTCGTTCGCGATCATTGTTATCACTCTGTTTCTGGTTTGGAAATCAGAAATCAGTGAGTTCGCACTGTCAGTAACCGCTATCGCCGTTGCTATCGTTGTAGCCTCCAAAGAGATCATCCTCTGTTTTACTGGTTCAATCCAGCGAGCGAGTTCGCGTTCTTTTCGTATCGGTGACTGGATTGAGGTAGGAAAGACCAGCGGCGAAGTGATTGAGCACAATCTAATGGCCACTGTGATACAAGAAATTGACCTGTACCACGGTCAATATCATTTCACAGGAAAAACTATCACACTGCCTAACAGCATGTTTTTTACCTACGCTGTTAAGAACCTCAACTTCATGAAACGCTACGTTTACCACAGCTTTTCTATAGTGGTTCCTGGCTTCAAAAACCTATTTCCATTACTCCCTGAGTTGACTATCCGAATAGAGAAGCACAGTGAAGACTTTATCGATGTTGCTAGGCGCTATAACGGAGTCATCGAAAAACATGCCGGTGTAGATTTGCCTGGCTCTGAGCCGCATATCCACATAGCAAGTGGCGTGACAGGTGAGCAAATAGTGCACGTGATGATTTTTTGCCCGACTGAACTTGCGACTCATTTGGAGCAAGAAATTCGCGCTGACTTTATGATGCTTCACGATTTGTCGTTTCCAGAAGAAAATTCGAAAGATTGATATAAATCAATTCGTTATATTTTGAAACACTTTCGCCATAACTATTAATACTTTTCGGACATTCAGCTGACTTGTGATTTGTTAGTCTGCCAAAGCTTGTTCCAATCAGAAGAGAATAGGGTGTTTCAATGCCTAGAAAAATAATCGTTGCCAGCGTTATCTCTGCACTATTTTTAGCAGGATGCGGCGAAGCAACAAAATCCAACCAAAATGCACCAGCGCCTCTTGTGCAAACTACTGCTGTAGAGGTCGTCCCACATCAACAAAGTAAGTCTTACATTGGACGCATGGATGCGGTTGAAGATACAGCCATTACTGCACAAGTAACGGGCTATTTGATGGAACGCCATTTCCAAGAAGGGCAGATCGTCGAAAAAGGTCAAAAGCTCTACTCTATCGAGCCATCATCATTTGAAGCTCAAGTCGCGAGTGCCAAAGCCAAAGTGTCAGAAGCGGAGGCAGCACTGAAAAAAGCCGAGCTTGATTTTGAGCGTGGCAAAAACCTTGTTAAATCGAACAACATTTCTCAAGCAGAATTTGATGCGTTGACTGCGACACTGATGAGTGCCCGCGCTCAACTGGAAGCGGGCAAAGCTCAGCTTAAAGTGGCTGACGTTAACCTGTCTTACACCACCATTCTTGCGCCGTTTACCGGTCGAATTTCTGACAGTAAGGTCAGCCAAGGCGATCTTCTTTCTCCATCTTCTGGTGTATTAACGACACTGGTTAGCATGGATCCTATTTACGCGTCATTCAGTATCAGTGAGCGTGAGCGTTTAGCTCTAGGCATGGATACTATTGAAGGCAACGGATCGGATGAGTCAAATGGCGTGGCGGTGAACATCATTCTAGAAGATGGCCGAGTGTTCGAACAGCAAGGCAAAATCGACTTCTTAGGTAACCGAATTAACCTCAACACGGGTACACTGGCGATGCGTGCTGTCGTTGATAACCCACAACAGCGCTTACTTCCGGGTCAGCACGTGCGTGTTGAGCTTATGGAAAAAGAAGCAATCGACGTAGTGACGGTACCGCGTCGCGCTGTTCAAACCGATCTCGAAGGCGACTTTGTTATGGTCGTGACTGAAGGTAATGTGGCGGAGCGACGTAATGTTGCACTAGGTACACAAGTAGAAACTGGCGTCATCATCCAATCAGGATTGAAACCGACTGATGTTGTCATCACTCAAGGCTTGCAGCGTGTAAGGAATGGCGTGCCTGTTCGAATCGATGAGTCGAAGCCAGCAGATCAAGGTGCGTAATAGATGCTAAGTCGTTTCTTCATTCAAAGACCAAAGTTTGCTTTGGTCATTTCAATAATACTCACGCTGGCAGGTGCCATCTCTTTGATGGTGTTGCCGGTTGCTGAGTATCCTAAAATCAGCCCGCCATCGGTCAGTGTCACGGCATTCTATACAGGTGCGAGTGCAGAGGTCGTAGAGGAGGCGATAGCCGACCCGATAGAAACCTCGGTGAACGGAGTTGAAGACATGATTTATATGTCTTCAAAGAGTGCAAATGACGGTTCATACAACCTCAATGTGACATTTGACATCGGTACCGACCCCGACATGGCTCAGGTCAACGTACAGAACCGCGTGTCACAAATTGAGTCGAAACTTCCGCAAGAAGTTCGTATGGTCGGTGTAACGGTGAAAAAACGTTCGCCAGATCTATTGATGGTGCTGAACTTCTACTCACCTGATGGTCGCTATGATGACAAGTTCCTGATTAACTACATCAACTTGAACGTTAAGGATCAACTTGCTCGTGTTAAAGGCATCAGTGAAGTTAACGTAATTGGTGGCGGTGAGTACGCGATGCGTGTTTGGTTAGACCCAGACAAGCTAGCCAACCTTAAGATGACCACTTCCGACGTTTACGCTGCTCTTGCGGAGCAAAACGTACAGGTTGCTGCCGGTCGTGTAGGCGCTGCGCCATATGCAAACCCACAAGAGGTACAGTTCAATCTAGTCACCAAAGGTCGTCTAGAGTCAATTGGTGAGTTTGAGAACGTCGTTCTTCGTGCGAATCCAGATGGTTCTACGGTATACCTTAAAGACGTCGCTCGCGTAGAGCTTGGCAAGAAGTTCTACGATGGCAGTGGTCAGTTCCGAGGTGAAGATGCTTCAATCGTTGCGCTTAACCTACAATCGGACGCCAACGCGCTCGAAAGTGGCAAGGCGGTGATGGATCTGCTTGAGCGCTTGAGTGTGAACTTCCCTGAAGGTATGGCATACGAAACCAGTTACGATACCACTGTGTTCGTTGCGGAGTCGATCAAAGGGGTAGTTAAGACTTTAATCGAGGCCATAATACTCGTTATCGCGGTAACGTACCTGTTCCTTGGCAGTGCGCGTGCAACGCTTATTCCGGTTGTCGCGATTCCGGTATCGCTTATCGGTACCTTTGCTGTCATGAACATGACGGGCTTTACCGTGAACACGGTAACCCTGTTTGGTATTATCCTCGCGATTGGTATCGTGGTGGATGACGCGATTCTCGTTATCGAGAACGTTGACACCATCATGAAACGCAATCCGGATATGTCACCGAGAAAAGCGACCTTAATTGCGATGAAAGAGGTGACGGGACCAATCATCACCTCGACGTTAGTACTGCTTGCGGTATTTATCCCGGTAACGCTGCTACCAGGTATCACCGGCATTATGTATCGTCAGTTCGCTCTGACCATCTGTATTTCAGTTGTTATTTCTTCGATCAACGCACTGACGCTGTCTCCAGCACTGTGTTCGTTGGTTCTGAAGAAAGGTGGTGGCAATACAGCGCGCTGGTTCCAAACATTCAATCGCGCATTAGAGCGTATTACACTGCGCTACGGTCAAGTTGCTGGATTCCTGGTGAAAAAGGCACTGCTACTAGTTACCTTCTTTGTGATTGCGGTTGGTGCGGTAAGCTTCCTTGCGAAAAATACCTCTACGGCGTTTGTACCGCAGGAAGATAAAGGTATTTTGCTGGTTAACGTTCAGCTTCCAGATTCAGCGTCTCTTTCTCGTACTACCGAAACAACGGACAAGTTGGTTAACTTGGTTGAGCAAGAGCCTGGCATCGATGGCATTACCGTTGCTAACGGCTACGCGTTTATGACAGGTGCGGCGGCCTCAAATGGCGCTTCGCTGTTTATCAAGCTAAAAGATTGGGAGACCCGTAATGGCTTTGAAGGGGAGCACTCTTCGAACGCCATTGCGGCTCGTATCAATGGTATGGCGGCTCAACAAATCCCTGGCGCCGTTGTATTCGCCATGGGTCCTCCGGCGGTTCCTGGTATGGGTGCGGCTTCTGGTTTCGAATTTGTATTGGAAGATACACTTGGTCGAAGCCGAACAGACCTAGCATTGGTGATGCAGGATGTGATTCAAACTGCGAATCAACAGCCAGAGATCGCTTATACGTTTAGTACTTTCCGTGCCAATGTACCGCACTACTACGTAGACATTGACCGTGAGAAAGCTCAGCAACTGGGAATTCCACTGTCGTCGATTTTTCAAACGCTACAGGGTAACTTAGGCTCGTTGTACGTGAACGACTTCACCATGTTTGGTAAGAACTTCCGCGTAACAATGCAAGCAGACGCTGAATATCGTAGTGGTATGGACGATCTTCAACTGTTCCATGTTCGTTCGTCTAAAGGTGAGATGATTCCTCTGAGCACGCTAGTGTCTTACGAGCAAGTCTTTGAGCCAGATGTCGCATGGCGTTATAACATGTACCGTAGTGCGGTAATCCAAGGTCAACCAGCGCCTGGTTACTCTAGTGGTGATGCGATCGCAGCAATGGAGCGCGTAGCGGCGGAAGTTCTGCCAATGGGTTATCAGTACGAATGGACAGGTATGGCTTACCAAGAGATCTTGGCGGGTAACCAAGCGATTTATGCGTTTGCGCTGGCTCTGATCTTCATCTACCTATTCATGGTTGCTCAGTATGAAAGTTGGGGTATCCCACTTGCTATCATACTCGTGGTTCCGGTGGCGACACTTGGCTCATTTGTCGCGTTGAACCTAGCGGGCATTCCGCTGAACTTATACGCTCAGATAGGTCTCGTCCTACTCATAGCAATGGCGGCAAAGAACGCGATTCTTATCGTGGAATTTGCCAAGATTGAACGCGAGGAAAAAGATGTTCCGATTGATGATGCCGCCGTGCGCGGTGGTATGTTGCGCTTCCGAGCAGTAAACATGACATCTTGGTCGTTCATCTTAGGTATGATACCACTCATCTTTGCATCGGGAGCTGGCCACATCAGCCAAAACTCGCTGGGTATTTCGCTCGTTGGTGGTCTGTTGTGTGTACTTCTTGCGGGTACATTCTTGATTCCAGGCTTCTATGCTCTGATTCAGCATCGCCGCGAAAAAATCCGTGGTGGTAATACCAAGTTAGTACCGCTGGAAGATGACGAGTAACGGCTTTCGAGCCATTAATTGATGATCAAGCCCCTCCAAGCGAGGGGCTTTTTGTATGTCTTAAATTGTCACGACATCCTGACAAATCTCTACATTCCGCGTTTGAACTATCAAAGACAATTATTGAGGTTGATGTACGGTATGGATGCATAGCTAGCGTAGATTAACCATTTGTTTAACAAGAGTAATTTGCCAGTTGTTAGCAGCTTGTAACAAAAGTCTCATTAGGAATACACCTACAAAAACATAATAATTTACGTTTGTAGTATTCTGTAAAATTATGTATCTTTGCGGCCGATTCGATAGATGTAGTGGATTGGACGATGGTAAACCAAAAACTGTTGATCGTAGAAGACGATGCAAAACTAAATGTAATGCTAGGTGACTATTTTAAGACCCAAGGCTTTGATGTAAAGACAGTTTACGATGGAGGAGAGTCTGTCGATTTAATTGAATCCTTCCAGCCTGATATCACCATTTTAGACCTTATGCTTCCGGGTCAAGATGGCCTATCTATTTGTCGCGATGTTCGTGACAGCTACAACGGCAAAATTCTGATGCTGACGGCAAGTGATGACGACTTTGATCATGTTGCCGCATTGGAAACAGGCGCTGATGATTTTGTCTCTAAGCCCATCAAACCTCGCGTATTACTTGCTCGTGTCAGAAACCTTCTAAGACGCCCTACCGAAGACGCGATTGCTATGGAAGCGAACAATATTCAAGTTGGCCGCTTAAAAGTGTGTCAAAACAGCCGCAGTTGTCGACTCGGTGAGTGTGACGTTTCTCTAACGGACAGTGAGTTTGATTTACTCTGGCTACTTGCTAAATCTGCAGGTGAAGTGTTATCTCGTGACTACCTCACCAGACAGCTTCGTGGCATCGACTACGATGGCATTGATCGTACTATCGACAACCGCATTGTTACCCTTCGCAAAAAACTATTTGATGACGCAACGAATCCCAAAGGGATTATTACGGTGCGTGGCAAGGGCTACCTGTTTGTCACTGATGGCTGGAAAGCATAGGACTGACTGGTTTGTGGAGACTATTTCTTGAATGCCTAATTGGTGTAATACTGCTCTTTACCGCAAGTATTTACGGCTACGAGTATGTGATTTACGGCAAAACTGATCCCGATTTGGTTGATGCTAATCTTAGAGTAGAAGCATTTCGTGACATCATGAATCATGTTGCGACTAATGAAAGTGACGAGCAGGCGATTGAGTTGCTTGAAGCATTTGCTGAGAAGACGCACCGTTTGCTAGATTCTCATACACCTTCTGATTTACCGGAAGAGGTTGCTAGCCACTTTGAAGAACAGCCAGAAGTCCATTTTCTACTCGATGAAAACGATCACTTATGGCTTAAGTTCGACAACAACGTCAATTACTTTCATCTCACTGACGACCCCGATTCTGAGCTCATTAAAGCGCTTGAGTTTGCCAATCAAGTGGTTTGGCTGTTCTTTTTTGCTGGCTTCGTCGCCTTTAGCTTTTTGTTGATTTGGTTCCTGAGCCGTCGCTTGCGCGTGCTGGAAAAAACGGCCAATGAGTTTGCGAGTGGTAACTTTGAAGCAAGAGCTTCTGACGGACAGTGGGTTCGCCTTGGCAAACTCAATAAATCTTTTAATCACATGGCAACGAAAATCGCCAATCTTATGGTGAGCAATAAGGCACTAACGAATGCCGTTGCTCATGAGTTACGTACACCGATTTTCCGTATTCAATGGCAAAGTGAAGTGTTGATGGAGCAGCTTAGCGATCCGGAAGCCAAGCAGCAGCTAGCCAGCATCATTGAAGATACGGAAGAGATGGAACACCTCGTGGATGAGTTGCTCTACTACGCACGAGTAGAGCGCCCAGATGCCGCTATTGAGCTCGAGCAAATTGATATTGCATCCTGGCTAAAAGAGCATCACGTGAAATGGCAAACGCACATTGGTCATACGTTCGACTTACAAGTAGCGAGTGAAAGCGTCAATGTGAACATGGATCGCTTCCTGTTATGCCGAGCCTTAGTGAACTTGATCAGTAACGCAAAACGCTACACTGAACAGCGTATTGTCGTTAAGCTCGTGGAAGGTGGCGATCATATTGCTATTGAAGTGCACGATGATGGCATTGGCGTTGACCCAGAGCATTGGGATCGTTTGTTTGATCCATTTTACCGCGTCGATAAGTCTCGAGACCGAGCGTCTGGTGGCTATGGTTTAGGGCTCGCTATTGTTAAGCACATCATGTTGCGTCATGGCGGTAACGTCGACGTTAGCCATAGCGAACTTGGTGGCGCTTGTTTTACCTTGGTGTTGCCTCACTTCTCTCAGTCTTAAGTTCCCTTTTGTTAGTTTGTTGCCGCTTCGTCTGCTTGAATGCAGACGAGCGTCGGTGTCCAGTGATATACTTCGCGCTATGGATTAGACATAACAAACTGAACTGAATGAAATTTATCCACACTTCTGATTGGCACCTCGGCCGGCAATTTCACAATGTGTCTCTGCTAGAAGACCAGCAGCACGTTCTTGAGCAAATCACACATTACCTTTCTGAGAATGACATCGATGCCTTGTTGATAGCAGGTGATGTTTATGACCGCTCTGTGCCGCCAACTGCTGCAATCGAAGTACTTGATGAGTTTCTTAATCACGTTATTCAGCAGCTTGGTATTCCTGTGATTATGATTTCAGGAAACCATGATGGCGCGAAACGCTTAGGCTTCGGCTCAAGGCAATTTGGTCAAGCTGGGCTGCACATTATCAGTTCGTTAGAACAGATTACCACGCCAATTGAGATTCAAGACAAAAAGGGCGAATCGGTGTTGTTTTATGGTCTTCCGTACACCGATCCAGAGCAAGTACGACATCACTATAAAGTCTCGGTGAGCAACCATGATGAAGCGCACCAACATCTTGCAGAGCAGTTGAACACGGTGTTAGACCCAACAAAGCGCAATGTCCTTCTTAGCCACTGCTTTATCGATGGGGCGCAAACCTGTGAGTCTGAACGTACTCTCTCTATCGGCGGAGCAGACCGCGTCAGTTATGAGCATTTTCAGCAGTTTGATTACGTTGCGTTGGGACATCTTCATCAAGCGCAAAAGCGCGGTGCGGAACATATTCGCTACTCTGGTTCTATCATGAAATACTCGTTCTCTGAGCAGCACCACAATAAAGCAATGACGCTCGTCGAGTTTTCTTCCGAAATATCTGAACCCGTCATCACAAGTGTTCCACTTACAAGTCCACATGATATGCGAATCATCGAAGGTGACTTGGCGGACCTATTGGAGCAAGGTAAAAACGATCCAAAAGCTGACGATTACTTGCTCGTTCGCCTTACCGACAAACACGCGATACTCGATCCTATGGCAAAGCTTCGTGAGGTATACCCAAATGTATTGCACCTAGAGAAGCCGGGTATGTTAATTGGTGTCGAAACCGAAATGGGGCATGCTCGATTGGGTCGTTCGGAACTTGATATGTTTCAGGACTTCTTTTTAGAAGTGCAGGGTGACGAAATGACTGAGAACCAGACCGAGATGATCTCGGATGTGCTAAACACCCTTCAGACAGCGAAACAGGAGCAGTAATTCGATGAAACCGTTAACGTTGACTCTACAAGCTTTTGGTCCCTTTTCTGGTGTTGAACATATCGACTTTCGCACTTTGGGCGACTCGCCGCTATTTTTGATCAACGGCCCGACTGGCTCAGGCAAGAGCTCTATTTTAGATGCTATCTGTTATGCGCTCTATGGTGAAACGACAGGCAGTGAGCGTACTGGCGATCAGATGCGTTGTGACTACGCTGATGCCAAGCTTTTAACCAACATTACGTTTGAGTTTGAATTGGCCGGGGTTCGTTACCAAATCACACGAAGCCCAGATCAAGAGGTACCAAAGCAGCGTGGCGAAGGGATGACAAAAAGATCCCATACAGCGCAGCTTATTAACCTTGATAACGACGAGCTTATTGCCAACAAACCTAAACCAGTGGCGACAGCTATCCAGGAACTCATGGGGCTAGACGTAAAACAGTTTCGTCAGGTTATGGTTATTCCACAAGGTAAGTTTCGCGAGCTATTAACGGCAAGTTCGAAAGAGCGTGAAGCGATTTTCGGCCAACTATTCCAAACTCAAATCTACACCACGATTGAGCGAGTGCTGTTTGAGCGGGCTGCGGGCATTAGAAAGGCTAAAGAAGAATTCGATAACCAAATCAAAGGCGCGCTGGATGTCGCCTCGGTGGAGTCGGAGTCGCAGCTTTCGCAAGCGCTCACTGAGTTAGCACCGCAGCTAGAACGGGTAGAGAGCGAACTTAATCAAGCAGAAAGCGTGAGAACCAAAGCGCAGCAAGAGCTAGATAATGCGCTTGAACTAAGCAAAAAGTTTTCGGCCAAAGCAGAGCTTGAACAGGCGCAGCTAAAACATCAACAAGGTAGTGAATCCATTGAATTGGTTAAGGCCCAGCTTAATGCTCATAAGGC
Source organism: Vibrio sp. CB1-14 (assembly GCF_040412085.2). NCBI lineage: Bacteria > Pseudomonadati > Pseudomonadota > Gammaproteobacteria > Vibrionales > Vibrionaceae > Vibrio > Vibrio chaetopteri. The sequence continues at coordinate 1,787,562 of NZ_CP115921.1, read as the reverse complement.
GGCAGCTGCTATCCAATCGGAGTATGATAGCCAACTGCGCTTGACCAAAGAGTCCGCTACATTGGCAGAGCGCTTGAAAACTGGGCAAGGCAAAATTGCCGCTGCGAAGCAAAACCAGTTACAGGCTCAGGCTGCGTATGATGAAGCGAAGAAAGCGAGTGATAATGCTGAGCCGTTAAAGCAAGAGCGTTTTGAGTTAAACGCCTTAGTTGAGCGCCTAAAACAACTCGACAGTAAGAAAGTCGAGCTACAACAGGCAAATCAAAACCTCAGTAGCATTAGTGCAACTCAAACCACACTTGCCGATCAAATCAAAGCGATGACGCAACAAGAAGAGTCGTTGCATGTAGCTGTCGTCGATGCTGAAAAACAGAAGTCACAGCTTAGCGAATTCACTTTGTCCTTGGATCTAGAGAACAAGAAGCAGCAGGCGCTGCAGGCAATCGCGCAGATAGATGCGCAGCTAGAGAGCAAACACAAACAGCGAACGGAGTTAACGGGTACCATTACCTCAAAAGAATCCGTTGTGAGCAAGGCTCGTCAAACGCGTACTGAAGCAGAAATAGCTTGGCACAGTGGGCAAGCGGCTTTGCTCGCTGCTTCCCTAGAGCAAGATGCACCATGTCCGGTATGCGGTAGTGTAGAGCATCCGAATGTTGCCACGTTCTCGGGTGAAGTGGTGACGCTTGAGCAGGTTAATCGGTTAAGAGAAATAGAAACCGCTGCGAAAGATGAACTCACTCGCCATCAACAGTTATTCGCTGAGTTGGACAGTCAAATCGCTACGCTAATCACACGCAAACAGGAGTGGATGGATTCCCTGGGTGTTGATCATCAGCAGAATCTTGGCCAGTTTGCTCAAGATGTGCAGCGGACGATTGCCGATTTATCTGCGCGCATTGCCACTTTGCAAGCACTGAACATCGAGTTATTGCAGACACAATATCAACAAGCAGTAGCGAAGCGTGTAGAGCTATCTCAACAGCTCGAACAAACGACGACTCTAGTCAATGAGGCTACTAACCAAATTCAGCAGTTGAGTGGTGTAGTTGGCGCTTTAGAGTCGAGCAATAATACTGGTTATGCGACCGCACAAGCGGTACTTGGCCGTCAGCAAGCTATTGAGACAGAGCTTTCTCAAAAAGCATCAGCGTTAGAGCAGGCGCAACAAGTATTGAAACAGGCAAGTGAAACGCTTGCTAAGTTTGAATCTCATCTCGACACGTTGCAAAAACAGTTCGAAGAGTTAGAGCTTGCTTGTGAGAGCGCTTCGGCAACGTGGAACGTGGCGCTTGATGGGAGTGTCTTTGAGTCAAAACAGGCGTTCTTAACTGCCAAACTCAGCTCAGAAAGTGCCGAGCAAATGGCAAAACAAATTGAGCACTATCAGCATGAAGGCATTCGACTATCAGAGCAACTGAATCTACTGACAGCGCAGCTCAGTGAACAGTCAATGCCAGCAATAGACCAAGTCACCGAGAATAAACAGCAAGCTGATGTGGTTTATCAAGCTGCGCTCAAGCAGTATCAAACCTGTCAGTCTCAGCAGAACAGTTTGGAGCAGGTGCGCAAACGAATCGAAACCCTGCGAGCGCAAAATGAAGAGCTCGACAAGCAGTACCAAGTGGTAGGCACCTTGAGTGACGTTGCCAATGGGCGCACTGGCAATAAAATCAGTCTTCACCGTTTTGTACTCGGTGTTTTACTCGATGATGTTCTGATCCAAGCGTCGCAACGACTAAGATTAATGAGCAAAGGGCGCTACGATTTGAAACGTAAAGAGTCGCGTACTAAGGGTAATGCGGGCTCTGGCCTTGACCTTATTGTTGAAGATGCCTATACCGGAAAATGGCGCGATGTCGCAACGCTTTCAGGAGGCGAGTCCTTCATGGCCGCACTATCACTGGCATTAGGCCTGTCTGACGTTGTGCAGTCGTACAGTGGTGGTATAAGGCTCGATACTCTGTTTATTGACGAAGGCTTCGGTAGCCTCGACCCCGAATCTCTTGATCTAGCGGTACAAACGCTGGTCGAGCTTCAACAATCAGGCCGTACGATTGGGATCATTTCCCACGTGTCTGAGCTTAAAGAACAAATGCCGCTCCGATTAGATGTGCATGCATCACGCGTCGGTAGTACGGTTAGTTTGGTCAACTAGGAGAAAAACATAATGCGCGACCAAATCACTTTTTTTGAACGCTTCGAAGCCGATATCATGGCGGGGAAAAAGACCATCACGATTCGCGATAAATCAGAGATTGATTTCGAACTTGGCCGTACCATTCCGGTCGCCACATTTGAAGATGGACGAGTATTCGGTAACTTGAATATTCGCTCCATTACACCAATTTCATTCGATGACATCAACGCAACACACGCTGAGCAGGAGAACATGACTATCCCACAGTTGCGGGAGGTGATTAGCGAGATTTATCCGGGTGAGAGTGAGTTGTATGTGATTGAGTTTGTGGTGGAATAGCGCCTCAAAGACAAACTCCCCGCTAGCGCGATGCTGCGGGGTGTTCGATATAGGTTTGATTCTTCCTACCTGACGCTCTATTTATTTTCCAAACAATAGTCGCTGACACGCCAACAGCGATTTAGGCAGTGATACCTTCAGTTCCCAAGCTCTTGGGATGTCTTGCTCAGTTCCTTGGTAACACGCTGCCAATACAGCACCGAGCAGTATCGCGCGGCCGCAGTTGTCTCCACCACACAGTATATTTTCGCGAATGCTGGCTTCGTAGCTAGTGGCATTCAGTAGCAAATGAACAGTCACTGGAAATGATGCTTCTAAACCGCAGTGCATGCCTAGCTCTGTAGCCACTTCACTAGAGGGTTTTAAAACTCGCTCTTCGGCGCGCTTAATCGCTTCGTCTGTTAGATCTGACAGGCCTTTAGCACTATGCACGCATTCTATTGGCGTTTTACCTGATAATGCAGCTTTCAAAATGGCCGCAGAGGCGAGGGCATAAGCGACTGCCGCGTCATTATTGTTGGTAACGCGCACTGCTGATTCAACAAGTTGGTTTAGGTTTTTATCCTCGTGATGAAGGGCTAGCAATGGTGGCAGCTTGGAAATCGCGGGGTTTTGTGTATCGTCTGCTCCCAGGTTCGACAATGGCTTATCTTCAGCTTCAAGTGCATGAGCGTTAAGCAGAGTGAGTTTGGTCGGCTTATCTATGTAACCACGCCATTTGCCTCCCATATCAAACCACTCTCGAAACGCTTGAATGTACTGCGCTTCGTCGTATTGCCCATGCTTTGCGATAGCATCTAGCATCGCTATCATTTGGACTCCATATTGTGAGTAGTCACCGGGCTTTTTACCTTCGTGGGCGTAATAGCCTTTATCTATGTAGTCTTTGGCATTTGGCGCGTGGAACTCTGGAGTGCCATTTGAGAGGGTTTTGATGGCGACTTGGTCATATAACCAATGAAAGCCCATAGACGCAGCATCGGCGACCAAGGCGCCAATCACGGAATTTAATGCTCGATTATTTTCACTATTCATCTCGTGTCCATACATCACAGAAGTAATCCTTGAGTCTGTTATTGTAGGCGCTTTGGGGTAGACTTTTTTTGGGCTAACGCAAATTTCTGCGCTACGGCCTTAGTGTTCGAATAAGGCTACGGGCCTCATGAGATTTATTCAGTACGGAACTTATGTGAAAGGAAGAGCGATGAAAGACGAGACTTTATCAATACATCACGGCTACGAAACGGATCCAACCACCAAATCGGTTGCAACACCTATTTATCAAACAGTGGCGTATGAGTTTGACAGTGCCCAACATGGTGCTGACCTCTTTAACCTCGAAGTTCCGGGAAATATCTACACTCGTATTATGAACCCGACTAACGACGTGCTTGAACAAAGAATGGCTGCGCTCGAAGGTGGTATTGCAGGGCTTGTCGTGAGCGCGGGTAGTGCGGCTATTAACTACGCTATTTTGACGCTGGCAGAGGCGGGAGACAATATTGTATCGACGCCACAGCTCTATGGCGGAACCTATACTCTGTTTGCACACATGCTGCCAAAGCAGGGGATTCAGGTGAAGTTTGCTAAAGATGATAGCCCTGAGTCGATTGCAGAGCTTATTGATGAGAATACCAAAGCCGTTTATTGCGAATCGATTGGTAACCCCGCGGGCAATATCGTTGATATCGAAGGTATCTCGACAGTCGCACATCAGGCGGGTGTGCCTGTTATCGTTGATAATACGGTTGCGACGCCAGTACTTTGTAAGCCGATTGAGTTTGGCGCAGATATCGTTGTCCACTCGTTAACTAAGTATGTTGGCGGCCATGGAACCTCCTTGGGAGGCATTATCATTGATTCCGGTAAATTCCCTTGGGATAAACATAAAGATCGCTTCCCAGTGTTCAATCAGCCTGAACCTTCGTATCACGGCGTTGTTTACACCGAAGCTTTTGGACCAGCGGCATTTATCGGCCGTGCTCGAACGGTGCCACTTCGCAACACTGGCTCTGCATTGTCACCGATGAATGCATTTATGCTACTTCAAGGTTTAGAGACGTTATCGCTGCGAATGGAGCGCCATACAGAAAATGCCATTAAGGTCGCTGAGTTTTTGCAAAATCATGAGAAGGTGAGCTGGGTATCTTATGCTGGCCTAGAAAGCTCACCACACTTTGAGTTAGCGGCAAAGTATATGAAGGGAAAACCTTCTGCAATTTTGTCATTCGGTCTGAAAGACGGTTATGAAGCGGGCGTTCGTTTCTATGATGCCTTGGCCATTTTCAAGCGTTTAGTCAATATTGGAGATGCTAAATCCCTTGCTTGTCACCCTGCATCCACTACGCATCGCCAAATGAGCGAAACTGAGCAGCGTGAAGCCGGAGTGCGGCCTGAGATGATTCGCTTGTCTGTGGGTATTGAACATATTGATGACATTCTTGCCGACCTTGAACAAGCTTTGAAAGCATAAGTTTGTTCAATAAAAATCGGGCCTTTAGTTTGGCCCGATTTTTAGTTAAGTCTTGCTATGACTTATTGTGTCTTTTCTACCATTTCTTCAACAGTGTACTCAAACTCTGGAACCGTGATTTCAACGCGGCGGTTTTGCGCACGGCCCTCTTTAGTAGAGTTGTCCGCAATTGGGTTCGCTTCACCCATACCGCTTACAGACATTCTCGAACGGTCGATACCCTGAGACTCTAGATAAGCTGCAATAGACTCTGCACGTTCTTCAGAAATGCGTTGGTTTACTTCTTCAGGACCTGAAGAATCGGTGTAACCGACAATGGTAACTGTCGCTTCTGGGTGCTCATTCATTAGCGCGATGAGAGGATCAAAGTCAGACTTCTTACTCTCTTCTAGCTCTGAGCTATTGAAGGCGAACGTTTCTTGACCTTGAACTTGCTCGAAGGTCTTGGTCAAAATGACCGCTTCAACAACAGGTGGTTGCTCTTCCACCGGAGCTTGTGTTGCCGCCGCTGCTGCCGCTGCTGCGGCCGCTGCATTGCCAAATGAGTAAGACACGCCTAGCCAGAAAGTATCGACATCTGTGTCAAACCAACCATCTTTGACACCATTGATTCGTTGATACTCAAGACGGCCAGACCATGCTGTAGCGAAGTCATACTCAACACCTACACCGCCCATAAGTGCAGTATTCGTGCGGTCCCCATAAGTTGTGTATGCACCACCAATCTTACCAAATACAGCCCAGTCATCGGTAAATGGATAAGAGAACTTAGGTGCTAAAGTGAATGCACTCATGTTTGCATCTTGGCGATAACCTGTAGACCCGTCGATGAACGACGTTTCGTAGCTACCTAGCCAGTCATAAGCAAACTCAAGTGCGATATAGTCATTCCAATCGTATCCGCCAAAGAAACCTGCACTAAAACCACTATCTGTACAAGGTGCTCCGGAGATGTTACAAGCGTCGGAGAGTTGCGAACCCCCTAAACGAGCGCCTATATATGTACCTTCGTCGGCGAAGACGGGTGCTGTTGCCGTCAGTGCGCCTAATATTGATGCTGCTACCACTGTTTTTCTCATAATGACGTCCTTTTAATCGTTAACGATGCGATTAGATACATCACCAGTAAAAATAGGTTAGCTTTTGTGTATTTTCAAAAATAAACAAATAAGTTTCATATTGTTGTAGGCTAAATCGCGTCTATAGACCGTTTTAGTATGCTATTTGACAGAAACCGCTGAAGTTTGAGAGTAAGAGAGGGGTTTGTATTGACGTAAGATGGGATCGATTATTGAGATTAGCCATTGTATCTTATGTTCATTCTTACGAGAGGCTTTGGTGAGTATTGCTAAGTCGAGCTGTACTGGCGCTTTTTCTGGTACTTCTGTGGTTTGGTAACGCACTGTGTAGCAGTCATCCAGAAGTTGTGTCATTAATGCGTGGTTATCGACGAAAATTGTCGCCTCAGCGTCACTTTTTAATAATTTGTAGAGATCGATATGCTCATTTAAATCGGCAATGAGGTATTTAACATACTCACCTTTCTTATTGCCAAACAACTCGCCTGTACCAGTGTGTATGTACTTTTGATAGATGGATTGTGGTTTGTCTGTCAACGCATGCACGGCAAGATCGACTTCTTCTGTGAGAAGTAGAGACTCAGAGATTTTGGTCCATTGTCTTATCTCAATGGGCGCTTCGGTCTGCTTTCGAATTGCCTGAATGATTTCCTTGCCACAGGAAATGAGGTACGGCTCTATGAGGTGAAGGGTGATCTTGTCTAGTGCCGAAGGTGAGAAGTGATCAGGGGCAAGTGCTTCGCTGATTTGGTTGAGCGCGTGTTTTATCTTGGGTTCTAAAGCAATCGCATAGCTAGTTGGAGTTAGACCTTGGGCATTGCGTATAAAAAGTGGATCATCGAGTTCATCTCTAAGTTGCGCCAGCACTTTAGACACATAGGATTGAGATCGACCTAACGCCAATCCAGCTTTAGAGGTCGAGCCGGCCTCCATGATCGCTAAGAAGACACGTAGGGCATTGAGATCGTTCATATCAGTTTACACCAGTGAGTTTTGAGCATAACTAAAACGTAAACGAAATAGACTGATTTCTCAATGCCTTGTATCTATAAAGGCGGTCTATTACTAATTAAGAACAACGTAACCACGGTTTGTCATACAGTTTTTAATAACGCTTTGCTGATCTTGCTTATACTGTTCGGCATTGTCTCGGTTCGCTCGACCTCGACCTAATACGCCTGCTGCAAGGCCTACCGCAGCGCCTTTTTTAGCCCCCTCAGTACCTGAACCGCCAGCTATCGCAACACCGGCAGAACCTAATGCTGCGCCTTTCGCTGCGCCGCTAACTGCACCGCCAGAGGCTTGTTGTTTTTGTACTTGTCCAGCCATTTCTTCACATTTATGCAAATCGTAGACGTAATCCTTTTCATCCACACCTTCCATATCGACAATGATGTTCGCGAAACTTGGCATTGATGCGAACAGAGTTAGCGCCAAGGTATAGACAGTTTTTTTCATAATCGTGCTCCAATTGGTTAGAGTACCATGGTAAACCATTGAAAAACTGAGTTTGGAATATCCTTTATTACCTCTGGAATTTTGCTGTTATGACGAAGGGAGATAGGCCATAAAGTGCCCGTTGTAGATAGTATTTACAGTGTGAATTTTCAAAATGAGTCACAAAATCAAACTGCATTTTTGCAGTTAGCGTTACGGGTGAAGAAACTTGATTTTAATCAACTAATTGCGTAAAGATTTTGTTTGTTAATTGTGATTTTAGAACTATCACTAATGCTGGGTGTTGTTGTAAATACGAGGCATATAACTGCATATGGGTTTTAACATTCCTTTTTTTCATCATCTCAATCGAGTTTTTGCATTATATAAAATGTAAGTTGTTAAATATTATTTCCGAGCCCAAGTAAGCGTTAAGCTAAATAATTATTAAAGGCTGGCGAGTTATTACAATTCGTTATGGTTACCGTATGCTTGCTAAATATTTATTGAATACATAAAAGGAAGTCGTATGAAGAAAATGTTGATCGTATCGCTGATTGCGGTAGCGTCATGCAGTAGTTATGCAGCGCGTCAAAGTAGTGAGCCAATTAAAGTGATTGAACCTATTGTGGGTCTTGATACAGCAAAGGTTGAGTTAGGAAAAACGCTTTGGTTCGAACCAAGGCTTTCAGCATCAAACACTATTTCTTGTAACTCTTGCCATAACGTTGCTACGGGTGGTGTTGATAATTTGCCAACTTCAATTGGTCACAAATGGGCAGTGGGTGGAATTAATTCACCAACCGTACTTAATTCAGATTTAAACTTCGTTCAATTTTGGAATGGTCGTGCTAAAGATCTTCAAGAACAAGCTGCTGGGCCAATTGAGAATCCGATTGAAATGGCATTTTCTCATGAGTTAGCGATTGGGACATTAAAGTCGATTCCACAGTATCGTGAGTGGTTTAAAGAAGCTTACGGTAAAGAAGAGTTCACGATTACTGAAGTGACGGATGCGATCGCGACGTTTGAGAAAACGCTTCGTACACCCAACTCAAAGTTTGATAAGTGGCTAAAAGGCGATGATTCAGCGTTAACCAAAGAGCAAGTGGAAGGCTACGCACTGTTTAAGCAAAAAGGTTGTACAGCCTGTCACAGTGGTCCATTAGCAGGTGGTCAAATGTATCAGAAAATGGGTTTAGTGAAGGCGTTTAAGACCGACAATCCAGATGTCGGTCGCAAAGCTGTGACCGGCAACGATTTTGATAAATACGTGTTTAAGGTTCCAACGCTTCGCAACGTTGAACTGACATACCCTTACTTCCATGACGGTTCAGAGTGGGATCTACAAAAAGCAGTTGAAATCATGGCTGACATTCAGCTAGGTCAAACGCTTACCCCACAGGAATCTAAGAAGATCACGGCATTCTTGACAACGTTAACAGGTGAGCAGCCTCAAGTGACATTACCACACTTGCCGCCATCAACTCATGGTACAGCGCGTCCTCAGATCTAATCTATTTAGATTTGTTTACTTATTGATAAGCCCCTAGCTGGGGCTTTATTGGTTCTAATTGATGCTTCTTTTTGTGACATAGGTATAATGCGCAGTTCAGCGTAATGACAACTAATATCAATAAGGAATTCAGTTTGAATTTATTCGTCAGAGACCTCACCGTTATCGACTCTTCTTACCTATGCGAACAGCGTGGTATGGTCGGAGAGAGTTGGATTGTGGATGTAGTTTTGTCCGGTGAACTCAATGAGATGAGCATGGTGCTCGACTTTGGCAAAGTAAAGAAACAGATTAAACACTTAATTGATGAGCATGTTGACCATCGCTTACTCGTTCCTATGAAAAGCGGCGCTGTACGCCACCAAGCTTCAAAACCAGGCTACGCCAAGTTAGATTTCCTAAGAGGCGAGCGAAGCATACATCTTCACAGCCCTGATCAAGCGTTTTGCTTGATTGATACTGACGAGATAACCATAAAGTCAGTCACGGACTATATTTATGAGATCTTAAAAGGCAACTTACCAGGCAATGTACAAGGGCTTGAGATTACACTGCGCCACGAGATGATTAATGGCGCGTTTTATCATTACACCCATGGCCTTAAAAAACACGATGGTAACTGTCAGCGTATTGCACATGGCCATCGCTCTCCGATCGAGCTTGTAGTTAACGGGCAGCGTGATGTGGAGCGTGAAGCCGCGTTTGCTGCGCGTTGGCAGGATATCTATCTTGGTTCATTAGAAGATAAAGTATATCTTGCTGAGCTTAGTTTAAGTGACAATGCCACCGATATTACCGACGATACACACTACGGCTTTCGCTATACAGCACCACAAGGTGAATTTGAGCTTGCTATTTCTAAGCTAGAGACGGAAATTCTTGATACCGATACAACCGTTGAGCTTCTAGCAAACTGTATTGCGGATGAGGTGAGCAAAACCTTGACTGACAATCAAACACTGCAGGTGATCGCTTACGAAGGGGTCGGCAAAGGTGCCATGGCATTTCGCACTTAAAGAGTGACTTTTTTTTTCTTAAAAAACGCCCTAAAATGGGCGTTTTTTTGTATTTTCAATCTAATCTTGATGTATCGTGCGTATAACGGAATTGAGTTTATCTGCGTTCGACATGGAGAGAAAAGTGTTCAGGAAATCAAGGCTATGGCTGGTGGGATTGCTGTTGGTAATCACCGGATGCACAACAAAATTTCTTTATAGTAACCTTGATTGGTTACTAGTTGAGTATATTGATGATTACGTCACGCTCAGTGACGGTCAGGAAGACATCCTAAGTGAGCGGATTTTGTTACTCGGCCAATGGCACAAAGAGAACGAGCTTCCTCAATACGTAAAACAACTGGAGGCGATTCGCGCGAAAGATCCCAAGCAGGTCGATAGCGCTTATGTGCTGCAACAAATGAATGATGTGAGGACACATACTAAGAGACTTGTCGAGCAGGTTACTCCAGAACTGTATGCGTTGACTCAGCAAATGAGCGATGAGCAAGTAAAGGAGCTTATCGAAAACTTTGAAGAGAAGAACCGTGAGTTCGTAAATAAATATCAAGATATGAATGACGATGATGTTCGAGAAATCTATCAAGAGCGTATTGAAGAGAACTTTGAACGCTGGTTCGGGACGGTCACGAATGAGCAAAAAGGTTTTGCTAGAGAATGGGCGTCTAATATGCAAGTGACGGTGTTCGACTGGCAGGAGCATCGCAGGCAGATGAATTATTATATGCGACAGCTTCTTAATCGGCGTAATGACCTCGCTTACTATCAGCCAGAGTTTCAACGCTTCCTCAATGACTCAGACAGCTATTACTCACCAGAGCTTCAAGCGAAAATCGATCACAATCAGCAGCTCGCCGGAAAATATATCGCTCTCGCGATCAACAGCATTAACGCCAAACAGCAGGCGCATTTGGCCTCTGAGATTGATGATTGGCGTGATATCGCAAAAGACTTAATGACCTCAATGACATTAGACCATAGTCCAAGAGAAATTCTTGCACTTACCGCATACACTAAACGGGTACTAATATAAAGGAGTGAGTATCCCTATGATGGAGTTAGGACTATTCTGGACGGAAAAAGCACTAATGGTAGTCGGTGCGTTGTTTATTTTGACTGGCATTGTGCAATACGGACGCCGCAGCCACGACTGGAAAGGTGTGGTGACCATGTTTTATAAACGTGTTCCAATGAGTGTCGCTGAATACAAGCGTTACAGGCTCGGAGTCGCGTTGATCATCTTTGCTATCGTCCTTCGTTTTGCTCTTCATATATTCTGGCCTCAGTATTAGCTAATTCTTACTATGAGATGTGTGCAGCGAGCGTTTCTAATTTCGCGTTCACTCACTCTAGTTCACAGTTACAGCGCGGACTCTCTGATACGCTTGTTGATGCAAGCACAGAAAAGGGACGCGCTATGATTTCAACACCCTCAAGTCATTCATCTCTCCCAGAGAACCTCTATACCTCCAATCAAGTTCGTGAAGGCGAAGTGCTTGCAGCGCGAGCATGTCATGTTGACATGTATTCCCTGATGCTGCGCGCAGGCCAAGCTGTTTTTGATGAGCTACTTCATCGATACCCAAACGTTAAACACATCCTGATTTGCTGTGGAAAGGGCAATAACGGCGGGGATGGTTATGTTGTCGGTAAGCTTGCTCTTGAGCGTGATCTTGCAGTGACTCTTTGGCAGGTAGGCTCTGAAAAGGAGTTGAAAGGGGATGCTGCTACTGCGCATGATGCGTTCGTTAAAGCGGGCGGGGTGATGAGCTCTGAGCAAAATACGGTTCCGAGTTCGGTGGATGTGATTGTTGATGGACTGCTAGGCACCGGGATTAAAGGCGAGGTCAGGCCTTATTTTGCTCACCTTATCGAACGCCTTAATCAAGCGAAAGTGCCAATAGTCGCGATAGACACACCAAGTGGGTTAAACACGGATACTGGCGCAGTGTCGGGTAGCGCGATTGTCGCTGACTACACGGTCACCTTTATTGGTGTGAAGCAAGGTTTAGTGACAGGGAGTGCAAGAGCTCACACTGGTGTGCTGAGCTTTGCAGGTCTAGGTGTCGATGAGGTATTTGCAAAGCAAAACACAGCAAACGCGTTACTAGCGCAATCGCCTTGGCTTGAGATATTGAAAGCAAAAGCGCGTGATACCCACAAGGGAAGACAAGGTAGTGTGCTTGTCGTTGGGGGAAACGATGGAATGAGCGGCGCAGCCTATCTTGCTTCTTGTGCGGCTTTAAAATCAGGAGCGGGCTTAGCAGCAACCTATGTGCATCCGGAGAGTTGTTTGGCTATTCGTGCTTTGCTTCCTGAGGCTATGGTTAGTGGCAGCGCGGCGGATTCTGTTTTGCTTGAGCAGCGATCGCATTGGGCGAGCGCGCTATGCATAGGTCCAGGCCTTGGACGGAATCATTGGGGAGAGAGTGTTTATAAATCCGCCATGCAACTTAGCACCAAGTTCAATAAGCCAATGGTTGTCGATGCCGATGGTCTTTATTGGTTAAGTGTTGCCCTAGAGCATATGGACAACCGAGTATTAACGCCCCACCCAGGTGAAGCCGCAAGACTATTAGGTATCACAAGCACCCAGATTGAACACGATCGTTTTTCTGCCGCGCGCCACTTGCAGCAAAAGTTTGGTGGCGTTGTTGTGCTCAAAGGTGCTGGAACCATTATTTGCGATGGCTCAACGACCGTTGTTTGCCATGCTGGGAATCCGGGAATGGCAACGGGAGGAATGGGAGATGTGCTTGCGGGTGTCATCGCTTCACTCTTGGCTCAGGGCTACCCTGTTTTTAAAGCTGCAGTTCTTGGAACACTCGTTCATAGCTGCGCGGCGGATAGAAATGCGCGGATGAAAGGAGAAGTTGGCATGTTGGCTTCTGATGTGCTGAATGATATTCGTTACGTTTGTAGTGCGAAAAAGTGGTGGGATTGAGAAATTCAGCAAGATTTTTTCAAAAAAACGATCTTTTTAAAGAGGCTTTGAGTGATTTTTGAGCGCTAAAATGACAGGTTTTTGCTTGGATTTGTGTTGAACGATGAGATTTTCATCAATAGATAAACGTTTGCTTTGGAAGTTTAGAGTGGGAATATGTAGGGTGGTTTTTCTTAACTGCCTGATTTATGGGAAAATTGATGGTTTATTTGAGAGGGCGGGAGATTTTGCTGCGGGCGAATTTGTAGCTTTTCGGAATAGTACCACAAAAAATTGTAATATCAGTCTTGCGAGAAAGTTTTCGCGACCTATAATGCTGAAAACCGGAGCGTCTGCCAACGCTCCGGTTTTTTTGTGTCCGAAGAAAGGTGAACCGTCTGCCAACGGAAAGCCAACGCATTATGTTTAGACATATGCCCACTGGAACATGTACTAATAAATCGAGGAATTTTTACAATGCGTATCGAACAAGAACTTAAGTTAGGCTTTAAAGATGTACTGTTTCGCCCTAAGCGTTCAACACTGAAAAGTCGTTCTCAAGTAAATTTAACGCGCGATTTTACATTCAAGCACAGTGGTCGTCAATGGTCTGGTACACCAGTTATCGCTGCAAATATGGATTCAGTGGGTAGTTTTGAAATGGCAACGGCTCTTGCGCAGCACGGCGTAATGACAGCTATGCACAAACACTACACTGTTGAGCAGTGGGCAGAGTTCGTTAAAGGCGCATCAAAAGAGACGCTAAACAAAGTATTCGTATCAACGGGTACGTCTGAGCGTGATTTCGAGAAAACTAAAGAAATCCTAGCGCTTAGCGAAGATCTAGAGTTTATCTGTATCGACATCGCGAACGGTTACTCAGAGCACCTTGTTGAGTACGTACAAAAAGTTCGTGCAGAGTTCCCAAACAAGACTATCTCTGCAGGTAACGTTGTCACTGGCGACATGTGTGAAGAGCTAATCCTAGCGGGTGCTGATATCGTTAAAGTTGGTATTGGCCCAGGCTCTGTATGTACTACACGTGTTAAAACTGGTGTTGGTTACCCTCAGCTTTCTGCAATCATTGAATGTGCAGACGCAGCACACGGCCTTGGCGGCATGATCATCGGTGACGGTGGCTGTGCATGTGCGGGTGACGTCGCTAAAGCATTTGGTGGCGGTGCAGATTTCGTCATGCTTGGCGGTATGCTAGCAGGCCACGAGCAATCTGGCGGCGAAGTGTTTGAAAAAGACGGCGAGAAATTCATGAAGTTCTACGGCATGTCTTCTCAATCAGCAATGGACAAGCACTCTGGCGGCGTTGCTCAGTACCGCGCGGCAGAAGGTAAAACTGTACTACTTCCATACCGTGGTGATGTAAACGACACCATCTCCGATATTCTTGGTGGTGTGCGCTCTACTTGTACTTACGTAGGTGCAGCTAAGCTTAAAGAGCTTACTAAGCGTACCACGTTCATCCGTGTACAAGAGCAAGAGAACAACGTATTTGGTAAAGAGTAAATAGCTATTGGCTAGCAACTACTCTTAGTTAGATATCTAAAAAGAGCCGCTGATTAGCGGCTCTTTTTTTTGCTTAAATTCTTGTTGAACAAACGCAATAGAACATCTTTAGAAATGCTTAATCAAACTAGGCGTCTTTGAACAAAACCACCGATTAAAGACCGATTTGTACTCCCAGCCAAGCGAAAGAAGCTTTTTAGCCAGGCATTGGTTTTCGATAATCTCTACTTCTACCCCTTGGTAGTGGTAGGGGTTATTTTTAATGTAGTGAATAAACTGCGTGAGCACACCTTGTCCTCTAGCTGAAGGGACAAAATTCACTGAAACAATACTAAAACGGTGACTTCCCGCTGGGCTTCTCACTAAGCAATGACCATATTCACTTTCAAATGTTTCGGCAAAAACCGGAAATGGTTCTGACTGATATTTTGTTGAAATTTGGTCGTATTGAGAACAAAGATGCTGTAGGAGTTGCTGAGCTTTATAGTTCATGGTTAGTTATAGGTCTTGTTAATGTTATGTTTTACGATTTGTCACATCATCATTGTAGGTATAAATGCGGTTCTTAATAAGGTTAATGTTGGTATGAAAAGTTGCCGTATTTAGCGGGCGAAAACTAACAGCCTCTTATGAACAGCTATCGTACGTTTTAGCTTTTTGCACTCTTTCATAAGGATTTGGTGAAGTTTGGTTGTGACTTCAACATTTTCATTTCAGATTTACTCTATTGTTTAATCAGGTGATGGAAGCGTAGGGGAAAACTATGAACACACAACGTCACGGAATTACGATTGGAATAGAGCGCATTGAAGGCGAATCACTGCTAATTCTCAAGGCAACAGGCAAGCTTACTCATGAAGACTACCAAGCGATAACGCCAGTACTTGAGTCGAGTTTGCAGGGGATATCTGCCAAGCACATGAAAATGCTGGTCGACATTACCGAGTTTTCTGGCTGGGAGTTAAGAGCCGCCTGGGATGATTTTCAGTTAGGGTTAAAACTAGGCTTCAACATAGAAAAGATCGCGATTTACGGTGACAAAAACTGGCAGGAACTCGCGAGTAAAATAGGTAGCTGGTTTATTGCTGGAGACATGGCATCTTTTGGCAACTACCAAGACGCCATTGAATGGTTAACGGATTGAGGTTTAGAAGCCGAATGAGCGGCATCGATTGCCGTTTGAAGGGTATTCTTGATTATCTTTGGGTGCATATATGGTCGACCGCGTGTTGAACAATAGTATGTGAGCTCAACATGGCGTTCTTCACTTGTATGATTTTATCTTCATTGCCAAACCTACAGTTGTTAAATAGTACATAGGCAAGGCCGATGTCTTTGAGGACGCTACGAAGTCTGGTCTCACTTTGCAGAACCAACTTTTTTGCTGGCAAGTTTGCCAGCAGCCCATTGGCTGCCTTTTTTGACGCCTACTCCGGTTCCACTAACACCTTGCTTGATTGCGTAGCCCGCCAAATGGTTACCAACGCCATTTGCGACGGGTTTGAGAGCCATGCTACCATATGACGTACCGACACCGACACCAAACCCTACAGCTTGTTTAGCGACTGCTTTTGCTTTTGCTTTGGCTGCGTTTTTGTTCACCATAGTGGCGTAATCGGTCAGCGATTTGACCGACCTTTCAGCAAGTTCAAGAGCCATACCCAGGTTTGCACATTCTGCAATGAGTTTGTTCTCACCCATGTCGTGTCGAAGTATGTCGAAGTTAGGTGATTGTGCGATGAGCTTATAAACAGCTTGAGCATGAGAGGGGAGGCTCTCCCAAGCATCGGGATCGAAGCCATCAGGCACTTTCGCTCGTTGCATCACGTTGGTTGTTGGAGTGTGTGGTTGGGAACTTTGTTTAGAATGGTGTTGGATGGGAGAGTTCGCAGCGTGGAGTAGACGATTATCTTGGAGGTTGGGTTGACGCTGAGCTACGTTGGGTTGTTCAGAATTGCTGCGCTGATCCGACAAAGCCTTCGTGGAAGCCGCACGTCGCTGGGTGATCGATGGTTGATGTTGTTTCTTTTTCTGCTGCGGCTGAGGTTCAAGCAAATCTGAATACATTGTATAACGTCTCCCTAACGACTTGTTATGAATTGATGTTGTTATCACGATATGCAACAACATCACTCAAAATAGGTTAGGAGAGATTTGCTCAGAATCTAGGTTTTACCGAACAGTTGATGTTTAGTTTTCAGTGTTGATCTCTGCGTAAGAGTGCAACAAGTCATTCAGTTCCTTTACCCAGCCTAGTACGTCTTTAGGTCGGTTATTCAGCAACACTTCGACGTGGTTACAGTGGGTCTGCAACGGGATCGCTTTTTCAAGGTTGAATGACACGGAGTAGAAGTGCCATAAGACGAGACGCGTCATACGCTCACTGTTCTGGATAGCATTGTCTGAATCGTCAAATGCTTGTTGAATCTCACACAGAGCAATCGCGGTCATTCTTAAAATGGCGTCAAGCTGGGTTGCTAGCATACGTTCTTCGTTATCCACTTCTTCTTGCTCGAAGGTGAACAGCTCGGTCATTACGTCCTCGGGTACCATGCGGCTTATCATACGCGCAGCAAATTCTTCAAGTTCTTGTCGTGGCATGGTGTTGAGGGTATCGAATGTGTAATCAGGAATCATGGTGAGTCATCTAGCTATGTATTTGATGGTGCATTGTAAGCTTTGTAACTCGATTTGCCATCCATTGTTCGTCTTTTAGTGTCGAAATTATCGAAGCAAGGTGCTTGATATGATCATCAAGCACCTTAGTGGCTGTGTTTAGTCTCTAGAGGTTGAGATGGCTAAAATAATACGGCCGCACCGAGGAAGATGTGAGTTGCGTTACCGCGAAAATCAGACGGAGCAGCACCTGATTGCCAATCTAGGGTTTGATTTAGCGTGACATCATCGTGGTAGGCTTCCATGTACAGCTCCCCCCAAGGCACCGGAGCCCAAGCTGCCCCGACGTTGATCATACTCACTTTAGTATTTGTGGTTTGCGTTAGGTTGTTCTTATCGAGTGCCCACTCATAGCTGCCGTAAACTCGCACGGCATCGGTGATAAACCAGTTGGCACCAACACCAATATTGTCGGTAGTACCATCGAAACTGGGTGCCGCAGTGCCATCTTGCGCGTTGAAGCGCTCATAGCGTCCGGATACAGAAAGCTGACCGTCAAAGAAGTGATGCTCTAACGCCAGAGCGTACTGTTGTACTTTGGCATCGCTCGCGACAAGGCTAAATGATGGATCAGGGATGCCCAGTAAGTCGATGAATTTACCATTAATATTATTTGCTTGGTTATAGGCAAGCGCCACATAGGTACCAAAATCGAATGTGTAGGTAGCGGCAACACCAAAGCCGTTGTCTATTGAGATATTTGGCGTGTCTTCAGTTGGTTGAAAAACGGAACCAAAATTGAGCCCGTTACCGAAAGAAATTTGTTCAACATTCCTACTCGCCTGGTATTGAAGCCCCAAATAAAAGCTATCGGTCTGTTTTGACCAAACCACGGTATTAGCAGTGCGACGACTGCCAAGTTCATCTGATTGCATCATGTTAAGTCCGCCAGCCCAATAAGCGTAATAGCCCTTATCGGTTTTCATGTAGGGACTCTCTTGTCTACCGATGGTCACTTGGCCGTAATCGTCATGCGCAAACCCAACGTAGGTTTGACGTTGTTGTAGTGCCTCGTCAGATGTATCGGACTGTGTACCGAAGTTCACATCCCACTCGAGTTTTACAAGTCCACGCATTGAACCCACTTGGTGAGAGAGGTCGATACCGACGTAAGAACCTGGATCCTCAATGTGAACAATATCGCTGTTGTAGTTATAACCTTCAGGACTTCCCATCGCAGAGGATTGGTCATAATCATATTGGCTCACTTGCGCGGCAATAGCGCCGTAAACGGAAAGCTCTGTACCTTCTTGGTTATACAGTTCGACAGCGGCAAGGGCGGGAAAACACGTCAATGTAAATGAAAACGTTAAAAGTCTAATGCAATGTCTGTTCATATGTATTCGTTCTAGTGGTAGTTGATTGGTTGGATTGCTTATGGGTAGTACGTAGTTAATGAATGAGGTCTATTAACAGTGTCTATTCTTGTTTTGTGCTGAATTGCTTCCTTTTCAGATTATTTTGATGTGGATTCTATGGATAAAATGGTGATGAATATCGGGTTGAAATCACAGTTTATATTTTTATTAATTTTTATTTGTTGGGGTTATACATGGTTTGTGGTCTGAACTATTGGATATTTGTATGATTGGTAATTGAGGGATAATGTGTGCTCATTTATTGAGCTGAAAGCTTCTTTGTTGATCGAGTCGCTGAGAGAAGTGATTAGGGGGATAAATAAAAGCCCTTTGCACAGAAATGTACAAAGGGCTTTAAAGGAAACTTACTAGTTAGTGTCTAACTCAAGATGGCATTAGAAGAATACTGCAGCACCTAGGAAGAAGTGAGTGCCTTTGGATTCAACGCCAACAGAAGTAAAGTCATTGAAGTTCAGACCATCGTTAAGTTTAAGATCGTCCGTATAGCTTTCTAGGTAAACTTCACCCCAAGGCACGGGAGCGTATGCCGCACCTAGGTTAAACGAAGTCATTTCAGTCTTAGTACGACCAAGTTTTTCGTCTTTCTCTTCGGCCATTTCGTAGCCACCGTAAATACGGACTGTTTCAGACACGTACATGTTTGCGCCAAGGCCAAATGTAGTCGTTTTTGAGTCAAATGAATTTAGGCCGTCTTTTGCTGTAAATTCTTCGTAACGCGCAGAAAGTGATAATGCGCCATCTAGCAAGTGTTGCTCAAGTGCTAGTGCGTACTGCTTAACTTCTGCGTCAGTAGCTGTAATTGCCGCTGCAGCATCAGGGATTCCAAGAAGGTCAATGAAAGAACCGTTGATATCGTTAGCTTGGTTGTAAGCTGCCGCTAAATATGTGCCAGTTTGCTCGATAGTATAGGCAACTGCTGCGCCATAACCGCCTTTGATTGTTACAGGATCACCATTAACTTCTAGCAATGAGCCAAAGTTCAGGCCGTTACCACCAAAGGTAATTAGGTCATCTACGCTGCGGCGAGCTTGATATTGTAGGCCTATATAAAGGTTATCAAAATCATTCTGCCAAACTACTGTGTTTTGAGAACGGCGACTACCAAGTTCGTCAGATTGCATCATGTTAAGACCACCAACCCAGTATGCGTAGTAGCCCTTGTCCGTTTTCATGTAGGGGCTCTCTTGGCGACCAATAGTAATTGAACCAAAATCATCGTGGCCGAAACCAGCAAATGTCTGACGTGCGGTTAGCGCGCGGCGACTATCAAGGTCTGTCGATGTTGAAAAGTCTACATCCCATTCAATTTTTGCAAGACCATACACTTTACCCATTTGGTGTTTGATATCAAAACCAAACCATGAGCCTGGATCTTCAATATGAGTTTGGTCTGAGTTATAAGCAAAGCCTGCGTCATTGCCGATAATCGTTGATTCGTCATAATCATATGCGCTGACTTGTGCTGCAATACCGCCGTACATGTTTGCGCTAGTACCTTCAGAATTATACAACTCAATTGCAGCAACTTGCGATGCTGCAAACACACTTACTGCCAAAGTAGAAAGCTTGAATAGACTTTTCATATGTATTCCTTTTTATATTTATTCCGTTTTTCGGATATAAGAACCCCCTTCAAAAATATTTCAATTTTCGAATACCACTATTGGGGGACATTATTGGAGAGTTGGTTATATTCGGTTTGTGGAATATTCCTTTGCTCTTAATAAATCTGTTTGTTGATATTAGTGTAAGGTATTTTATTCAAACATGCGTTTAATCTTGGTCACATTTATCAAAGGAGTGAATGTTGAACTATTTGTAATGCGAATACATGGGGCGGTATAATCTATGTGTCACAGATGGATGTTACGATTTTGTTGCGCGGGTTTGAGTTGGTGTAAATGCTCTGGGGTTTTTAGTGGGTAATTTATTAGTTAGTGATGCTAGCAAGCACCTTTTCATACCATGAGCATCTAAATGCCCATCACTTTTCTTAGTCGCACGTAAGTATTGATAAGCGATGATGAGTTTGCGATGAGTGAGGGTGTCACTTTCAGCGAGCTTATTACCTAGTACGGTTTCGTGAGCGAGTTGGTAGGCGGGCATATCAACCACTTCTGCTTGACGATATAAATAGCCGCAGCCAGTGGCTAGCCACTCAAGTGAGCAGTTGGCTTTCATCGCGATTTGATTAGCTTTTGCTAAGCTTGGTTCACTGCCTTTAAGATATTTGCGTATAAGTGCTTCAGAGAGTTCAACGCGGCGAGCGAAGCCACTGACGCTTTCTTGTCCAATCAATTCTTTAAGTCTTTCAGCAAAGCTCACAACTTCGTACTCCAGTTCGTTTTTTCGAATTTTACCCGTTGTGAGCCTTGGTAAACAAGCTTAGGATGTGGGCAGATTTAAATAAGGAGATAACCCATGGTTTCTAAAGTAACGATGGCGCCAAATGGGACGGAATTTTCCGAGCTGGTTCAGGGGTATTGGCGTTTGGCTGATTGGGGGATGACACCGCAAGAACGTTTGACCTTCCTTAAACAGCATATCGAACTGGGTGTGACGACCGTTGATCACGCCGATATTTATGGCAACTATGAGTGTGAGACACTATTTGGTGAAGCGCTGGCACTGGATCCATCAGTCCGTGAGGAAATCCAGATCGTTTCAAAGTGCGATATTAAGCTATGTAGTGACAAGTTCTCAGATCGCAAGATCAACCATTATGACACCAGTGCAAAGCACATTTATGAATCGGTAGATAACTCTCTACAGAGACTGGGTGTGAATGAGCTTGATGTTCTGCTGATTCACCGTCCAGACGTTTTAATGGATGCTGACGAAGTCGCCGATGCATTTAACGAGTTGTATAAAATCGGTAAAGTGAAACACTTTGGTGTATCTAACTTCACGCCGCGTCAGTATGAGTTACTGCAATCGCGCTTAAGCAAGTCTCTGGTCACTAACCAAGTTGAAATCAACCCAATTAACTTTGAAGTTGCTCACGATGGTACTTTAGATCAGCTACAGCAACTAAGAGTGAAGCCAATGGCTTGGTCTACTCTTGCTGGTGGTGAGATCTTTAATGGTCAATCTGAACAAGCCCAGCGTGTTCGCAGTGAACTTGAAGCGATTCGAGCAGAAGTCGGCGCGACAAGCATCGACCAAGTGATTTACGCTTGGGTGAAACGTCTGCCATCTAACCCGCTTCCTATCATTGGCTCTGGTAAGATTGAGCGTGTAAAAGCCGCTATTTCGGCGTTAGACATTGAGCTAACTCGT
Source organism: Vibrio sp. CB1-14 (assembly GCF_040412085.2). Lineage (NCBI taxonomy): Bacteria > Pseudomonadati > Pseudomonadota > Gammaproteobacteria > Vibrionales > Vibrionaceae > Vibrio > Vibrio chaetopteri. The sequence goes on along the minus strand of NZ_CP115921.1, from coordinate 1,765,784 downwards.
GAGCAGTGGTATCGAGTTTGGGTAGCATCTAAAGGTCATGGTGTGCCATAGACCGTCCTGATACTTTGAACCAAGAAACGCCATAAAATTGAAAGATTTTGTGGTGTTTTTCTTTTGTGATTAGGTTTTATAGTATGATGGCGTAGTTTTCTGCTCACCGTTTGATACAAAGTTGGGCAATAGTTATGTTTTCTTTACTTGATGGGAGATGTTATAATATAACAATTGTTTGTTTTTCGTATCACCATTATGAAGCTTCTTCGTCCTATCTTGATGACTACTGCTGTCATCGCTCTCTCTATTGCTTCTTTAATTAGCTTTCTGCCTGAACCGACACCAGAGTCTGTTGAAATAAAGGTGACTCCTTATCTAGGAGAGACAGTTTTGGATTCTTTTTCGAATCTAGACCAGCCAAAAGACCATTCAACTCGAGTTCACTACTTTGTCAAAGTAGGGGATACCTTAAGTTCCGTTTTCTCATCATGGAACCTTGGTTACTCAACTCTTCAGCATGTTCTAGAAGCTGACCTGAATGTATTAAAACTCGACACTATCAAACCAGGCGATCATCTCGAGCTTATTATCGACTCACAATCAAAACAGTTACAGTCGATGATCTTCCATCAGAGCTTGGTAGAACGCGCTATCTATAGTAAAGAATCAGATGGGTCGTTTGAGTATCGCTTTGAAGAGGAGCAGGGTGACTGGAAAGAAACCTTGTATTCCGGAGAGGTTCACGGCAGCTTTTCTACTTCTGCGCATCGAGCTGGTCTTTCGACAAGGCAGATTGCAAATATTACTCAAGTGTTGAGGGACAAAGTTAACTTCGCCAGAGAATTACGTGCGGGTGATCGTTTCGAGATTTTGGTTAATCACCAATACTTGGGTAATCACCCAACGGGTAACGCTGAAGTTCAAGGTATTTCCATTGCATTGGGTAATCGAGAGGTTGCAGCGTTCTTAGCTGATGACGGTCGCTTCTATGACCGTGATGGCAATAGCTTAGAACAAGCTTTTGACCGCTACCCTATAGGCAAGGCCTATCGCCGAGTAACCTCCCACTTTAACCCTAAGCGTAAGCATCCGGTAACAGGAAGAATATCTCCCCACAACGGCACCGACTTCGCGACACCTGTGGGTGCACCGGTCTATTCAACTGGTGATGGTAAGGTAATAGCTATCCGCAACCATCCTTACGCTGGCAAGTATGTGGTCATTGAACACAACAGTGTTTACACCACACGTTACTTACATTTGTCTAAATTTTTGGTGAGACAAGGACAACAAGTGAAACGCGGCCAGAAGATTGCGCTTGCGGGTGCAACAGGTCGATTGACAGGTCCACACCTCCATTTTGAAGTGCTGGTGCGAAATCGTGCCGTAAACCCACTTACGGCAGACCTTCCTTTGGCGACATCTATTTCAAAGGAGGAAAAGAGCCAGTTCTTAGCGCGTATTTCAGATTTTGATCGCCGAGTTGCCAATAAACGCATGGCAAACCAAGAGCAACCAATGAAAGACAGTGATGTTTAGTGTCTTGGACTTTTTTAATAGCGCTTGAAATAGTTTGATGTACTGGTGTTTGAAAATTAGCCAAAAACTGTTCTTGAATATGCTACCTGGTTAACATAGTTTGTGGTTTGCTTGAATTACAATCGACCCCAAATCAATGGTTTGATTATCAGGAGTGCCTTCATGCAAAGGATTGAAAACTGTGTATGCAGTGTTTGTTGCGCTGAAACGAAACACATTGTGGTACTGGTTGAAAAACCGGCTTTAGCGGAAGGTGAACATTCACAAGACAATAGTGCATTTTTGGCTAACCTATTAAAAGGCTGGGTGTTTGGCGGACTGATGACGTCCACCCACGCCTATTCCTGTCACCGCGTCTGCGAGGTATGCGGTACTAAGATCATCGAGGATTACGTGGAATAACTTGTTTTACTGGGTTGTTAATTGTCCAATTGATGGGCAAACGATCAGTGTTGTAGAGATTGTACGTGAAAATAGCGTGACATCGTCAGAGACTAGTTGAGCAGGTGGAATGTATTGACTACAATGAGCCACTTTTCACTAACTCATTCAGGTTATCACCATGAGCGACAACGCAAAGCCAGAATTACCAGATCATCTATCAGGCAACCCTCGTAGCCCACATCACGTGGCTGAGTGTTTTGAACACCAAATTGGCATTCGCCTAAACGGTAAAGAGCGCACAGACGTTGAAGAATACTGCATCAGCGAAGGATGGGTTAAAATCCCTTCTCCAAAAGCAAAAGACCGTTGGGGTCAACCTATGCTGATCAAACTTAAAGGTACAGTTGACGCGTTTTACGTTTAATTGACACCTAAGAGAAAAGGCCAGTCACTTTCGAAGTGGCTGGCCTTTTTTATAGCGCTTGTTTATAGCGCTTGGTTTAGCTTGCTTGTTCCAAACGAAGCGTTATTTCATTTGCTCAACTTGTTTCTGAAGTTGATCAAGCTGTTGCATTTTGCCTTTTAGGCCCAGTGACTGGTAATCAATTGCTGCTGGGTTCATCATCTGACCTTGCTGCATTGGGTAGTCTGGCAATGTTTTGAAGAAGTCACCTAGCACGTCTTGAATCGGTACGAATAGCCACATGTTGTCAGCCATCCAGCGAAGGTACATGCCCGACTCGTGTGGTGCTTTTTCAAATGGGTCTGCACGCAGGTGAATAATTTGTGGCCAGTTTGGCGAGAAACGGATAGCGTTCGAGATATCACCCTCAAGAACAGCAAAGTTTAGCTTCCAATCATTCCAACGAACAGCGTTAAGCTCACCATTTGCGGTGAAGTAAAGCAACGAATCACGTGGTGCCTCGTCCGTTTTACCTTCAAAGAATGGTTTAAAGTTGTAACCGTCGATGTGAACACGCCAGTCTTTGCCATTTGCTTTGTAGCCTTTGGCAAGTTGCTCTTTCACGTCAGGAACGCCTGCAGCATCAAGAAGTGTTGGTAGCCAGTCTTGATGAGCCATCATTTCGTTGATCTTCGTTCCAGGTTCAATGACCCCAGGCCAGCGAACAAGTTGAGGAACACGCATACCGCCTTCCCATGTTGTCCCTTTCTCACCGTGGAAAGGTGTTGCACCACCATCAGGCCATGTCACAGTTTCTGCACCATTGTCCGTCGAGTAGATAACAATGGTATTGTCAGCGATCTTTAACTCATCGAGTTTGTCTAGCAAGATACCAACATGGTCATCGTGCTCTAACATACCGTCAGCGTAGATAGATACTCCAGACTTACCTTGATATTTCTCTTGTAGGCGCGTCCAAACGTGCATACGTGTTGTGTTGTGCCAGATAAAGAAAGGTTTGTCGGCTTTTACTGCTTTTTCCATGAATGCCAACGATGTTTCTAGGAACTCCTCGTCCGCGTGCTCCATACGTTTACGAGTCATAGGTCCGGTATCTTCAATCTTGCCATCTGCGTATGACTTGATTACACCACGTGGACCGTAGTTCTTACGGAATTCTGGGTCTTTCGGGTAGTAGTAAGTCTCTGGCTCTTCTTCAGCGTTTAGGTGGTAAAGGTTACCAAAGAACTCGTCGAAACCGTGTTTTGTAGGTAGGTGTTGATCTTGGTCACCCAGGTGGTTTTTACCAAACTGAGCCGTCATGTAGCCTTGATCTTTCAACAAGTCTGCAATAGTAGGAGCCCAGTCTGGAATGCCGTGCGTCGAACCTGGCATACCGATGGTAAGAAGACCTGTACGGAAAGGCTCTTGACCCGTAATAAATGCTGCACGACCAGCAGTACATGATTGCTGACCATAGTGATCGGTAAACAAGGCACCTTCATTAGCAATACGGTCGATGTTTGGGGTTTCATAACCCATCATGCCCTGGTTGTAGGCACTAATGTTCCAGTAACCAACATCATCGCCAAAAATCGCTAGGATATTTGGTTGGTCTGCTGCGATAGCTGCGGAAGATGTAGCAACAAGGCCTACGCCCATTGCGATCTTACTTAAGTGGTTCGCCATTCTAGACTCCATCGTTTTTTAACTTATTGGATTTGAACGAGACACCCAAAGGTATCCGGATGTTTGGCACTTTAGGCGAGTCGCAGGCGGAAGTCGTCTTATAGAGACTATAAAGAAAAGTTATAACCATTCTTATCTAACTGATATCTAATAGCTTTAGCTATATATGGAAACAAAAAAGCTTACCGAATGGTATGTGATTAGTGTCGAATAATTCAGCTTTATAACCTGATGACATTTTCAAGAAAAACCGTTGTGTTAGTGGTAGTTATGCATGTTAGCGACTATATGTTAATGGGCGGGATGCAACCAACTAACGTAGAGGTTTACATGACAACGACAACAAGGTTTAAGCGGAGCTTAGCTGTATTGGCTACCGCGTTAATTGGTGTTTCAGCAAGTGCGTATGCCGAGGATAAACCCAATATCCTCGTAATCTGGGGCGATGACATTGGTCAATCCAACGTCAGTGCATACACATTTGGTTTAATGGGTTACAAGACGCCTAACATCGATTCCATTGCTAAAGGTGGAATGATGTTCACCGATTATTATGGCGAGCAGTCGTGTACGGCTGGGCGTTCGACATTTATAACAGGTCAAAGCGTACTTCGAACAGGCTTAAGCAAAGTGGGTCTTCCTGGTGCAGATTTAGGTTTGCAAGCGGAAGATGCCACGATTGCAGAGCTACTTAAGCCTCACGGTTATATGACCGGGCAGTTTGGTAAAAACCATTTGGGTGATAAAGATGAGTTTTTACCCACCGCCCATGGCTTTGATGAGTTCTTTGGTAACCTTTATCACTTGAACGCTGAAGAAGAGCCAGAAAACATCGATTATCCGAAAGATCCAGAATTTCGTAAACAGTTTGGTCCTCGCGGCGTCATCAAATCATTTGCTGACGGTAAAATTGAGGACACAGGACCTTTAACGCGTAAACGTATGGAAACGGTGGATGAAGAAACCTTGTCAGCTGCGCTCGATTTTATGGATCGTGCTGTCGCGGCGAAAAAACCGTTCTTTGTTTGGTGGAACGCGACGCGCATGCACTTCCGTACCCATGTTAAAGACGGCAACCTAGGCAAATCAGGTATCAGTTATTATGCAGATGGCATGATTGAACACGATAACCATGTTGGAGAGCTGCTTAAGAAAGTTGACGAGCTAGGTATTGAAGACAATACCATTGTGTTTTATTCCACAGATAATGGCCCTCACATGAACACCTGGCCAGATGCGGGTCTCACTCCTTTCCGTGGCGAGAAAAACACCAACTGGGAGGGTGCTTACCGAGTGCCTGCAATGGTTAAGTGGCCAGGCAAAATCGAAGCGGGTAGTGTGTCTAACAACATCATGCACCACATGGATTGGTTACCAACCTTCCTAGCAGCAGCGGGTGAGCCAGATGTAAAAGAGAAGCTACTTAAAGGGCACCAAGCCGGTAACAAGAGCTTCAAAGTTCACTTAGATGGTTATAACTTCTTACCGTATTTAACGGGGGAAACTGAAGAGTCTCCACGTGCGGAAATTTTCTACTTCTCTGATGATGGCGATCTCACCGCACTGCGTTATAACAATTGGAAAGTGGTGTTTATGGAGCAACGCGTAGAAGGAACACTGCGTATTTGGGCAGAACCGTTTGTTACGCTTCGTGTACCGAAAATCTTCAACCTGAGAATGGATCCTTATGAAGTCGCTGACGTGACGTCCAACACTTACTATGACTGGATGATCGATAGGGTTTATCTACTGGTACCGGCGCAAGTATATGTAGGTAAGTTCCTAGAGACCTTCAAAGAATTTCCGCCAAGGCAAAAAGCAGCGAGCTTTAACTTGGATGATGTGATGGAGAAGCTACAGACACCGACCAACAAGTAAATTGATGCTAAAAAGCGCTCCCAACGGCTGGGAGCGTTTTTATTTGGATTCTTTTTCACACTTATTACATAAACTTGGATGGATTTAGCGAGTTGATACAGTAGACTGACTACTATAACTCACAATGAATACCACGTTATCTCGATTTATCATGCTGCTAACCGCCACTCCGACCGCTGAAATCTTTACTCAACATGAGTTCCGAACCATTGAATTGCAACCGCACTGCTTAGTACTGCATTCTGTTCGAGCGGAGGTACGAATACCTTTCTGTGAATGGAGCGGCAAGCTTAGCGTTAAGCGGGGCTTAATTTGGTCTTCGATTACGGTTCATGCTCATGAGAGTGACGATAAGCAGGTATGCTGGGTCGTACAAGGTTTGCCATGGCAAGAAGTGCAACGATTTGCCAAGAATGCTGTATCGGTGTACCAAAACTGGCATCGAGAACAAAGTGCCATGCTTAAAACCTACTTGCCAAAGTGGGAGCAGGAGTTGACAAGACTGCGTACATTACCTCAGTTCCTGCCGCATTCATTGATGACAGGGTGGGTAGATGAGGTAAACAGTCAGTTTCTGGAGATGAACATGTCAATCTCCGAGGCAATGCGTACTATGCCGAATCGAATCCAAAAGTTGCTGCCATGGCTAGATGAGACTCAACACGCACTGGAAGAACGCAACACCAACTGGTTGGTTGATGAGCGCGAAAACTGGCAGGTGCTGTTTACGCAATCAGAATCGTCGCCAATGAACTATTCGCAGCAAATGGCCGTTTTGCATAACAATGATCAGAATTTGATTCTAGCTGGAGCAGGTTCAGGCAAAACCAGTGTGTTAATGGCAAGGGTTTCGTACTTGTTGCAAAGTCATTTAGCACATCCAGAGCAGATACTCCTTGTCGCTTTTGGTCGTGATGCCGCCAATGAAATGCGTGAGCGATTAGAGAGAAAGCTTGGTAAAACCGCTGATGACATTGCGGTACTGACTTTTCATCAGCTTGGCCTGCAAATCCTCAAAGAGACAGAAATTCAACCGCCGAAACTTACCCCGCTCGCCACAGAGTCAGCACAGAAAAATGGGTGGTGTATTGATTGGCTGAAAAAACACTGGATGACGCCCACCAACTTCAAGCGTTGGCAAAAGCACTTATCCAAATGGCCTATTGCTTACCTAAAAGGCGATGAAGAACTTGGCAGTCAGAGTGAAAACCCTAAGTTGATTGCTTGGCTTGAGCAGCAACTCGACCAGTTGATCGCAACAGGGCTGAGCAAAAAAGCGATTCAAGAACGGCTTATCGATGATGCCGAATACACACGTTTGAATAGTGAGCTAGCATTGTGCTGGCCTTGCTATCAAGCTTGGCAAAAGATGCTTAAAGACAATGACCAGATTGACTTTACCTCGATGATTACCAACGCAACTAAGCGAGTGAGTTCGAAGAAGTTTACTTCACCGTGGAAGTTCATCATGGTTGATGAGTATCAGGATATCTCACCCGATCGCCTAGCCTTAGTGCAGTCTTTATGTGAACAGCCTGACAATAAAGCGTCGCTGTTTGCTGTTGGGGATGATTGGCAGTCAATCTATCAGTTTACTGGCTCCGATGTAGATTTGACCACCGAGTTTAGCGACCGTTTCCCTCATTCATCGGTGCATTTACTGGATACCACTTATCGCTTCAGTGACAAACTCAGTGAAGTGGCGTCTGATTTTATTCAGGCCAACCCTGCGCAAATCAGTAAAGAGATAAAAAGCCACAAAGCTGTGAAGCAAAAAGCGGTTGTGATTGAACATGGTAATCGAGTAGAAAAAATTCTCGATGATATCAACAGCAAGGCAAAGAGTGCCAAATCGGTGCTACTGCTTGGCCGTAATCATTATCACAAACCAGAGCTGTTTCATGATTGGCAGAAGCTATTTACTAATCTGTCATTAGAGTTTATGACCTGTCACTCGAGTAAGGGTAAAGAGGCCGATTTTGTTATAATCGTCAATGCCGATGAAGGGCAGTTCCCGGCTAAGCGTAAGTTTATTCACTTAAGTGATGCACTAACGAAAGGCTCAGATGAATATCCTCATGCAGAAGAGCGACGCCTATTTTATGTGGCGATGACCCGTGCGAAAAGTCGAGTGTGGATTACTTATCAATCGTCACCGTCACCGTTTGTTAAAGAACTGATGGATCATGATTTGGTCATGGTGAAAAAATAACTTTGTGGATTATTGGCTATGAACATCGATTATCTACGTTTATTTATTCGTCTAGCAAGTACCCATAACATCAGCCAAGCAGGGCAAGAACTTGGCTTGTCGCCCGCCGTGGCGAGTGCTCATATCAATAAACTTGAGGAAAGTGTTGGCGCCCGTCTTGTCCATCGCACCACTCGAAAAGTATCTCTAACGCAGGAGGGGGAGGCGTTTTTGCCTCATGCAGAAAATGTGGTTGATAGTGTTGAACTCGCCAAAGCTTCTATTGGCGGGCAGGGCGCATTGGCTTCCGGCACGTTGCGAGTGACAGCGCCTTCGTCTTTTGGCCGTATGCATTTACTGCCAGCTATGAATGCATTTATGGAGCAAAATCCAGAGCTTTCAGTCGACCTGCGCTTTTCTGATTCGATTGTTGATTTAGTGGATGGCGGTTTTGATGTAGCCATTCGTAACGCTGAACTAAAAGACTCCAGTTTGATTGCCAAAAAATTAGCGCCAGATCATCGTATCATCTGTGCTTCACCCGATTATCTGGCTAAATATGGAACGCCCGATTCGCCACAGGCTTTAAAAGATCATCAGTGCATCAGAATTACCGGTATCGATCATTGGGATTTCAAAACTGCGAATGGTGATGTCAGCATTAAGATTGCGGGCAAAATTCGTTCAGATAATGGTGATGCGATACGTGAGCTTTGTATGGCAGGTCATGGAATTACGATGAGCAGTACATGGAGTGTGTATCAGCAAATAAAAAATGGGGAGCTGGTGGAAATTTTACAGCAAACCCCTTACCAATCGGATACCGCTATCTGGGTGTTGTACCCAAGTTCAAGGCTCGTTGCCCCGAAAGTCCGAGCTTTTATTGATTTCTTTAGCGACTATTTTGGTACGCCGCCATATTGGGATTTATGACACAGATCCTCTTTGAGCGAATGCTCATAGGTAATGATCAAGAGCAGAGATGACTGCTGCAACCTTTTCGGTGTTCTGCGCGTCGTTGTGCGGTTTCGCAAACTTGCCGATGTCGTTATCAAAATAAAGACCGCTGGCATTTTCAAACTGATCAGCCAAAGCGGCTCTGACGAGAATGTCTGCACCAATATTCAGATCGTTACCAGCTACGCCGTACGCCTCTTTAACCATTTTGCTGCCCAAGAAGGATGCCGGATTGACGGCAACAAACACAGGTCCGCTTGGATACTCAGCCGCCATGGCTTGTGTCCACATGGTGATAGCCAGTTTTGACTGCGCGTATGCGTCATTGTCAGAAAGTACCGGACGACCAACCATAGCTTGAACATCAACAGGTGCTTGTGCCGCTGATGATAAGTTCACTACGCGGCCATCACTATTTAATAGCGGTAATAACTGACGAGTCAGAATATATGGGGCGATGGTATTTACTGCAAAACGTACGTCTAGGCCGTCGTTTGTCAGAGTGTTTGGTGTGGCAAACACGCCTGCGTTGTTGATAATCACATCAAGTTTGCCATGCATCTCAGAGACTTGAGTGGCCAGCTGGCTGACTTCGCTCAGAACAGACAGATCGGCGACATAGCTTTCAATCTTGGCATTGCGATTTAACGCCGCTACTTCTTCTACTGCTGCTTTAAGTTTCGCTTCATTGCGCCCATGCATTAGGATGTGGTGACCCTGTAGAGCGAGTTTTTTTGCTGTCTCTAAGCCAATACCATCGGTCGCGCCAGTTAATAAAAGTGTTTTTTGCATGGGGGTCGTCTCCTGATGAATGAACAGCTATAGATTAGACAACGGAAGGCAACTCACCAAGAAGCTAGGCTAGTAAACAGTTTATAGTTTTTGTTGATAATAAAAAAAAGCCTTTGCGCAGGGCAAAGGCTGATTAGGTAAATCTGTGTTTGAGTCAGGACTAAATTTTATAGCCCGATACAACATCATCCATATGTTGAGTTTGCCCTGAAACCTTTTGAACCTCTTCAATACAAGCATTGGCATTGCTCATATTGTCAGTGGAGATCTCATTCAGTTCGGTAATCGACTCGCCAACTTGATTCATAACTATGCCTTGTTCTTCAATGGCGGCAGCGATTTGCTCTGAGTTTGCTTGGATCTCAGACATATCAGTAGAGATTTGTTGCAGTGCTGTATCTAACTTGGCTGAGGCGGATAGCGTTGCAGCGCCTTGTGTGTTGCACTGCTCAATATCATCAACGACCGTGGTCATCTGAGATTGAATAGCGGTCACCAAATTGGTGATTTCTTCTGTGGATTGGTGAGTTCGGCTTGCTAGCGCGCGAACTTCATCTGCAACTACGGCAAAACCTCGGCCTTGCTCACCCGCGCGCGCCGCTTCGATGGCTGCATTGAGCGCCAAGAGGTTGGTTTGCTCAGCAATATCTTGAATGATATGTACGGCACCTCCAATTTTGCCTACATGGTCACTCAATGAACGTATTTCATCATTACTTTCAGCTAGCACAGCAGACAAGGATTGAATATTACTTACGGTGTCATCAACAAAAGTACGGCTTTGCTGAGAATTGTCTGCTGCTTGGTTAACGACATCCGCAGCTTTGTGCGTCGTTTGAGAGATCTCATCGATAGTGGTCACCATTTGCTGAACGGAAGCCGCCATTGAATTGGTGTGATCGCTTTGGCTGTGGAACTGTTCTACCACAAGTTGCAGCTCGGAGCTCATGTTGCTGCTACTGTGTTTTAGCTGACTAGATTGCTGCTGTGTATCGGCGACCAGCGCTCTAAAGCTGTCGAGTAGGCTATTGACCGCGCGACCAATCGAAGCGATTTCGTTTTTACCTTCCGACGGCACATGCGTTGTAAGGTCGTTTGTGCGAGCAATAGTGGAAATATTGGTCTGCAACGTATCAACGTCACGGCTGATGGAGCGAAGGATAATGCCAATTAATGCGACGATCGCAAAGATAAGCCCACCAGAAATAACCCATTTGATTGTTGTTAGTGTGGCAATCGCTTGATCCAACGCGTTGTGAACGGTTTGATTAAAGGCTTTGAAATCTGATTCAATACTGTGAGAGCGGCTGCGGGTTTCACCTAGCAAGCCTTGGTCGTATTTAAAACCAATGATGGAGCGTTGTGTTAACGTCTCTTGGCCTAGTCGATCTAGCGGCGCGATGCCACTTTTGTTCAAAGAGAGAGTAGAACCTGTAAGCACGGCATTTTCTAGTTCGATAAGCGATAGAGTTAGATTATTACGCTGGTGTCTATCTAACTCTTGCTTGAACTGCCCCATAATGCCGTCATTAGGCGTCAAGCCTAATGTTTTATAGGCCGCGACCAAGTTAGTAAATGCACTACGATAATCAGCCAACTCTCGATCGAGTTGATTCGGTAGTGGAACATTGGATGCTTCGAGAGTTTGTTCTAACGCGCTTTTTTGCTCATTGAACAAACCAGCATTAGTGTTGAACTTATCTAAGTACTTTTCATCTTTACGGAGTAAGAAGTCTTTTTCATTACGGCGAAGGTTGAGAAGTGTGACTTCTAGTTGTCCAAGTTGCGTAACGGCATTGGAAAGGTTATCGGTAGTGCGGGCGAAGTAGGTACTGGTTCCGAGTACCGCAAGTATCGCCAACAGTGACAGCGATCCTAAGAGTAGAAGTTGATGCTTAATCTTCATAGTGAGCCTTAACTAATTATCTATCCGTATTGAAACGCCTTGACTGAAGTGGGATCAGTAGACGCAAAGTTTTGTTATTATTTGAACTTGGAACCGTTTCGGGTGCGCAATATAGCAAGTTATTGATTTTTAGTCTTCATTTGCAATAGCAAGAAAAAGAAATGGAATCGAGTGCATATAAATCGACCTGATGGAACTCTTTGTTGATATTTATATCGGTAATAGTATGCCGTTCTTTAGCGAACGGTGTAGGCTTTAGAGCACAAAAATGAACATAAGAGGTTAACGTCTTGTTACAGCTAGAAAAATACGATGCAATTATTTTTGATATGGATGGTACGCTTTTGGATACCATGCCGAACCACGTAAAAGCATGGGAGTTAACTGCGGAATACTTTGCGTTTCCATTTGATCGGACTTGGCTGCATTCACTTGGAGGCATGCCGAGCTATAAGATTGCAGGTGAGGTAAACCAGCGCTACGGCCTGAGTTTGGATCAGCAAACCGTGTCGGCTTTCAAAATGGAGATGTTTGCTACGTTGCCATTTCATGGTGCCCCAATTCCACATACTTATGAAGTATTCAAACAATACCGAGGTCAGAAGCCGATGGCGATTGGTACCGGCAGCCAGCGCGACTCTGCAATAAAGTTGCTCACGGAAGCAGGTGTGTTGGAGGCGTTTGACTGTGTCGTGTCTGCAACCGAGGTGAACAGCCATAAACCGAATCCAGATACTTTCTTAATGGCAGCGGAGAAAATGGGTAAGCAAGCTTCACGCTGTGTCGTTTTTGAAGACACGAAACTGGGACTGCAAGCTGCCCGCGCGGCAGGCATGGACTGCTATTTAGTGACTGAAACCAGCTTTGAATTCTATCCTGTGTAATGAAAAAACGCCCTATCAATGATGATAGGGCGTTTAATTAGGGTGTTTCTCAATCTTTCATTAGAGCGCGAGTTTATTGAATCTCGATTAACTCAACATCAAAAATCAATACTGCTGCAGGTGGAATTGGACCGCTACCGCCTTTTCCGTAACCTAGCGTGCTAGGAATGTACAGGCGGAATTTGTCGCCTTCTGACATGTATTGCAAGCCTTCTTGCCAGCCCTTGATCACTTGGTTAAGACCAAAGCTGATTGGTGTTCCACGATCAACGGAGCTATCAAAAACAGTGCCATCGATTAGCGTACCGTGATAGTGCACTTTTACTTTGCTCTTAGCCGTTGGCGTTTCAGTATTGTCGCCTTTATGAAGGATCTCATATTGAAGGCCACTTTCAGTGCTGATCACACCTTCTTTCTTGGCATTCTCTAGTAAAAATGCCTGACCTTGTTGGAAGTTCTCTTCACCTGCTTTGCTGTTGTTCCAAGTGCGATAAATCATGAAAGCTGCCAGCAGCAGAACGATAACAGGGATAAGAATTTTAGACACAATCTTTCCTTTTATTTTGTTTTTAGATAATTAATGGTTTCAGCGATTTCATCGATTCCCTGATGACCAGAGACCATGACTTCATACTTGCCGTTAACAATAAATGTCGGTACCGCATTAATTTGCGCTTCAACAGAGACTGACTCCGCGACTTCTAGATAACGAAATAGCTGCTCTTGTTGCGTTTTATCGAGTTCGTATGGGCTTACCATGTCGCGAGAGTGGAAAATACGATCAAGTTCCGCTTTTTTTGCTTCTCCATCAAGGTCGCGATCTTGAACCAAAGCAAAAAGGCTATCTTTCATATCAGCTGGCACTTTACCGTTTTCGGATTGCATTACCGCAGTGTAGAAAATCATTGCGGCAATTTTAGCACTGTCATTGAACATGACGTGCAGTTTGCCCAGTTTTTCACCTGTCTGTTCTTCTAGAGCGGGTAACATTGGTTCTAGGTTACGACAGTGGCCACAGCTTAAAGAAAAGATTTCAGTGACTTGTGGAAGACGATACGTCGCTAAATTGGTGTCGAGCGTGCGGTATTGTTTGCCTTCAACTGGAGTAGATGACTCGCTGCAAGCAGCAACAGCCACAACCAGCGCTAATATAGATAATGACTTAGAAAGTGTTTTTAACATAATAATGCTTCTAAATGAATTTAACCCAAAGAGTGTAACGTTGAATGAGTGAACCACACAAGAGGGGAAAAGACGAAAGATTTATTGTAAAGCTTTGACTATTTCGGTCGATAAAAGAGTAAGTTCAAAAGTGAGGAGTGGGTGATGTTGAAACTGAAAAAAATCGTAGCTGTTGCTGTAACGGGCGCTGCTGCGATCATTTTGTCAGGGTGCAGTTCGATGTCCGCAACCACCAGTAAAATGTTCCCAGCAATGCTAGAGACTGCGCCGCGTGGTGAAAGCGATGTGATGCACGCCGATTGGGCCGAGGCGCAGATCATGTCGAGTGCGAGAGTCGGTGGACCTAATGGTCAATATCGAACTCAGTCATGGGATGAGTTGGAGACGTATTTGGTGAATCACGGATTGGATTATGAATTGATCCCCGGTGATTATGTGATGATTCGCCTTAAGCAAAAAATCCATTTTAATACGGGCTCTGCCAACGTTGCAGACGGCTCTGCTCAGTGGTTAAGTCAGCTCGCTAGCTTTTTGTCAAATCAAAACGGGGTGGATGTTGTCATTGGTGGTCATACCGACAATACCGGTACAGTGAAACTCAATGACTCCTTGGCAGATAAGCGAGCGGAATCGGTTAAACGAGCACTGGTTGGCAATAAGGTCCCACAACAGATGATCTACACTCGCGGTTACGGAGAATACGTTCCGGCGTGTACCAACTCTACCCAGTTTGGTAAAGCCTGCAATCGTCGAGTGGAACTGACATTGATTGTTGCTCAGTAATCTCGAAACATTAAAAAAAGCGACGGATAATCCGTCGCTTTTTGGTATCTTACTCTTAATAGTCTGGCGTTAACTCAATCCAACAATATTGCCATCGTCATCAAGATCTAGGCTCATAAAGGCGGGTTTGTCAGGCAGACCCGGCATGGTCATTACATTGCCACACAGAGCGTAAACAAAACCTGCACCAGCGCATAGTCGCAACTCGCGAATCACGACATCAAAGCCGGTTGGCGCGCCTTTTACACTGCCATCGGTCGTGATAGATAGGGGGGTCTTCGCTAAGCAGACGGCAAGATTGTCAAAGCCGTGTTTCTTGTAAATCTCAAGCTGCTGCTGAGCTTGGTAAGATAGAGTGACACGTGCTGCGCCGTAGCCGACTTCACACACTGTCATTAACTTTTCTTCAATGGATTGCTCTGCGGTATATAGTGGCTTGAAGTTCGCCTCTGTTTCGCAGGCTTCAATTACTTTTTCAGCCAGAGCAACCGTTCCTTCACCGCCTTTAGCAAAACCTTCACTGATCGCTACGCGACAATTGCTGTCGAGCGCTTCTACCCATTGTTTCAATAGCTCTAGCTCTTGCTTGCTGTCTTGTGGGAAACGGTTGATTGCCACGACAGCTGGAACACCATATTTAGCAACGTTGTTGATGTGCCATTTCAGGTTTTCAAAACCAGCTTCAAGCGCAGCGCTGTCCTCACCATAAATGCTATCTGGGATTGGCGTACCCGGCTTAAGGTCATATAAGCCTGAATTAGCTTTTAGACCGCGTAGAGTCGCGACAATCACGGCACAATCTGGTTTTTTATCAGTCGCTGACGCTTTGATGTTACAAGCTTTCTCAAATCCCATGTCAGAGCCAAAACCGCCTTCTGTAACGGTGTAGTCGCTTAGCTTTGTGGCGATGCTGTCAGCAATAATTGAGGAGTTACCATGGGCAATGTTTGCAAATGGTCCAGCGTGGATAAGCGTTGGGACACCTTCCAGTGTTTGCATCAGAGTTGGTTCAATCGCCTCTTTCATGCTCACGGCCATAGCACCCGCGACTTGTAAGTCTTCTGTCGTGATTGGCGTGCCGTCGATAGAGTAGGCGACAACAATCTTGCCGATGCGCGCACGCAAATCTTTTAAACCTTTAGCTAGTGCTAAGATAGCCATCAGTTCCGATGCCGCCGAAATATCAAAACCATCTTGGCGCTCGTAGCCGTTGATGGTCTTGTTGATTTCGTTTTGACCAACCGTAACCATACGCAGCGCACGGTCGTTGTGGTCTACAACGCGTTTCCAAACCACATTTTTGCTATCTATCTTTAGTGCTTTTAAGCCAGTGCGGGTTTCAAATGCTTCAAAACCTTGACGCTGCTCGTGATAGATACGCGCATCGATAGCGGCGGCCGCTAAATTGTGCGCCGCCGTGACTGCGTGAATGTCACCGGTTAAGTGAAGGTTTAGCTCTTCCATTGGGGCAACTTGCGAATAGCCTCCGCCAGCAGCACCACCTTTAACACCGAAAATGGGTCCCATAGAAGGTTGGCGGATACAAGCCATCACCGACTTGTCGAGCTTTTTTAGACCCTGAGACAAACCGATAGTTGTCACGGTTTTGCCTTCGCCAAGAGGAGTAGGGGTAATTGCTGTAACAACGATTAGCTTGCCATCACGGTTGTCTTTGAGGCGAAAGACCGCGTCCCAAGTGATTTTAGCTTTGTGATAACCTTGCGGATGATATTCATGCTCGAGCAAGCCTGCTTGCTTGGCAATGTCAGAAATAGCGGAGAGTGACGTCGTACGACAGATATCGATATCGGAAAGCATTAACGGTCCTTAAAAGCCACAAAATTATTGAGGAAAACGTTTGCGTCAGGATGATACTGGTTAAATATGCTTTGTAAAGCTAAATATTCAGCGGCCTGAACTAATATTAACCAGCTGTTCAATAGCTGTATAATTTAGAAACAAAAAAAGTGCCGAAGCCCTTTTTTAACGATCCCAGTAAGCTTCTTCCAGGC
Organism: Vibrio sp. CB1-14; assembly: GCF_040412085.2. Taxonomy (NCBI): domain Bacteria; kingdom Pseudomonadati; phylum Pseudomonadota; class Gammaproteobacteria; order Vibrionales; family Vibrionaceae; genus Vibrio; species Vibrio chaetopteri. The sequence goes on along the minus strand of NZ_CP115921.1, from coordinate 1,749,190 downwards.
TGTCTTCTCTTTCTGGAAGAGCGCGTGTTAGGCGAGGAGAATGCTGGGTGAGTACTTCGTAGCTTACGCGGTTCGCGTATTTACAAATTTGTGAAAGCGACGAGTACGTTAAACATGGTGCAACGTGCTTGTCTGAGTCTGATACGTTCTTGCTGTGGAATGAGTTAGCCGTCATATCATGTAGTAATGCAGAAAGAGCGCCATCACCAGCACCATTGGTGTTTTTGATCTCCAATGGACCACCCAGATAAGGGCCAATATGCGAGTACACTTTTTGCGGATCGGCACAATCTTGCTTGCGCATAGCTCGGCTGAACTCAAATTGGTTGAAATCGCTGAAGTGCTCAGATGATAGCAAATCATGGGTGGTTTCACGTAGAGTCACGTTGTCACAGTAACCAGCCATGTACAAGCCGTTAGGGCCTGCAGTACACAATACCAAGTCAACCCAGTCTAGCGCTTTATCTGCCGCTTTTAGTGGTTCGGCAAAGCCGGTCAATGCTTCACCTTCTTCTTCGTTCATCGCCAGAATAGTGACGTTTTCTTGAATATAGTCTTGCCAGAATTTCTCGTTGCCTTCGATTACCCATTTAGTACCAAGTGTGAGCACGACTGGCACTGACTTCTGCTTGGCGAGTTCAACCGCACGAGCAACTGCTTGTGGCATTGGGTCTTCGGGTTTACCACGCATCAAGTAAGAAGATACGACTAGTGCAGACGCTTTATTGAACACTGATTCAGGGATACTTTCTGGACGTAGCTGATTCATTTCGCCTTCGTTAATTGCGAAGGTGCGCTCGCCGTCATCGGTGATCAAGGTATAGCAACGACCAATAGGGCCATCGACAGTTTGCAAGTGGTTAAGGTTCATTCTTGAAGAAGTACGGCAAAGGTAACGGTAGCCGTAAGAACCTACTTGGATATTTTTTGACATGACACCAAGCAGCACAGACTTACTGTCAGCGAGAACTGAATAGTTGTGTAGAGTGTTGCCAATCGTGTCACCCGGGAATTGGTGAGTGATCAGTTCTTTCTCGACTAGTTCGGCGTAAAGAGCGTCCGCTTTGCTCTCTTCTAGGACTAGCGAGTGTCCCTTACTCAAGTCGTATTTCGCTAAGAAGTCGTCATCAACACGTGCTTCGATATCAACGATGGTTTGACCGACACCAACAATCGTTGGGCGATACAGTTTTGGCGCTGACTGCGCCTGACTGACCGATAGATCTTTCTTGCTGGTAGGGAAATAGTGTTTTGACTTACGTTGTCCAGGAAATTTCATAATAAAGGCTAGCGGCTCAAAATTTGGCGGCATGATATCACAAGAAGTTTATTTGTGTTTCATGAAATTGCATTGAATGTGTGAGTTGCTTCAGTTTTGGGGCGCGTGCTATCTAGGTCAGCGGTCACAAACTGAACCGATTGCCGTACGGAAAGTGTGTCAATATGCAATACTGTTCATTGTTAGGGTAAGGTTGAGGGCGCAGGTTATGGACATGAAGAATCTGACAGTCGACGAAATTAGAGCGGTATTAAGTCGCTTAGATTGCTATTTTTTTGTCAAAGACCAACATGCACGCTACACCTACGTTAACGACGCAGTATCGCGTTTATTTGGTAAACCTGCCGAAGAGATTGTTGGTGGTGACGACGCCCAGTTTTTTGATCTCCAACAGTGCCATGATCTTATTCAACACGACAGAAAAGTGCTCGAGGGACAATCGCTGTCACAAGTTGAAAAAAGCACGGATATTCATGGTGAGACGCATCATTATCAAATCCTCAAAACACCGATTTATGATTACGAAGGCAATGTGGCGGGAATTTTTGGCTTGGCTATCGACATTACAGAGTCGATCGCCAAGCGAGATGAATATGAATACTTAGCCATTCGAGATGTTCTGACTGGCGTTTACAATCGCCGTTACTTAGAGTTGCAATTGAAGCGAGAAATTGCCGCTCACGTTCGCCATAACAGGCCACTCTCATACGTCATGCTCGATGTCGACAATTTTAAACACATCAATGACAGCTATGGTCACAGCATTGGCGACTATGTTCTTAAAAATGTTGCCAAGCTAATGGAGTCATCGGTACGCGAAGAAGACTATTGTTTCCGTTTCGGCGGTGATGAGTTCGCTTTGTTGTTACCCCTCACATCGTTACTTGCTGCATATAGGGTGGCGGAGAGAATTCGTGTCAGCATTGCCGAGCATGAATTTGTTTCTTCAGAAGGTCAAAAGTTTACCATCAATATTAGTCTTGGGGTTTCTCAGCTTACTGATGGGAATACGGGGTTACTTGTCGCCCAAGCGGATGGTGCGTTAATGACGGTGAAACGTGAAAGGGAAGGAAAAAACATGACGTTGGTCTATTGTGACAAACAAGGCCACATTACCGAGTGTGATCGATGTAAGTTGAAGCGAACCTGTCACTAAAAAGTCAGCTCTAAAGAAAAGAGCTGACTTTATGTCGAAGACTACTGTTGAACGTCTACCGGAGATTCTACGTAGGCTTTAGTTCCCCACAAAGGAACGGTCGACAAGCTATGTTTAAAGCTGCCTGATGTTTCTTTGGTTGAGTATGACAGATACATCAGGGTTTGGTTGTCCGAATCGTAAATCCTACGAACCTTCATGCTCTTGAAAAAGATACTTTTGGATTTCTTGAAAACCACTTCGCCGGATTTAGATTTGTCTATTTGAGCGATCATCTCAGGCGTGATTTCACCTGTTTGGCGGCATGAGATAGAACTGTCACTTGGATCAGCTAGACTCAAATCTGCCTCGATGCTCGCTACGTGGCAGGTTACGCCAGTGATTATCGGGTCATCAAGAGTGTTGAGTTTAATATCTTTTAATGTGAACATACCGAGCGATACATCTCCCACCTCTTTGTCACCACAACCCGATAAGGCCAACGTGATAAGCGGGACCAGCAAAAGCTTTTTAAGCATAAAGGATTCCTTTTTAAATTAGGCTTTTGTATACCATAACTAAGGTTACCCGAAAAATCGAATAGGATTAATATGAAAGATATAGCCACACGCCTCCACAACGAAAAGAATCAATGGCTGGCTAGCCAAGTAGAAGGTGGGTATCCAACCAAAGAGAGCCTCAAAGGTCGCGATCTTTATCTCGGCGCTATTACTAGCTGTTACTTGGAGCCGTTTGAAGCCCCAAGTGACTCAATAACGAACATTGAGTGGCATTTGGTCGACTTCCATCGGCTAACCATCATGTTCTCACTGTTGCACTCGAAACGTTGGGCAAATGATGAGCACCAGCAACTCATTGTAGAATTTCTTACGCAGATCATCGTTGAGCCTAGTCACGCGCTGTACGTTGGTTTTGAGCATGGTGAGGTCGCGGCGGCAGCTATGGTATCGATGGAAGGAGATACGGTGTTGATTTCAGATATCACAACTTCAGGCGTATGGAACGAGGTGAATGTAGCCTCTACCGTGGCTTCTCTAATACAAAGTGCGCAGATTGCAACTAATTCACAGGTTTGGTTAGAAAAACGGTGATCAATCACTGAGTTTCGAATTTTGCTTTCTTCAAATATCTAAACTTTCGAATCCATCGCCTTCTGAGTCGCTGAAGTGTATTAATATTCAACGAAAATTAAGTGTAAAAGGTCGTTGAACACATAATGGCGAGTATTAAGTGTGTATTGTTTGATTGTGATGGAACCTTGGTTGATAGCGAGCGTTTGTGCTGTGTTGCAATAGTAGAAACGTTCGCGCAAGTTGGGGTGACACTTAGGTTAGACGCCGTCATGGATAACTTTGTTGGCGGAAAGATAGCAGACGTATTAACGTCCGCTCAAGAACTGGTGGGGAGCCACGTATCACTCGATCTGTTAGAGCCTATCTATCGCGAGCAAACTCAACGTCTGTTTGAAGAGCAGTTAAGACCAATGGAAGGAGCCGTTGAGCTCCTCGATTTCTTGGATCAATCCGGTATCGAATATTGTGTGGTGACAAATAGTCCTACCCACAAAGCCAAAAAGATGTTGGTGACAGTGGGATTGGAGCAGCGCTTTAATAATCGTGTGATTTCAGCGTTTGACGCTAATAGCTGGAAGCCAGAGCCAGACTTACTTCAATATGCAGTGACTATGATGGGCTTTCTGCCTGACGAATGCTTGTACATCGATGACACGGCCAAAGGCGTTAAGATGGGTGTTGCCGCTGGGATTCAAACCATCCACTTTGCGTTGTCCTGTGATTACCAACAAAATTCTAGTACTTGCCTCACCTCGATGAGTGAAGTAATCAAACACATCGAGAAGGCAGAGTAGTAACAGCAGTGAAACGTTAGTGCATCAGGTGGATATGTTTGATGCGTGGAACATGATTTTGAAAATGCGTGCTCTGGTATACCACGAGACTATGATGAGAAAATTGGCGGGTAAAGTAGCCACAATCTGCGCATATAAATGTTTCTGCATCTTCAGATAATAGTCCTTCATCAGACCCACACACTGGACATAGACCCAGAGGTTGATGCGAAGGTTTGGTTTTATTCATAAAACCCCTCTTGTTGTGGAGGATAGGCTTGTTTTTATGATTGTAATACTCTTCAGTGCAACTCACTTACATTACCCGCGAATTGAACTAGGTAATGCGACTTATATCACTAATATTAGTGAATGACTCGAAGTCATCATTCGTATCAATGCGCGTGCATAAAAAAATAGACCAGGTGAACTGGTCTATTTTGCATTATGGCTAAACATTCTTTTGACTAAAACGCTCTAGTTGTTTAAGAGCGTTTTTTTGTTAAGTGCGATAGCGAGTCAATACTTCGCTCAGCACCTTCGTTGCTTTCGATAGGTTCGCGACGCCAATTTCACTGTTTTCCGCAACTTCACGAATTGTTGCTGATTGGGTACGAATATCGCTAAGCTCTGTGGCAATTTCTGATGCTACGCTGCTTTGCTCAGCAGCAGACGTCGAGATTTGGGTACTCATGTCCATGACGGCACGTGAAGAGTCAGCAATTGAGTTTACGTCGCCGCCAATGTCACCGATGAGACTGCTACTAGACTGAGCTTGCTCAACAGTTTGTTGGGTGATTTCGGCAATGTTTTGACTTTCTGACTGCAGCTTTTCAATCATAGCTTGAATCTCCACAGTGGCAGCCTGAGTACGACTTGCCAAGGTGCGAACTTCATCTGCTACCACGGCAAACCCGCGGCCTTGTTCGCCAGCACGTGCCGCTTCGATTGCGGCGTTAAGTGCGAGTAGGTTAGTTTGCTCTGAAATCGCATTGATCGTGGTGATCACTTCATTGATTTGCGTCGTGTTGTCGGTTAACGCTGCAACAGAGTGCGATGCTTCTTCGATGTAGGCAGACAGTTGGTTAATATCTGCAATAGCTTGCTGTACACGTTGATAACTTTGCTCAACTTGTTTGCTATCTTCTTCCGCCTGTTGGTTTGATTGCAAAGAGATGTTAGACACTTCTTGCGCAGAAGCCGTCATCTCCTCCATTGCCGTTGCGACAGAATCCAATGAAGCATATTGATTGTTGATTTGGCTGTTACTGCGTGCCATTTCTTCATGAAAAGAAGAGGCTGTTTCCTCTAGGCTAGTCGCGGAGTTTTTAACCGTGGTAACAAGCTCAGTCAACGTATCCATTGCTTGGTCTAGGGCGACACCGATAGTACCAAACTCATCACGTCCAGCGACAAAGTTAAGACGGGAAGTTAGGTCACCATCTGCGATTTTGTTTACCGTTGTATATAGCGTGTAAAGAGCACCGCCAAGGAAAGTCGCAAGCCAGTAGCTGAAAATGCCAAATGGAATCACCCATAGGTAGGTTAGCGCCAAGCTAGTTAGTGCGTCAGATTTCGCTTGCTCAAGTTGACTGTTCATTGAAATGCTAAGCGAGTAGTTTTTGCCATCGCTGCCTTTCGCGCTAGCAGAAACAGTACCATTATTGATGCCTGTGGACTGAGAATATCCTTCTGTCACGCCCATTTTGTTAGGTAAAGTCATATCACCCGCAGCATGTGCCATGTCGAGATAAGCATTGAGGCTTGCTTCGACCTGACTAATAGCTTGAGATTCAGAACTGGTTACTGCGTCTTGATAGCGAGCGACGGACGAGTAGGTGAGTGCGGCAAAAAACAGTGCAAACACAATCCATACTTTGTCGTTGATCGACAACTTAATAAAAAACGCATCGATTTTTCTAAATTGTACTTCTCTCATGGGCGGCTCCGTGAGTGATATTGTTATTATTGAATTGAATAGACATGAAAAAGCCCCTGAGGGGCTTAATTAATGGGTATGATATCGACTTTTTATGAAAAAACTTTATAGCTATACATCATTGCTGTGATGATGATCACTAAAACTAGCCGAGACTTGGGAGTACATGAAAGCTTACAAGTAATTGAGCGATAACGATAACCAGGCCTACACTCATTGCGACATATAGCGCAATTTGTCCACCACCGGTTTGATAGTGGGTCGTAGATTGAGCCTGGTCTAACTTAGCCTTACGAGTTTTCGCTACCATCACGGTTGGTAGAAATATCGCCAGAATAGCTAGGGCGATTGCCGCGTATCCCAACGCCATAATAAAGCCTTGTGGGTAGAACAGGGCAAAACATAAAGGTGGCAAGAAGGTAATCAGCGCCGCTAAAGCACGATGAGCAAATGTGCTGTCAGTTGATGTCTCTGTTGATGCTTTACGGCCGAGATCTCGCAAGTATTCAAACAAGCCCAAACTCACACCTAAAAACGAAGTCACTAAGGCTAGGTCTGCGAATACACCAATAATCGTCGCCAATCGCTCTACATGAACGGTGCTTGAAAGTAGCAAAATCAAGTTAGATAAGCCGCTATTTTCAACCAAGGTTTGTTGTTGAACAACGCCTAGCGTCACTAATTGCCAAAAGACGTAAATGATCAAAGGAAGGCTCGAGCCGATAATAATCGCTTTACGAAGCGAAGCGGTATCACCCTTAAGGTAGTTAACAATCGCCGGAATACTGCCGTGGAAACCAAATGAGGTAAAGACCACTGGGATAGCTGCAACAATCAATCCTTGCTGGAGTGGAAGGCTGGTTAAGTAACCTTGTGTCACATTCGGTGCTAGCAAGAAAAGCACGCTGCCCATGGCAATCAGTTTGATGGTGAACAAGACTCGATTAAGTTTGTCCACCGCATGGGTACCAACGGTGACGGTTAATGCGACGATCAACGTAAACACAACGGTTGCTGTGGTTGATGATAACGATAGACCAAATACCATCTCTAAGCGTTCAGCAAATTGACCGCCTCCTCCTGCAATGTATGCCGCACACAATGCATAAAACAAAAACAGCATAGCGAAGCTGGCAATGTACTTGCCTTTCTTGCCAAGGATCTGTTTTGCAAGCGTATGTAATGTCGCCGAATGGTCTGCATATTGGTGTAGCTCAACCATTAGCAGTGCGGTATAGGCCATAAGCGCCCATAGACTAACCATTAATAGCAGAGAGGTACCAAAGCCGATGCCGGCAGAGGCAATGGGAAGGGCAAGCATACCTGCACCTATCGTGGTGCCGGCGATGATCAGAGTGCTTCCGAGAACTTTTGATTGCATTGTATATAATTCTTTACGCATTGATGGTGATTAGCGATATGTAAACCAATTAAGCCAGCTTTATAGACGCTAATTCTGATAATCGTGCGATTATGCAGTGCTAAAAGCTAACGATCAAGCACTTTGTACGATAATGTTTATAAGTGTGTAAAATTAAATTTACACTCAGGTATTGGAGCACGAAGCAATCGTTTAACGATGACTTTGCTCAAGGAAATGGTATGAGTGAGTTGGGTTTCTTGTTAATGTCTTATAGCGTTACTACATTGTCATATAGACATGATTAAGGAATATGAGCATGGAAAAAGACATCAACGAACACGAGCTAGAGTGGCTAGATGCGATTGAAATTGGTCTGCTGTTGTCTGAGTTTGATGTGAACGAGCAAAGCGAAGAGCAATAGTCCTGTATAAATAGTGGTAAGAAAAAGCGGTGAATAATCCCACTAGCGACTATCCTAATGAAATGGAAGGGATTATCGGCGTAGTGAGGAGCGAGTATGGTACGAGTGTTTACGCTGTTGGCCATTCTTCTACCGTTAATTCTTACCGTTTACCTAAGATTTTTCCAACCTTCCTGGCAGCTTGAGAACCTTGCTGCTTTCTTATCTTTATTACCCATCTATTTTGGTCTGTTGGCGCTGATATTTTTAGTAATGCGCCATTGGCTGCTGTCTGCTGGGCTCTTGTTTACGGTACTAGTCTCTACGATCGGAATGAGCAGCACATCCTTCAACCAGAGCGCTTGCGTCACTAGTCGCCTGTCAGTTCTGCAATACAATGTGTTTTTTGATAATCCATCGTTAGCGTCGCTGATCGACTATGTGAGCAAGGCTCAGCCAGACATGGTTGTGCTTCAAGAAGTTTCGCCAAGTCATGGGCAGGCGCTAGAAGCGTTGTTTAGTGCTTATCCCTATTACTATGGTGGTCAGAGCCGGGTTGGTTACCCTAGTGGGCAAATGGTATTGAGTAAGACACCACTTTACGGCATGACAACACATCGAACGGCTGCTGGTCACGCTTTCATTAGTCTTGTTTGGCAAACTCGATTTGAGCGAGATGTTATGGTGATAGCGGCTCACCCACCGTCGCCAAGAAACCAGAAGCACTGGAACGAAAGAAATGACATGCTGGCAGAGATAGAGTCACTAGCGCTTCGCTCACCGTTAGCATTCAATTTAGTCGTAGGGGATTTTAACCTCGCGAGTACAACTCGGCGTTTCGACAAATTTTTACCTCTGTTTCGCACTACACCCATTCACAGCTGGCCTGTGTTTCTTAAGCGCTGGCAGCTGCAAAGCTACCCAATAGTTGTGATAGACCACTTATGGGTAAGTAATGAACATAGTAATGAGTCACCGATATGTCGAAGAGAGCGAGTGATGGAAATCACGGGTTCGGATCACGCAGCGGTTATGACGGTTTTGAATGTTGAGTAGAACGTGAATTTAAGAGTGTAAAAAAGCGACCATTAAGGTCGCTTTTTTTGATCAAGATGTTTGTTGACATCAGGATAGTTCGATTACTTCTTGCGGCAGTACTCAGCAATAACATACATTGCTTGACCGTTAGCTTTACCTTGAACGTGCTTTGGATCGTCAGGGTTAACGTTGATACCGCGAATCACAGTACCTTGTTTGATCACTTGAGAAGAACCTTTGATCGGTAGATCTTTGATTACCGTTACGTCGTCACCTTTTTTAAGTTCAACGCCGTTCACGTCACGTGGCTTCTCTTGGTTCTCATCAAGACCAAGCTCAGCCCATTTTGCTACTTCTTCGTCCATGTACATCATGTCGACGAGATCTTGAGCCCAGCCTTCAGCTGAAAGACGTTTAAGTTGGCGCCATGCCATAACTTGAACTGGAGCTACCTGGCTCCACATGCTGTCGTTTAGGCAACGCCAGTGATTCACGTCCATCGTCTCTGGGTTTTCAATCTGGCTTTTACATGTGTCGCAAAGCATAATCGCGTGATCAACCGTGATTTGTGTATGAGGGGCAACAGCGAATGGCGTGAGAGCCGTTTCGGCAGCACAAAGTTCACATTTGTTTTCGCAGCGTTCAAGCATGGTTGCTTCAGTAGACATACATATACCTTATTTTGATATCACCAGCAGCCAGCAAGCTGATGGTTAAGATGATGTGGTACTTTATTTTAGTATCACTGGATTGATAGCCGCGCATTATACATGGTTTTACGAAAAAGTGTGATCTTGGGCATAAAAAAGCACGGTCGAAACCGTGCTTTTGTCTTCAGATTGACTTTTACTCTAGAACACCCGTGTTAGTAACATCTGTTTGATTGAACTCTACAAAATAATTCACTTGCGCTTGCATCTCCTTGTGGTGATTTTCATCAGTATCACCTTGTTGAATAACATACGTAGAGTGGCGGCCATCAGCATCAAACTTAACAAAAGGTTTTTGTTTGGTACCAGTACCGTCAACTGCTTTCAGTGGAGTGAGAGAAAGCGCTGCTGCTAATGATTCAGTGCCAGCCAGCGGTGACCTTAATGCATACTTAGTTGGAGGAGTTTCGTTTGGACCAAGTACATTATTTGGTACTGTTGAATCGCCCAATACTTGTGCCATATAAACCGGCGTATTACTTGTATTTAGTACACTCGCATGGTTTATAGGGTCTGCTGTATCTAATACTGTTTGTGCTGCAAAACTAAATTGTGATGTCGCATTAATTAGTGTTAGATAGTTAGCGGCATTGTCATTCTCGTAGGCAATGAGACACAGTTGTTCATATCCCAGAGTTCCTGGCGTGCCACAATTTGTCTCCGCAAATGCGGCGTAACCGTCCACCCCTCCGAGGGCGACGTTATGTGTGACCACTGGACCAAAAGCACCGGAACCAAGCAATAAGTTAGCGATTTGTCCCCCCGCATTCACAAATGATGAGTTCTTAAATGTGAACAAAACATCAACGGGTGATTCAAGTTTTGTGTTTGATTGAGCAACCGCAGGAACACCTAATATTCCGCCTAGTGAATGACCGATAAAGCTAGGTGGATTTGTTACTAAATCAACGCCCTCGAGAGCTGTACCTGCGAATGAGTTGGTACCTAACGCCAAACGAAGTGTGATGAGATCCAGCATGGACTGGCGGATATTGTCACGCGCTACAGGAAGGACGGACAAGTTCATATAAGCTAATACATTCGCATTTGCTGAGCGTTGCTCGTCTAAGCTGCGATCACCGTGGATTGGTGCGTCAATAGCGATTACCGCATAATCGTTAGCGACCAAATTGTTGGCGAAGAAATAACTGTTCTCTTTGGCGGAAGTGATTCCGTGTTGATAGATAACTAGCCCCTTCATTGTTTTGTCGGTGGGCGTGAAGAGTAGGTAATTCACTTCTTCGATCGACTTAATCACAGGTACTGGCGCATATTGTGTGACTAAACGATCGGTGTCGTACTGAGACCCATTCAGTTTAGTAAATGTGTAGCCAATGATGTCTTGAAGCTTCGACGCGGGATCTGCGAAAAACTCAGAAGGGTTGATACCGTATCCAACTAACTGCTCGGAGAAGTTATTGAGCTCAGCTTCATCGGTTACTGCATCATTGATGATCGCTAAACTCGTTGAACCTGATTCAAACGGTTGTGTATTCCAATTAGCGCCTGTTTCTAGGTAGTACGGTAGGTTAACGGTTCCTCGGCTGACTGTAACTGTATTGGGAGCGGTTAGATTATATAGGCCAATCAGCTGGTCACGCTCAGTGGTTGAGGCGATGTACTTTGTGAAGTTGGCATCGCTTGCCAGTACAGTCGCATAATCAGAGCCTGCTCCAAAGGTCATTTGACCAATCGTATCTACCGCTGCTTCGTTCGGGTTTGCTCCTTCTTTCCAAATCGTTGCATAGCTGTAATCACTTCCTTGCGCCAAAGCCATCATACCTTTGGTTGCCGCAAGCGTTGCTCCAACAGACTGGGTACTAAACCAAGCTGAATATACAATGCTCTCAGCGCTGACAGGGCTTCCAGCCAATGCCGTCGCGCCTTCAACTAACGCCTCAACGCCATAGGTAAGCTGTTGAGGTGCGACTAAGTCACCTGATTCGTAAGGGCGTGATTTTGATTTCAATGAGGCATAGCTCTGGGACATACCCACTTTTTCGCCATCAGTATCCAAGAGTGAGTCATTGACCGCGACGAGGTATTCAGCGGCGGGCTCTAATGGTTTAGTCGGGGTAATCACAAGGTTACCACCAGATACACTCACAAAATAATCGGTAGGGAATACCAGGACCTTCTCCGGTGCTGGGTTACCGGTCATTTTATCTGAGATCTTAACAAGACTTACCGATGCGGCTGCAGTCGCGTCATCCAATTGTCCGGAAAAAGGAATAAGAAAGCTTGCGGTTGTCGACCAACCATCTATTTGCCCCATCGCTGCGAGCGGGTTCGACAATGCACTGTCATCGGTTGGTAGTTCGATAGTTCCGTCTACGGCATTGAAAAGTAGGTTATTTGGAACCGGTACGGTGGCGTTAGCACCGTTTAAGATAAACTCAAGCTTAGTTGGTTGAGCGAGGGACGTAGTAATAAACGACTCATAAGTCGGCAGTGTAGGTTCACCACTTTGTGTGGCTTCGCCGCCACAACCAGAAAGCATAAGAACGCCAGACAGTGCAGTCGCGAGAATTGTTTTTTTCATTATTGAATCCTTTCTCTGGCCATTAATTGAATACATAGTTAACTTGGAGCGCACCAATAGCGGCAGATGATGAGGCATCGAACGTTAGCACTTCACCAGCGGCGTTCTCTTCGGTGAACGAACCTGATTTACCTTGGATGTAGGTGATACCAGCATCAAATGATAGATTGGGGTTCCACTGATAAGTAAACCCTGCGGAATACCAATAGCGGTCGGTATCTGGGATGCTTAATGTGGTTTTACCTGCTTGTTGATCAAGAGCGAAGCCTGCTCGAATTGTCCAGTCCTGATTTAGGTAATGGGTAAAGCCAAGTGAGTAACGATCGTTGTCGTCGTAGTCTTCCTTCTTATAGAAACACTGCCCAGCAGTTCCATCGTTACAATCGGGTGAAGTTGCTTTTAGCTCAGTAAAGCTGCTCCATTCGGTTCTAAACCAGCTGTAGTGAAGCGCCCATTTCTCTGCGAATTTGTGATAACCCGATAGCTCCCAAATCGATGGCAAGGTGACGTCTAAACGTCCATCAACTGTCGGTTTGGTCGCAATACCAGAATCGTAGCTCGAGAACTCACCATCTTTGAACTCTAGGTCTACTGCAGAGCGGTAGGTCAGTGCAAGGCGATTGTTTTCGTTAATTTCGTATAGAGCGCCTACGTTCCAACCGTAACCAAATGTATCGCCTTTAAGACCGATAAGGTTGTCACTTGGATTACCTCCGCCAAACGCTGGAGCTAGACCGCCTTTATGACGGGTGAGTTCAGCCTCGGCGTGAGTCAGGTTCACCCCTGCACCCACAGAAAATGATTCGTTAATACGATAGGCGATATTCGGGTTAAGACTGACGGTAATAAGAGAGGTGTCACCTGCGAGATCGCCAGCGTAAATGCCATCTGGATAGTCAGTCGCAACGCCGTAGTTGGTAAATAAACCAAGTCCCCACGCCCAATTATCATTAATAGGGCTGATGTAATAAGCACCTGGCACTAGTTGGGTCGGAGCAACATCTTTAGATGTTTGATTAATAGGGGAGGTTTGTGTCACGTCAACCTGCGGATCCACCACTGAAATGGCACCGGAGAACTGTGCGGTATCAAACAAGGTCATTGCAGCAGGGTTACGAGCTAAAACACTCGCATTATCGGCAACGGCACCTTCACCAGAAAAGGCGCGCCCTAGACCGGATGCGGAGTGTTCGTTTGCCTGAAATCCAGCAGCAAAGACGGTGGGAGCAGCAACAGCGAGCGCTATTGGTGTCAGCAGCATTCTTCTTTTCATTTAGTCGTCCTTTCATAAATGTAGGGGATCTGATCTGTCGCATCTTTGAGTGACTAATTAGTGCGACTTGTCAGACCTGTTGTTAACTATATGTAACAGTTACGTAAATTAAAAGAAGAAATGCTCAAAAATGATACAGTCATTGTCTATGAGGCTGGTTGCATTTTAAAAAAGGGGGAAGGATTCACAAAAAGAGACAAGTGCCGGGTAAAGAATACCCGGCGAAAATCAGCGTTTAGGCCTTTTTACAGGTAGGGTGTGAAATGTCGTATGCAGGGAGTTGATCCGCTTTGGCCTTCAAATCTGAAATGCGCGTATCGTGAGATGGGTGAGTAGAGAGAAGCTCCGGTGGTTGGTTTCCTCCAGATGCTTTCGCCATGTTTTTCCACAGCTCAACACTTTGAAATGGGTCGAAGCCGCTTTTCGCCATAAGCTCTAGACCAACGATATCGGCTTCTGACTCTTGAGTACGGCCATATGGTAAAATCACGCCATATTGAACACCTACGCCAAGTGCTGCCATTGTGACGTCTTTATATTGGGAGCCGCCAAGCGCTACGCTTGTTACTTGAAGGCCAGCGTTCGCGAGCTGAGATTGTGATAAACGTTCGTTGCTGTGATCAGCTAATACGTGAGCGACTTCGTGGCCAATGACGGTTGCTAATTGGTCTTGATTTACCGCAACATCCAATAACCCAGTATAAACGCCAATTTTACCACCGGGCAGAGCAAACGCATTCACTTGCTCAGAGTCGAACACGACCACTTCCCATTGAGAAAAGTCCGGTTGCGGTGGGACATGATCCGTGATGGCTTTCGCTACACATTGCACGTATTCATTGACTCGCTTGTTGTTACTGATTTTTAGCTCTTTCTTCATCTGCTCGAATGATTGAGCTCCGAGGTCGCTCATTTGAGCGTCTGAGAAAAGTATAATCTGGCTACGTCCAGTTGGAGACGACGAACAAGCTGCAATAGCGACGGTTACGGCAGCGCTGCAGCACACCTTTGTCCAACGTTTCATGGTGAAGACTCCCTTGTCCTTGTGAGATGTTTGCCTTTCTGGGTAACTGAAGGCATCATTCCTATCATTCAATCAGCTAAGTATAGGATTTATCGATGAGTATTTGGAAGAAGAATATCTCTTTAGAGGCGCTTAATCGCACATCTAAGAATACGCTTATGGAGCATCTTCAAATCGAATACACGGACTTTAGCGACAATACCTTGTCGGCAACCATGCCAGTGTGCAGCTTTACTCATCAACCTTTAGGTATGTTGCATGGTGGGGCGTCGGTGGTACTGGCAGAGACGCTTGGTTCTTTGGCGGCCAATTTTTGCGTCGACGATGACCATTATTGTGTTGGTCTGGACATCAATGCCAACCATATTAGAGCGATGCGATCTGGGTTTGTCATTGGTACCGCTAAACCCATGCACCTTGGTGTTTCTACGCAGGTTTGGCAAATAGATATTACCGATGAAAAGCAACGTTTAGTGTGTACCAGTCGCCTGACGATTGCAGTGAAAAAGAATAAAAAGGGCAAGTAATGGTTATCGATATTTCCTCGGGCAAGGTGATTGTTACCCCGCATGAAGTCGTGGTTCGCTATCAAGTTGGTCAAATCACTTTGCAGTCTCAAGTCGATGCACTGCAGCTGATTTTGCCTGCCTGTATCCTGTCTGCAAACGGTGCAGAATGTAAATGGTCAATCAAACTGGACGATGAATCTCAGGTAAAGGCCATTTCTGAGGCATGTA
This sequence comes from Vibrio sp. CB1-14, assembly GCF_040412085.2. Lineage (NCBI taxonomy): Bacteria > Pseudomonadati > Pseudomonadota > Gammaproteobacteria > Vibrionales > Vibrionaceae > Vibrio > Vibrio chaetopteri. Next base: position 1,733,883 of record NZ_CP115921.1, on the reverse strand, counting down.
GCATCGAGATCATGCGCGTGTAACTTGCTAATTATGTTTATAAAGAGGAAACTTAATGGCAAAAGCATTAATGGAATTTCCTCTTTATGGGCAGCCCTCGTCTTCGAAAGCAATTCGAAATCTTGTTTGAACACTTTTCTGGTGAAAATGCTGATACTCAGCTTGATGACGTCACTGGTATTTTGTTTTGCACCCGTCGTAATGCTCGAATTGTCTTAAACAAACTGGAAGAAGAGGGGTGGATCGAGTGGCATCCTGCTGCCGGGCGCGGCAAACTCTCAAAACTGATTTTTAAACAAAATCGTAATGATGTGAGTGAAACACTGGCGCGTCGTTATTTGGAAGAAGGCCGCATTGGTCACGCGCTAAACGTTCTTGATAAAGATGCCAATCGTCTATCAAGCGTGATCCAAAGTTACCTGGGCGTATCTCAAGCGGATGGTAAGCAGGTCATTCGCTTGCCGTATTATCGTCCGTTATCCATGCTTAACCCGAAAAAACCGATGCGCCGATCAGAAATTCATATCGCACGTCAGGTGTTTAGCGGCCTTACCAAGTTTGATGAAAACGATGAGCTCCAGCCAGACTTAGCGCATCACTGGCAGCAAGTCAGTAAGACGGATTGGCGATTCTACATTCGTCCGGGCGTGCGGTTTCACAATGGGGAACTGCTTAAGCTCGAACATATTATCTGCAGTATTGAGTCCCTTAAATCCGCCAATTTGTTCCAGCATTTAAGCCAGGTAGTATCACCTTCACCTTGGGTGATCGATGTCAGCTTCACTCAGCCAGATCATCGCGCGCCTCAGTTGTTTGCTGAAAATATGGCGAAGATTTTGCCGCCAGAGTCAATGCGAGGCGAGGACTTCGACCGATACCCCATCGGTACTGGGCCTTATTCCGTCACTACCAACAACGACAAGCGCCTTATCTTAACGGCTTTTGATGGCTATTTTGGCTATCGACCGTTACTTGATACAGTTGAAGTATGGGTGATTGATGAAGTCCATTCGACCATGGTTTTCCCAAGTCTTGCTGACCCAATCGCTGGCGCTCGTTCTGATATTCAAGATGGCATCGATCTCGACCCTGGTTGCACTTACTTGTTGTTAAATCGAGTTTCTGGTGTGGCGAAACACGATAGGTGGGCGCGCTATTTAACCAAGCGATTGAACTCGTTAGCTATTTTTCAAAAACTGCCAGAAGATACGATTAAAGAGCTGGGTATGATCCCCGCTCATGGTATGAAGCCGGGCTGGTATCATCAACCAATAGACATTCCAGCAGACGATGGTGATGTCAAAGTTACCGACATAAACCTCACAGCAGATGAGTTTGATGGCGAGATCCGCATCGCTTATTATGCTGAGCATCCCACGTTCCCAGAAATCTCGGTAGCTATTGACGCCTTATTAAAGAAGGATGGAATACGCGCAAAATTTATTCGCTATGGAGTCGATGCTCCAGACATTCATGATGTTGATATTTGGATTCGTCCAATGGGTATTGCCAGCAATCGAGAAGATGCCCTTGCAGGTTGGTTGCTGGATTACAGTGATATTGAGAAAATGGCCAAGCCTGAGGAATTTGCTGGTTGGCGTGCGCTTGTGACCGGGTGGTTAAGTCAAGCCGACACTAAGTTCCCAGCACAAGAAATTGGTAAGCAACTGGTACAGCATGCTCAAGTGATACCTCTGTTCCATTGCTGGCTGGGCATTAGTAAAGATCATTGTGGTAGCTTGCAAAACGCAAAATGTAACGCGCTTGGTTGGTTTGATTTTAGTAAAGTATGGGTGAAGCCAGACAACCAAGAGGTGTCTGAGTAGCCATGGCGAAACCGAATAAAAAGCTACCCACCAAATCGGTAGATATTTTCTGTGCCAAATGTGGCTGCAAATTGTATCGCTACAGAAAGGGTGGCAAAGGTTCCTTGGTAAAGTGTTTTCGAGAGCGCATTACCGAAGACTATACGACAGCCGTCGGTGTGTGCCCAGAATGCAACACTATTTTCGGTAGAGAAATGCTGATACGAGGAGCGCCATCGATCAAAATGATTGGTGGCAAAGTACGGATGAAATAGGAAGGATTTGATGAAATCAAACGCTATTACGGTGCTGACGACAGTAGGGTCTAAGCAGCAAGCAGACCGCTTGATCAAAGTTTTGCTGGAATCGCGTCTCGCGGCCTGTATCCAAACCCAACAGATTGAAAGTAACTATGTTTGGGATGGAAAATTGTGCTGTGATGAAGAAGTGCTGTTGATTATCAAATCCACCAACGAGGCTTATTCAAAGCTAGAACGAACCATTGTGGCTAATCATGATTACGAAGTACCACAAGTGGTCGCCCTGCCGATTGAGGCAGGCTATCGACCTTACCTCAATTGGCTCAAACAGCACGTTAATCCCTAGTTGGCGAGGTAAGCCAAAACAGGCTTAATGCTGTTATCGCTCCGAGCGTGTCGCACAGCATATCTTTTGTGCGTCCCAAATATCCCCTTGCGAGCCCAAAAAGGCAATTCCTTCATCGCCGCCAGCGAGCGCGGCGTACCACCATTCAATGATCTCATACGCCGCCGCTAAGCTCATGATAGCGAAGAGGGCAAACATCATGGCAGGCAGTTTGTTCATAACGCGAGTGCGGTAGACATATTCGGCAACGGGAAAGGCATAGAGGCCAATGGAAAAGTGGGCGACACGATCAAAGTTGTTACGCTCCGAGCCAATCAACTGATTGAACCAATCAAACGGTACTTCCGCAAAGGTGTACTTAGCGCCAATGGTGTGTAATGACAGCCAAATGAACATCAATAGGTAAGCCAGTTTAGAGAATTGAAACTTTCTTGAAACCAACCAAATACAGACAAGAATGCCAACCGCAGGAATGATTTCGGCGACCCACACTGCCCGTGAACTCGGCGCGATTGCGGAAAACAGAAACACTAAGCAGTAGAGTCCGCTAAGTAAGGTAAGGCTAGTACAAAAACGGGTCGAGCTTTGATAATTCATGCGTTAACTTATCTATACAGAATGGAGTAAGCTTAGTATAGGTATAATAAAACGCTGTTCAATTACTAATTGTGTTTAATTGGCGATCAAGTGCACAAAAGAGTAACTCGATGACAAACTGTGACATGAGAATCTTTGTAAAAGGTCGCACTTTTTTTTAACATCGGCGTTGCACTATAACGATAAGAAAGTAAAGTCATGAAATTAGAAACCGTCGATTATCAAGCGGCAGATGCCGCAGAGAAGTTTGTCACATCGCTACGCGAAACAGGGTTTGGCGTGCTTAAAAACCATCCAATTGCCCAGCAGCTTGTGGAGTCTATTTACGAAAACTGGTATCAGTTTTTTATGTCGGAGAAGAAAAACGACTACCAATTTAATGTAGAAACTCAAGATGGCTACTTTCCGCCGACTGTGTCGGAAGTAGCAAAAGGCCACAGTGTCAAAGACATTAAAGAGTACTTCCACGTATACCCTTGGGGTCAGATCCCACCAGAGTTGCGTGCTCAAATTCTTGAGTACTATGATAAAGCGAACAGCTTTGCCAAAGAGTTGCTGGGCTGGGTAGAGGCGCATGCGCCAGTGGAAGTGCAGGAAAAGTTCTCTATTGCACTGTCAGAAATGATCAATGGCAGTGGGAAGACGCTTCTTCGCGTATTGCATTACCCACCAATGACAGGGGAAGAAGAGCCAGGGGCTATCCGCGCGGCTGCCCATGAAGATATAAACCTTCTTACCGTACTGCCTGCAGCTAACGAGCCAGGACTTCAAGTGCTAAGCAAAGAGGGTGAATGGTTAGACGTCCCTTGCGATTTTGGTAATCTTATTATCAATATCGGCGATATGCTTCAAGAAGCGAGCGGTGGGTATTTTCCTTCTACCACACACCGTGTAATCAATCCGTCGGGAGAAAAACAGGAAACATCACGTATTTCGCTGCCACTTTTTTTGCATCCTAAACCGGAAGTAGTGCTTTCAGAAAAATACACGGCGAACAGCTATCTTATGGAACGCTTGCGTGAGCTGGGTGTGATTTAACTTAAGTTTTACACTTCGATAGGTTTTATGCTTCGAATAGCAAAAAGGGCTCGAATGAGCCCTTTTTCAATTTCGCAAGATTACGGCTGAATAATATGCTTGGATTGAGCCTCGTCATTTGCCATGATAACGGGATCGATCTTTAGTGTTTGCGTAGGATAGGCGATATCGGCGCCATGACTCTTTATTATCCCCATAACTTGCAGCAGGACGTCTTGCTTCACTTCATGGTAGCGTGCCCAGTTCACTGTCTTAGTGAAGGTATAAATAAAAAAGTTGAGTGATGATGGACCAAAGGCGTCAAAATTAACCATCAAGGTTTGGCGACTATCAATGTCTTTGTGGCCTTCAAGCATTATCTTAACGTCATCGACAATGGCTTCCATCTTGTCACCATCATCGTAACGTAGGCCAATCTTCTCATAGATACGACGGTTTAACATTCGGGACGGGTTTTCAACCACGATATTACTAAATACGGAGTTTGGTACGTAAAGCGGTCTTTTATCAAACGTTCGAATGATGGTCATACGCCAGCCAATGCGCTCGACAGTCCCCTCGATAGCGCGATCTGGAGAGCGGATCCAATCTCCGACTTTAAAAGGGCGGTCGAAGTAAATCATCATACCGCCGAAAAAGTTAGACAGGAGATCTTTAGCGGCCAAACCGACAATCAAACCACCGACACCACCAAACGTAAGTAGACCTGAGAGGCTCAGCCCCAGAGCTTGCATGATGGTAAGAATACCAATGGTCACAAAAAACAATCGAGCAACTTTAGCAATGGCCTGTACTGTCGTCTCGTCGCGCTTTTTCTGCTCTAAAACATGTTCTTCGACATTTTGAATCAGACGCAGTGATATCCAGATAAAGGTGGTGATGACTAAGATAAGGTCGATCTTACCAAGCCAAATGGTGTCCTTATCAGAATGTGAAGCGACAATTAGCCCAACGGAGACGGTAGCAGGCCAAACCCAGATAAGCGTACTGACGGGAGTTTTTAAAGCTCGAATAACGAGGTCATCCCATGCGAGCTGGGTTTTTGCGGTAATCGCTTCTAAGCGACCATAAATAACACGCCAGGCAAGCCAGAGAACAAAACTGCCAGCGGTGATGAGCAAAACATTGCTAAGCCAATCATAGCCAAATGACTCGACGTAGCGCTGTAAAAATTCCATTGAACCGTTCATTGAGACGACACTTGTTAATTATCAATAGGTTAATTATCAGTGATTGTGGGTATTTTTCATAGTAATCATTTGTATAGCGCAGATAAAGAAACGCGACATCTGGAATGATCATCGATGTCGCGTGCGTTCAAGTTTTAATGTTAGCTCCGCGCTTGCAGCATAGGTACGCTTCGCCAAACTTACTTGTCGAACAAAGGTAGGAACTCTTCATAGCCTTGCTGCGCGAGAAGCTTTTTCGGTACAAATCGCAACGCGGCAGAGTTCATACAGTAGCGTAGGCCTGTTGGAGCAGGGCCGTCTTTAAATACGTGTCCAAGGTGTGAATCTCCAAATTTGCTACGAACTTCAGTTCTCGGATATAGAAGTTTGTAGTCTGTTGTCGTGACAATGTAACGCTCATCAATAGGCTTAGTGAAACTTGGCCAACCGGTACCAGACTTGTACTTGTCGGTAGAAGAGAACAGTGGTTCTCCGGTCACGACATCGACATAGATACCGTCTGCTTTGTTATCCCAATATGTGTTGTCAAAAGGTCTTTCGGTACCGTCTTCTTGAGTCACGTAAAACTGTAATGCCGTCAAGGTCTCCTTAATATCTTTATCCGTAGGGCGCATGTACACTTGTGCTGCAGGTTGGTTGTTGCGATTTATCATCTCTCTAAGGGTAACTGGTTTGTCCTTACGGTCGTCCCCAAAGATGTCGTCTAAATACTGGTCTCGGCCTGAGTTGTAGCGATAGTACTTGTATTTCAAGCTGCTGTTTTTGTAATAGTCCTGATGGTAATCTTCCGCGAGCCAAAACGTTGTATATTCAATCAACTCTGTCGCGAGCGGCTTTTTGTACACACCAAGCGCGTCGATTTCAGCCATAAATGATTGAGCCACCGCTTTCTGCTCGCCGTTGTGGTAGAAAACGGCAGGTCGGTATTGCGCCCCTCTATCTACGAACGATCCTTTGTCGTCTGTAGGGTCAATGTGTCTAAAGAAATGGTCGAGTACTTGCTCGTAGCTGACGACATCAGCATCAAACGTTACCTGAATCACTTCAATGTGCTCGGTCTGTCCACTAGCAACTTGTCGGTAGGTTGGTTTTTCCAAAGTCCCGCCCGCGTAACCGGAAACAACATCAACAACGCCGTCGAGCTGTTCGAGGTCTGACTCGGTGCACCAAAAGCAGCCGCCTGCTAATGTTGCGACTTGCGGCGCTGTTGCATTAGGCTTTTGGCTATTTGCCATGCCTGAATGGCTAGTGAGGGCAAACAGCGCAGGTACCGCGACAACGAGTGAAAGAAGTAGTTTGGCTAAGTTTGTCATAGTTACTCCTAAGACGTGGTGGTCTAATTTCTTAATAAGACACAACAAACGCGCAAAAACTTTCAAATTCACAACGTGACGGGTTACTATCTCTGCCGTCATTCCCAATTACCATGCAGAGGTTTATATGCAAGCGGAAGTGAAATGGATCGAAGGATTCAAATTTTTAGGTCAATCTCAGTCAGGTCATTCCATCGTTATGGACGGTAGCGGCGGCGAAACAGCGCCAAGTCCAATGGAGATGGTGTTGATGGCAGCCGGTGGATGCAGCTCGGTAGACGTGGTTGATGGTCTTAAATCGGTAAATCAAGATGTTACCGCTTGTACCGCTAAATTGACGACAGAACGCCGTGAGACGGCACCACGTATCTTCACTGCAGTGAACATCCACTTTGTTGTGTCAGGCAATCAACTCGATGAAGCGTTGGTCGAAAAGGTCACGAAGGACTCGTTAGAAAAGTATTGCTCAGTTTGTCTTATGCTTGCTGAAGGCGTCACCATGACTCACTCATGGGAAATCGTTTAATTTGAGATGGTAAGTGAAAAGGAATTCGACAACTTACTTATCGTGCTCGGCAAGCGCCTCAATCAGGACACGTTAACTCTAGAGGGCGAGTCTCGTGTTGAAGCCCTTGCCGAAATCGTTAAAAACCAAGATATGTCTACTACCATCGTTACTTTTTGCGGTGGAATAACCGAAGGACAGTCGCGTTCAGAAGCAGCGGCAATGCTTGAACATTTTCAAGGCCTTGTGACTGAAACTGACATTCAGGGTATTGGCGCTATTTTAGTTGAAGACACGTCGACCAATACCGTCGAAAATATTCAACTATTGGCAAAAGAACTGACAGAAAGCGGGATAGTACCTCCTAGTAGTCGTCCTATTAGGGTTACGTTGCTCTCCAACGATTATCATCTGTATCGAGTTTTTACTGTTCAGAGGTTACTCGATCAGCAAGGATTGCTAAAGTACTTAGTGCAGTGCTGCCAACAAGCGGGACTTGCTATTCAACTATCCTACGATCCGCTTCAGCATGTGTTTGTGCCGTATCCTCACAAGGAAACCCAAGGAAATCTCTTTGTTTTATTTGATAGATTGACGATTTATCGTGTCTATCTTCAGGGAGCGGTGACCGGAGTATTTTCTGAACCACTGAGCGAACTGGCATCAGAGCCGTATCGAATTGCCCTAGCATCGCTTGAAGCGCTAGATAAGCAAGTTGATCACACCAGCGGTCTCTTCACTCCACTTTACGAACAGCTACCTACTATCCGTCAATTTGTAGAAGCGACAGTACAGCTAACAGAACCCAAGTCTTTAGCGCTCCCTCTTGCTGAGTTGGACAAGCTTTTAACAAACTTAAATCGCTATCTAGACCCTGAGCAAGCACAGCAATGAGTAGATAAAGATGAGAGCTAACCCATATAGTTCTATCAATTTATAAATTAGTTTGTCATTTAACTCGACTAAACCAATAGTTTTCCTAGACTTACTGTATCTAAACTATTGTGCTAACAAGTGTTGGGCAACGGAATGAACAAACTTGAGTTTTGGAATAACCTGTCGGTAAAGAAAAAGATGCTGTTGTTGGTGCTATTACCCATGGCACTTATTGTCTACTTGGCGACAAGGCAGATAAGCGTCCTTAATGCCCAGCTTAGCGACCTCGAAAAAGTTGAGCGCTTAGTTCGATATTCAGAAGTGTTGTCCGATATACAGTCGAAAACTCATGACGCTCGTCCAACAGCGGGACTTGTTGATATTGCGAGTTCGATACAAACCTTAAAATCCCTAGGACCAGAAATTTTCCCTTCAGATGTCGCTGTTCGCTTATCTGGTTTGCTTGATGACTATCAGGAAAGTGTCGTTTCCATTGCCGAAGCTGCCGATTTTATAGAAAAGCAAGAACTGGTGGAATGGCAGGTCGATACCTATAAACAGATTATTATGATTATTGAACAATCACCTGCGAAGGGCGTTTTGCCGGTGGTCAGTGGGCATATGGTCGCTCTATCTCAGCTTGAATGGTTGGTGTTTTGGGCTAATGAAGAAATTTGGCAAACCCAAACCTTAGTTCAAGCCTACCAAGATGGAGAAACAGGAGATCAATACAGTAAGCAGGAGATAGCTAACTTAGTTCAAAATCAGCAGCTTTTTGTGGAACGTTTTGTCGCGATCAACGCTGACCCTATGCAAGTTAATTTACTGCTGGATTCCTTCTCTAACCCCGCATTTGAAGAGAGCAGCCTGTTTAGAAATATTCTGCTAAGCAGTGAAGGTATTACTAGTCTTGGTAGTGCTGAAATCAAAGCAGGTTTGGACGCACTGAATCTACGTTCCAATCTAATTCAAGGTGTCTCTTTAGCCATTGAAGAGCAATTGAGGCAAGAGATTAGAACCTTAGTAACAGGGTTTGAACAACAACGGGTTGCGTTTCTAACTGTAGTAACATTGCTTACTATCATGTTGATTTTTTTAGGTATTAGCTTAGCCCTTAGGGTGACGCGAAATCTTGGTTTGGTTCTCACTTTCCTCGAACAAAAAGACGAAGATCAAACGCAGGCGGTGTCATTGAGCCGAACAATTGGTGGTAAGGATGAACTCAGCCGTTTTGCAAAAGAGGTAGAGCGCCTTACCCATGAAAGACGAGAAGGTGAAAGACGATTACTCGAAGCCAAAGAAGATGCAGAGCAAGCCAAAGAAGATGCCATTCAGGCGAGTAAAGCGAAAAGCAGTTTCTTGGCGAATATGTCGCATGAAATTCGAACCCCTTTGAATGGTGTGATTGGTATTTCTGAAGTCCTTTCCGATACCGATTTAACCGCAACTCAAAAAGATTATGTGGATACCATTGAGACATCGTCACATCTATTATTGAGCCTAATCAACGATATACTCGACTTCTCTAAGATTGAGTCGGGCATGCTGCAAATCAATCCTCACTCTACATCCATCCGCGAAACCATTTACGATATTGCCTCCATCGTGGCACCAAAAGTGAAAGAAAAAGGTATTGAGCTCAATGTTGATATTGATGCCAACGTACCATTCCGTGTGCTTGCCGATGACCATCGTATGCGTCAAGTATTGATGAACTTTATGTCCAATGCGGTCAAGTTTACAGAGGAAGGCAGCGTAACCATCGGCGTACAGTATCAGGGTGAGTCGGACAATTTGGCGAACTTGTTATTTGAAGTGAAAGACTCTGGGATTGGTATTGATAAAGCAAGACAGTCGAAAATCTTTGAAGCGTTCGCTCAAGAAGATGACTCAACCACAAGGCAGTTTGGCGGTACTGGACTCGGGCTTGCAATCAGTACCCAGCTAATCGAGCTCATGGGCGGCAAAATTCAACTTGATTCCGTAAAAGGCGTTGGGAGCCATTTTTACTTCACGTTGCCATTAGCCATTGATGAAAGAGAGTACCAACATCGCAGCCCACTTCTTTTTGATGAACTGGTGATGGTATGTAACTCAGGTTCCCACGAGGAGCGAATCAAACGTGACTTAGCATTTTATGGTATGACGGTAGATAGCGTCGCACCGACGTTAGCTGAGTTGAACCTCGATAAAGTAGACTCAAAAACCATCCTTATTTATGTTGATGGTGGCGGTACATCTTCTGAGGAAGACAGCAAGCGTTTCGCGGACATTAACGGGAGAGGTACTGCAATTTGCCTTATCAGACAATTTGATAGCGCCAATAAAGACTTTGGTCGTAATATTTGTGCGTTGATTACTTATCCACTGCTTGGCAATCGCCTACTGAAATCCATCGAAGCCTGTTGTAAAGCATTGGCACAGGGTAGCGTATACACGAGTACTCAAATCGCCAGCATTGATAACCGTATTCGCGTGTTACTCGTCGAAGATAATCTAGTGAACCAAAAAGTGGCGACCTTACATCTCAAGAAAATTGGCTGTGAGTATGACATCGCAAATGATGGTCAAGAAGCGGTAACGCTGTTTGAGAAAAACCAGAACTACACCTTTGTCCTTATGGATTGCATGATGCCAGTGATGGATGGTTTTGAAGCAACAGAAAAAATACGCGCTACTGAGCAGCGACTCGGTTTGACTCGAACGCCAATCATTGCTCTGACTGCGAGTGTGGTCGATGATGATATTCAGAAGTGCTTTGATTCCGGTATGGACGATTATGTTCCTAAGCCATTCAAGGCCGAGATTCTCAAAGAGAAAATTGTGACTGCGATTGAGTTGAAACAACAGGAACTAGATGGGCAACAAGTGCCTGCTCAAGATGTGGAGACAACTTTCAATGTTGAGACTGCTAATGTGGCTGATATTGAAACTGAACTTAGTCAGCGAAAGCCCAAACTTGAGAATGACAATAGCGCCCCAATTAATGCAACAGCAAAAATATCGAGTACTAAAGTTTTGTTAGTGGAAGACAATTTGGTCAACCAGAAAGTCGCCTCTTTGCACTTGGAGAAGGCAGGGTACCAGTATGACATCGCAGACAATGGTGCCGAAGCGGTAGAGCTATTTCAGCGCAACGGCCGCTACGACGTCATTCTTATGGATTGTATGATGCCAGTGAAAGATGGCTTTGAAGCAACACAAGACATTCGCGATTATGAAAAGCAGCAAGGAATGACGCCAACGCCCATCATTGCGCTGACCGCTAGTGTTGTCGATGACGATATCCAGAAATGTTTTGATGCAGGGATGGATGCCTATGTACCAAAACCTGTTAGACGAGAGAAACTACTTCATGAAATGAGCAATTACCTGTCATAGGCTAATACAATAAGAGCTCGGTTGCCTATTTGCCAATGCCGCTAACAGAATGTGGCGGCATTATGTATAGTAGCGTCGATTAACTATGCCCTTGTTTCATGGTTTTGAAATCCTAGCACCTAGTAAATTAAGCTCGGCTTCCTACAATACCGTTCCGTATTAAAAACCGAGACTTGCAATGACTTTAATCGTGGCATTGATTGCCATTTTCTGCTTCTTAGCGCTACTCCCCTTAATGGTCAACAAAGAGACATACTCGCTAAATGAGGTGCATCGTGCGGAAGCTCCTGGTCAGTTTATCGAGACTCAGCTTGGCCACATCCATTATCAACTAGAAGGTTCGCCGGATGCGCCTCTGGTTGTGTTCGTGCATGGTTTCTCTGCGCCTTCGTATATGTGGGACAATAATCGCAAAGTGGTCGCCAATGCGGGTTATCGGGTTTTAACATTTGATTTGTATGGTCGCGGTTATTCATCTCGTCCCAATGTAAAGTATGACAAGCAGCTGTTTGTCGACCAAATTGGACAGCTTACACAGACATTGGCTCCGAATAAGCCATTCCATATTGTTGGTTTGTCGATGGGGGGAGCAATCACTTCGGCTTTTGTGGCTAAAAACCCGAGTAATATTCTTAGCGTCGGCTATGTAGCGCCTTTCAATCAACCGGTGGATATTGGCCCTCTCACTTTGCCTGTAATTGGCAAATGGCTCGGTTATCTGTTGTTCATTCCTAAGCTTCCAACTAATCAGGCGAATGATCTAGTGCAACCCGAGTGTTTTCCTTACTGGGCTGATAAGTTCAGTGAACAGATGATGTATAAGGGATTTCGAAGAGCGATAATTAGCACTGGGCGTCATTTGATTGCGAAAGATCCAACTGATGACTTCGCTGAAGTCGGAAAACTTGCGATACCTAAGTTACTGCTATGGGGCAAGGAAGATAAGGTGATTCCACTATCAGATGCTGAACGGGTAAAAGAGTTATTGGGTAGTAACGTCGAGCTCGAAGTATTTGAAGACGCAGGTCACGCGATGCAATATGAGTGTTATGACAGGATCAACCCTAAACTTCTGTCGCACTTCGAGCGAGCCTAGTGACGGCAGGTAACTAATAGAGCAAAGCTGTTGAGAGCTTTGCTCTTTTTTTCGTCTTTGACTAAGCGCTGGCAAGGGTGAGGTTGTTCATCCAGTAGCGCTTGAGGTAACGATGGAAGCAAAGTGAAAACTTCACTACTTCTTCAAATAGCATACACGCGTAGACCCACTTAAAATCAAGTCCAAGAACAAAAGCGGCGCTTGCTGTTAATGGTAAGCCCACCATCCACATTGCAATGAAGTCCATGCGCAAACAGAACTTGTTATCACCACCCGCACGCAGAATTCCGTTAATGATGATCATATTGAGCATACGCAGCCAAATTGCCCCGCACAAGATGGCCATCGCTGGAGAAGCGATAGGGTAGAGCTCAGCTGTGTCTAGGTTTAGCCAAGATAAAATGCTTTCACGCCCCAACAGGAGTCCACAGCCAATCATCAGCCCAAACACCAATACGGCTTTAATGAAGGTCTGCGACATGCTAAATGCCTGTTCAAACTCGTCTCGACCCAAAGATTGTCCAAGTAATATCGAACAGGCGACAGAGATCCCGAAGAACAAGGAATAGCATAGCGATTCAAACGGTCCCATCATGCTAAATACCGCGAGTTCCGTCGTTCCCATATGGCCAAAAATCACTTGATACATCAGCGTGCCCATTGCCCACAGCACGGCGTTTAATGTGGTTGGAACGGCAAGTGATTTGTAGGAGTTCCAGAGACGTGTTGTGTTGTCTAGTACTTGTTCGGTGATCAACCAATGACGGCGCAGATTTAAGTAGCCCCAGATAAAAATGACTTGGATCAGCCGAGAAATAGTTGTTGCCAAAGCCGCTCCAGCTACCCCCATCGCAGGTACACCCCAGCCACCTTTGATAAGCCAAAAGTTAAGTCCAATGTTGATGGCTATGGTTAAAGCACCAAGTAACAGTGGTGTTACGGCATCGCCTGAAGATCGCATAGCGGATTCAGCAACGATTACAATATGTGTCAGGATAAGCACTGGGAATGCATACCAAAGGTAAGTGGCTCCTAGTTCGATAACACGCCCATCCGTGGTTTGCAGCATCATGATGTAACTAGAGAACAGCGTAATCACTAATGTAACGGGAACAAGTAACTTGGCACCAAAGACCATTGATAGTCGAGTGATGGTATTTGCGCTGGTTTTGTCACCACGTCCCCAATACTGAGCTACCAGCACACCATTGGCCGAAGCCATGCCTGCCATGATCATAATCGCTACAAAATGCCACTTTGAGGCGATCCCCACCGCTGCGGTTGCTTCTTTACCAATATCACTCACCATGAGTACATCGGCGAGTGCCAAAATAGCCACTAGCGCACTCTGAATAGCAACTGGGAAACCAAGTTTTACAACGGCGGACAAGAGTTGATTTGAAGCCACACCGTTAGATGACTTATGATGGTGTTGAGTTGTCATAGCTGCCTCCCAGTTAAGTGAACTAGAAAAAAGTTAAGTGAATTAGAGAAAAGAAAATCACGGAATGTGACTGGGTGATAAACGTGGCTAATATAAAAAAAACGGCATTGTGAAACCATGTTCAAAAATAGACAAAACCTGTGCAAATCCGTCATTGAGCAATTTAACAGCAAAACAGAGTGGGTGGACGAAGTGTATTTGTCTGAACACTGTGATGAGCGATTCTTATCTGCCAGTGATGTTCCTGAGTTTGCCGCTGAAGACATTTTTATGGCTGGAATGGCCAACCTATTGGATGGCTACCATGTCGAGCGTAAGGGGGTGGATGTCCACACCATTCTCTTTACCATTGAAGGGGGAGGAGTACTGATCACAAAAACGGAAGTGTTAGCGATAGAACCATATTCTATTGTGGTGCTGCCTGCGAATACCTCGTTCCGATTTGAAATCAACCCTCAATATAATCATTGGCGCATGATTTGGTTTTTGCCTAAACCGACTCAGCGCTGGACCATGTTTGCGAAGATTGGTCAAAAGGTTTTACCTTTTAATGGCTGCGAACGGATTTGGGCGTTGATAACCTTACTGTATGTTGAGATTGGCGGGCGCTCGAGCTACCGTAAGTTGTTGGTGAGTGAGCTGTGTCGCTTGATTACAGGGTTTGAGTCGCAAACGAATGACTCAACGGTGAGAGTACAGGCTCTGTTTTCTCAGATAGAGGGACAGTTGCACCTACCTTGGACAGTCAAAGATATGGCGACAAAAGCCTATTTGAGCGAAGAGCAGCTCTCGAGAATCAGTAAGCAATTGTACGGCGTTTCACCAAGAGCCAGACTGATCAATTTAAGAATGGAAAAAGCCTGCGACCTTCTAGAAAACAACGATTGGTCGGTATCAATGATTGCCGAGCGACTAGGTTACCGAGACCCGTTTAACTTTACCCATCGTTTTACAAAACAGGTCGGCTGTTCACCTTCTGCTTATCGCAAGCAAAAATTAACAAGACCGACCTTTGATAAACCGACCTTTGATAAATAGTATTTGCCAACGAGTGCTATGAAGGTTAGCTAGCCTTTTGAGAGCGCCTGATTGAGCCATTGATCAAACTGAGATTTCGGCAATGCCCCATTAATGGTATCGAGTCTTTGACCACCTTTAAATACTATGATGGTTGGGATGCTACGGATTTGAAACTGTGCAGCGAGTTGTTGCTGCGCTTCGGTATCAATTTTGACAAAACGGACGTTGCCTTGACGCTCCTCTGCAACTTGTTGAAATACCGGAGAAAAACCGATGCAAGGATTGCACCATGTAGCCCAGAAATCGACTACAATAGGCTGCTCGCTATTCAACAACGTTGAGAAGTTATCTGCAGTGCCTTCAATCGGCGCACCGTCAAGAAGAGGCGACTTGCAGCGACCACAGTTTGGTGATTCGGCGATTCTATCGACAGGTAGTCGATTCATACCTTGGCAATGTGGGCAGCGGGTGGTGATAGTAGACATGACGTTTTCTCCTGTTGTTTTTATTTACAGACGAGCGAGCACTTGGTTTAGGAAGCTAAAATTGACTAATCAGACTTCTTTGAACCCGTGAATGTGAGTATACTCAGTCGTCTATAGTCAAGATAAGCAAGAAATTATCTCTCATTATCATAAGTTAGCGATTGATATGGCTTGTTTATCTTGATTGGCGAAAACTATAAGAAAATAGGTACACAATGACAACTTTTTACGCCGAAATTACTGGGTGGGGTAAGTGCCTTCCACCAGCAATTCTCTCAAACCATGACCTCAGCACAGTAATGGAAACGTCAGACGAGTGGATTCGCACTCGTACCGGTATTGAAAATCGCCGTATTAGCCATGTCAACACATCTGATATGGCGACAGTAGCAGCGAAACACGCAATGGCGTGTGCAGGTATCACGGCTGATGAGGTTGATCTGATTATTGTTGCAACGTGTTCACCTGACTCGTTGATTCCAAACACTGCATCGCGCGTTCAACAGAACTTAGGTGTGCCAGCAGCCGCGGCTTTTGACCTTAATGCTGCATGTACAGGCTTTGTTTATGGCCTAGAAACCGCAACCAAACTGATTCAGTCAGGCAACTACCGTAACGCTATTGTTATCGGTGCAGAGCGTCTTTCTTTCTTCATTGATTGGACTGAACGTGATACAGCAGTATTATTTGGTGATGGTGCAGGCGCAGCAGTTCTAACAAGAACGGAGCAACAAGTCGGCTTGCAAGATGCGCAAATCGGCTGTGATGCAAAAGGCCGTGATATTCTGGCCGTGCCTAAGTTCGGTACGTCTATGGAGCGCTTTGCAGCAGATAACGGTTACTTTGAATTTGACTTTATTGGTAAAGAGATCTTTAAGCGTGCAGTAAAAGGCATGGGAGCGGCGGCGAACACCGTTCTATCTCGTTCTAACCTGACAAAAGACGACATCGATGTTGTGATTCCGCACCAAGCGAACATCCGCATCATTCAAACACTGTGTGATTTGTCTGGCATTGACCAAGAAAAAGCGTTCGTAAATATTCAGAACTACGGCAATACCTCTGCGGCGACTGTGCCAATTGCACTTTGTGAAGCACTAGAGCAAGGTAAGATTAAGCCGAATGATGATCTGCTATTGGCAGCATTTGGTGCAGGTCTAACATGGGGTGCCGGCCACATTAAGTGGGGTGAGCGTGTAACGCCTGTTGAGACAAGCGATGCGGCATTGCCAGCATGTGAAACGTCTGCACTCGAGCTTATGGCAACAGCGATCGAGCATTGTAAAAACAAGCCAAGTAAATAGCACTTGAGTAAATAGCACTTGAATAAATAGCACTTGAATAAATAGTAAAAAGGCCAGCTCGTTGATGAGCTGGCCTTTCTATTATCACGAGTACTTTCTTTTATTACGTGTACTTTCTGTTGTTATACGTATTAGTTATCTTGCTGGTTACGCTTTTCGTAAAAATCCCAAACTGTGTAACGTTCTTCTTCCGATAACACACAGTAAGGAACGCGCTTTCCGTTTTCAGTTACACGCTGTAGCTTGTGGCCTTGTTCAACACAATAGACATAAGCAGGATCACTCTCTACAGTAATTTCATCCACATCATACTTATCCGGTTCACTGGCACAGCCTGCTAGAATGCCCACTGCTACAGCGCCAATCATCCATTGTACTTTTTTCATTATATCTCCTAGTTGGAAGTTAGGCTTTTGGTTAAGTGTAGGAGATTTCTAACAAAAAGTGTTTTGATTTGGTCAAATTATCGATAAATTCACCAAATAATCCTTGTGAATGCCCACTTGTTCCCAGAATTCCTACAAACGCTTGATTTAAAGCTGTTAAATGTATTTGTTGCCTTCACCAAAGCGATAAATTAACCGTGTTCCCCATAGACTATCGCGAGCGCCTGAATTGCGGTGATAGTTGTACTTCCAATCGGCTTGAAGCGCCCAGTTGGCATTGAGTGTGTAATGGACAC
The DNA here is from genome assembly GCF_040412085.2 of Vibrio sp. CB1-14. Taxonomy (NCBI): domain Bacteria; kingdom Pseudomonadati; phylum Pseudomonadota; class Gammaproteobacteria; order Vibrionales; family Vibrionaceae; genus Vibrio; species Vibrio chaetopteri. Next base: position 1,716,541 of record NZ_CP115921.1, on the reverse strand, counting down.
CAGTACCAATATTCCACTGCAGTTTCTTAGTATCACGATCTTTGTTGAGCATCGCTTCTCCAACGCCTGCATTGAAGTAAGGCTTAAATGCGTAGTTTTCGAATAGGTAATACTGCACATCAAAGCTGTAGTTTTCATAAATATGCTTCTGGTTGTCTGTTGTGGACTCATAGTTACCTTGCATATAACCAAGTCGTGCCGAGAGCTGGTTGGTAAAGTACAAACCTAACGTGAAGGCGGGTGCAAAATCATTTTTCAGATTGCGCTCTTTATCAAGTTGCGGATAGGCGAAGCCTGCGCTCACACCAACAATACCGTAAGTGACAGGGTCGTCGGTATGTTGCTGGTAGCTTTTTTTCTGACGGCGCTTTAGGCTATCTGCGGTTTCACCAGCACCAAACGCGTACTGTACCTGCATTTGATATTTGGTTTCGATATCACCATTACGCAGAACATTTGAATGCACACCAACAAAACCCGTTCCCGCTTTTATAATTTCTTTGCCTGCCACGTTATTTACGCCACGACCTAAACTGTCGACCGGGTCAAGGAAGAATAGGGCGGTTGAGCCAAGCGCATCAGAGCCCATTACCGTGCCGCCTCTTAAACGTATCTCTTTTTCTTTATTAAAGGCCCATTCACCATAAACCCAACCAAGCGTCGGTGTAACTACTAGGTCTTGAATCGACGGTACCTCAGCGAATGCCTCTATGCCGTATTCCCAGTAGAAAGTCGACATCAATGTTGAGTACATAAATGCATCCCACTGACGATAACCCGATTTACGAGCTGCCTGATAGTAAACGCCGCCAAAGTAAGGGTGTCCAACATAGTTGATCAAGTGGTCATCACGATCCCAAACCGGCCCAGATCGCACGTTATCCCACCACTTGTTCATCAGTTTGATGTCGTCTTTTTCCCAGTTGGTGATCGATTCAGGCATCAAAGCTAGCACACCAGCAACACCTACGCCGTAACCAAAAATGGATTTAGTTTGAGACCACAGTCTTTCACTGTCTTCGCCATTTTGAGGGTTGAAAAGGGAGACTCGGTAGGGTGACTCGTTGAAATCGATTTGAGTAAGCGTATCGTCTTGCCTCAACTCTTCAAAACTACTGTTCGTTGAAATCGAACGATAGCCAAGGGCGTTCATTGGGTCTTGGTGCGATGCATTGAGCTGCTGTTCGGTAAGTGTCTGATCGTAGCGTACTGCTTGTTTGAGGAGATCCGCTTCAGTTACCGTGGTATCAGTTGCGTCTGCGAGAGCAACATCAGCGGTAGACAAAGCGGCCACGAAGAAAAAAATGCTTGGTTTCATAATAATTGGGATATTTTAGGTGTTATGACTATTATTGCCTAACATCCCTTTAGGCGAGGTGAGGATGTTAACATTCTGGTAAATGATTGTCTCATCTCATTTGATGAGAAACTGAGATTGAACTGTAACTTGATATTTTTGTGGTAAACTTCACGAAAAATAGACTAACTCAGAGCAAGACTATGAGACAACTCACTACAGCCATTCACCCAGATATCGACCATCTTGATAACAAGGGCATAGTAAAAAGAAACGCGACTCGTGCAATTGTCGTTGATGGTGAAGATATTCTGCTTCTCTACACCGAGCGTTATCATGATTACTCCCTACCGGGAGGCGGCATTGATGAGGGCGAGGATGTTATTGCAGGTTTGGTTCGCGAGTTAGAAGAAGAGACGGGCGCTCAAAATATCCACGGGATTAAACCATTTGGTATCTATGAAGAGTTTCGTCCTTGGTACAAAGACGATGCGGATGTGATGCACATGATTTCATTTTGCTACTCTTGCAAAGTGGATCGAGAGCTTGGCGAGACCGCTTATGAAGACTATGAAGTCAAAAATGGTATGAAGCCAATCTGGGTTAATATTCATGAAGCCATTGCTTTCAACGAGAAAACTATCTCAGAGAGCGATAAGAAAGGCATGAGTATTGAGCGAGAAACGTATCTGCTGCATTTAATCGCCAAAGAAATGCTCTAGAGTCAGGAGATAACTATTTCATGAAATTGATGAGTAAAGACGATAACTTTTTCTTTTTACTTGGGTCATTATTGGTGCTGTTTTTTTTGAGCGCTGTGGTGCATCAGTTTAAAGATGATGCTCAAGACTATGTACTGGCTTTGATTATTCTTTGCATGAGTACTTCGATTGTTGGTGTACATAGAAAGCAGACATTTTACCGATCTTGGTATGCAGTGATGATCACAGTAGCAGTAACATCTGGCGTGTTTTCATTGTTCGAGGACTATGACCTTTCGTTGGTAACCTTGTTTGCATTACTGTTTTTCGTATTAGCTCAGACTTTTTCAGCGCTCAGACAGGTCATCATGCCGAAGCAAGTGACACTCAATCAGATTGTTGGCTCAATATGCGTTTATCTGTTGTTCGGTCTCTCTTTCTCATTCATTTATTTGATCCAACTCGAACTGTTCGTTGAACCCTTTAACGGGTTGGAGGCGAAACCTTGGCTAGATAACCTGTTCGATGTTATTTACTTTAGTTTTATCACACTAACTACAGTCGGTTATGGTGATATTTCCCCGGCTCTAGCCATCCCGCGTTTCTTCGTGTTCTTAGAGTCGATTACGGGTAGTTTTTACCTTGCCATTATGGTTGCGAGCTTAGTGAGCAGTCATCTCGCTCAAAAAGAGACTCCATAGCGATCTCTAGATTCAATAGATTTTGCTATATCGAGCAGCGGCTTGCTGCTCGAGCCATTTCTGCTCTTCGCATTGGCATTTCATCAATCGTTTTTTTGATTTGAATCCAATTGGTGGTTGGCCCCCAACGCAATTTCTCTGTCCCATCTTTGCCAATCAAAACGGCAGTATGGTCACCCTCTCGAATGTCGTACATTTTAACCAGCTTGCTGTAATCAAACGTGTCTTTTACCCAGCTAGGTGATGAAAAGCCGTCTTTGGTGATCACCATGGTCACAACATCTCGTTCATCGAGAGCGCATTCATTGATGAGTGTCCCCAACAGGAACTCATCGACAAGCACATCCTTGCTGGGTGCAAAATACATAACGCTACGGTGTGATAGTCCTTGGTAGTAGCCGCCACTATGATACTCGGCGTCTTGCTGGTCATTGTGGTACCTACCGTGAGTGTCAACATCACTACCGTGTTTTTTAGCGTATTCTGGGTAGCCACACGCTGTGGCGCTAAACAGTGCCGCAAGGGCTACGATACCTATGCCTTTCATAATTGCCTCCAAGCAAACAACCAAAAGGTTATACGTTAAGTTTAGCTACTGAGATTCGTCTCACTAAGTTCCACTTGCGGACAATATTTTTGTTACACTGCCAACATCATAAAAGGACAAGCAATACTATGAATTCAGCAGCTATTTTTGTGGACGTACAAAATGTCTACTACACCACCAGGCAAGCGTTTGGTGCACGCTTTGACTACAACGCATTTTGGGCTTGGGCCAGTGAACGATTTAATATTGAATCAGCCAAAGCCTATGCCATTGCTTCCCACGATCCAAAACAGAGACAGTTTCACCATATTTTGCGTGGGATCGGTTTTGATGTTCAGTTGAAACCCTTTATCCAACGTTCTGACGGCAGTGCCAAAGGGGATTGGGATGTTGGAATTGCGCTCGATGTGTTTGAAGTGGCACGTGATGTCGAAAATGTTATTTTACTTTCCGGTGATGGGGACTTTGAAGTTTTAGTGGATCGCATTCAGCAACGCTTCGGCTCTCGGGTTACGGTTGTTGGAGTCGCGAGTTTGACTGCGAATCACTTAATTGAAGCGGCAAATGAGTTTGTTGCGATAGAAGAACCGTTTTTAATTGGTGCGCGTTAGCTTAGGCTCTCTCGCGGAAAAGGTTGCTATGAAAAAAGCCAGTGACATTTTAGTTGGTGCGTTAGAAACCGAGTTTAAAACCGTCAAAGCTATGATGGAAATTTATTGCAAACAGCAGCATGGCTCCAAGGCGCTATGTGATAGCTGTAAAGCGTTACTCACTTACGCAGAAATAAAACTTGATCGCTGCCCTTATGGAGAAAGTAAGCCAACGTGTAATAAATGTCCAATCCATTGCTATAAGCCGGAGCAAAAACAGCAGATGAAGGCGGTGATGCGTTACGCAGGTCCCAGGATGTTATTGCCGCATCCAATCTTGTCTATACGCCACCTCATTCACGAGCGACGTGATGTTCCGTCTAAACCTGAGGCAGGTAGCTCGAACCGTGCTCTTCGAAAAGCCAAGCAAAAAGACAAGCTTAAATAGCGCCGGCGAAAGCAATGATATGCGCTACCGCAACCCCAACGGTGAGATGGCTTCTTAGTCGTTGATAAGCCTTTGGAAACTCATTCCCTAGCGCATTGAGCTTGATTCTCTCAACTAACCAGACACAAACGTAGCCAGCAAGCGCGACGACTATGCCTAATCGAAACTGCTCAGGAGTGATGACAATCACCAGCCACGCCATTAAACAAATCAGGTTACTGAGCGTGAGAATGGGAAACGACAGTTTATGCGAAGAGTGAGTCAGCGCATGCGACCACAATATGCCACATAGAAAACTCAAAATGATGGCGCTGTAAGAAAGGAATAACATTCTCGTGTTCGCACCCACAAAGGTAGCCTCTGGGGTGAATGTAGCGATGCAAAGACCAAATGGGATAAGACCAAGATAGCCAAGCCACGTCATTAAAGTGATGCTTCTGTTAGGCGATGAGTTTTCCATAACATCTCAGCGATTAGTGGTTGAATACCCACAAGTTTAAGACGAGAAACACTAAGATGCTAACTATGGTCGTGATTAATACGTCTTTAATAATCCGAGCTAAGACAATGGCAAAGGTCGCGGCGAGTAGATAAGGCAGGTTATCTTCCAATGCCAGCTCACCGTGAGGCAAAAATACAATTGGTCCCCAAATCGCTGTTAAAACTGCTGGGCTAGCGTAGGCTAAAAATCGCTGCGCGCTGCTACTAATACGAAGCGGAACTTTGGGTTCTAGAAACAAATAGCGGCTCAAAAATACGATGGCTGTCAGCACCACAATGATTAAGTAAGTCATCGTTTTAGCTTCTCCTCACTTAAATACCCAACCGTCATACCGACAATACTCGATATCACCAGCCCAAGTTCGATGCCCATTGCTGCGAAGATAACTGAACAGATTAGGGCAGAAGCAGCAGCGAGAAAAATCGGCAGTGTCGTGATGTTTGGTACGACAATAGCAATAAATGTCGCGGCTACCGCAAACTCAAGCCCGTACTGCTGTAAGTTAGGGATCTGCGCACCAATGACGATGCCAACCAGAGTTGCGATGTTCCAAATAATATAGAAGGAAAGACCTGCACCGAGCGCGTACCAGCGATCAAACTTTTCTGGTTTATGGTGACCGCAGAGGGCAAATAGTTCATCGGTAAGCAGAAATCCAAGAGCTAAACGCCAGCGAATCGGCAGACCGACAATGTGGTTACGCATCGACAAACTATAAAGAAAATGGCGTGATGTGATAAAAAAGATGGTAACGACCATAGTGAGCAGTGTGGCACCGGATTTTATCATTCCCATCGCGACAAGCTGCGCGGCACCAGCAAATAAAATCGCGCTCATCGCTTGTCCTTCCATAGGCGTTAACCCGGAGTCGATAGCAAATGAGCCTGCCAAAAATCCCCACGGTACAACCGCTAAACTCAGCGGCAACATCGCAATGCATCCTTGTAGTGCTCGCGAGAAATAACTTGATGATGATTCCATAAACTCTCTCCTTGAACTGATTAAGTTGTATTTAAATCAGTGATTTTCAAGGTTGTTTGCATACAAAATCAGAATTATTTTTGTTCGTGACTCCCTGATAGTATCGCGCTCCCTGTTTTAAATAGAATTCCAATCCAATGAAACGAGCCCTAGTTCCCTTTTATATTCTCTTGCTCTCTGTAAGTTACGTGTCACCGGTTATATCGAATGATGATACGGGTGTTAAGGACGAAGATTACGGTCGTACTTTGCCTTTCTTTGGTGACAGGGTTAGGGATATGGGTATTAAACTGCCAAAACCAGTTGGCTTGTCACTGTTTACCCATCAGCAAGAAGATTTGATGCAATTGGGGGATTTTAAAATCGATGGCGAACCTGTTGATGACATTCTCCCCGATGGTAGCAGCAATACAACGAATACCACGAGCATTGTTGCCTTACGTGGTGACGTCTGGATACTGCCATTTTGGGGCTTTAACGCCATGATAGGAAAAGCGGTGACCTCTTCGGATATTTCCATTGGCGTTAGCGATTTTTCAAATGGTAATTTAGCCCGCCTTGAAGTAAACGGTATGGCAACGTCTTCAACTATTACAGCGGTTGGCACAACACTGGCCTATGGTCATAAACAGTTCTTCACAACCATTGATGCTCAATACGTGTCAACGTCGGTATCGGGTGTTGGGGTTAGTCTAGATGCGTTGGTGGTGACGCCGCTGATCGGGTTCAATATTGGTGACAGTGGCTGGCGCATTGTGGTGGGAGGTCAATATCAAGACTATCAGCGCCAGCTTAAAGGTCAGCTGGGTGATATCCGCTTTAGCGCGACGCAAACGTCAAGTCGCTGGTCGACCATGGTGGGTATGCAAAAAGAGTTCACTGACAATTGGGAAGCGTCATTAATGGCTCAAAGTGGCAAAACTCGCGAAGGTTTTACCTTCATGTTGGGTAAACGTTTCTAGCTGACTAATTTAAGACGGGGGTAGAGCGTTTGCGGCATCGCGAGGTGATACCCTTGGTAAAAATCTATATCAAGCGCTTTCATGGCCTCAAGCTGCGCTGCGGTCTCAACGCCTTCAATCACGGTTTTCGCGTTACACGCTTTTGCCAGTTTAATCCCGCTCAGCAGTGACTGAGGGTTGCCACCCATATAATCAACCAGCAATTGCCTGTCGAGCTTTAAGATATTGGGCTTAACTTGAGCAACGCGTTCTGGGCTGGATTCTTTGCAGCCAAAGTCGTCAATGGCAATTAAAAAGTCTTCTTCATTTAAGTGTTTTGCAGCAGAAGCTAGAGATTTAGGGCTAAATGCTGTGAGCTCTACGAGTTCAACTACCACACGCCGGCTATCAAGCTGCAATGCTTTTAGACGTGACATCAATAACGAAGAACGTATCCCTTCCGCAGCAAGACGTTCGCTAGAAATTGGTAAGAAGTTAAGGAATATCAGACGCTCTCGATATTGCGACATGCTGAAGTTTCGAAGATGGATAGCGCGGCTCAATCTATCTACGTTGAGCTGATCTGCCAGGGTAATCTGATCGTTTTGAAAATAAAGATTAGGTGGGATGGGATCACCATTGAGATCCACCAACCTGACCAGTGCTTCCATGCCAATAATGGCATTGTCTGCGTTAAAAATAGGTTGAAACACACTTTTCAGCGTCAGGTCTTTGTACTGAGCAATGCAACAGCCGGTATCGTCGATACGGATACATTGGTTGAACTGGTGTTTTTCGGTTAAAAGCATGGTCTAACAAAACGATTAATTATGTTCCACATCTTGTCATGGTTGCCAAACAAGTCAAATCTGTTCAGTGAATAGAAGTCTCGACCGGTATCACTTAAATTTCTAGTAAATCTAACCTCTGGCGATTATCTGTACAGTTTATTATTCAAAATTGGGACATAAAGATTGATAAATTAGATGGTTACAGTTTTTATCGGTGCGATGAGTGAGTTAGATCAAGTTTGCTTAGAAAATGAGGGTAATTGAAATTTCACTAAGTTACAGTCGGCTTTATACCGAAAGTTTGAACTCGCTCTCACTTTACCTTTCATCAAAGAAGTCTTTATTGCGAATATATTTGCTCATTAAGTGATAAGAAAACGGTCGAATAATCCATGATACTAAAGAGCGACCGAGACGAACTAGAGTAGGAGTGTTTTCATAGATTCGACCGTTGTAGAGCCATAATACCTTGCCCACATGCCAATACAGCAAAGGGAGTGGAGGTAAGAAGGTTACCACATCCAAGTCACAGCAGACTCGATAGGTTTTGTGAGCGAGCCGAAAACGCCTTTTAAAGCTATGGTTACCTATAGCTGGTTGACCAAATGTAACGATCCGCTTTATTGATTTTGGGTATTTTTGTTCCAGTGCATCAGCAATGACACAGCCGATAGCGCCACCAGAAGAATGACCGGTGATAGTCACGCGTTTACCACTTTCAATGAGCGCCGAAGCAATTTCAATGGTTCGTTCGAACAAGCTAATGCCAAGGCGATCTTTTTTATGAGTGGGTTGGCTCTCTTGGTTGAGTATGTAATGAAAACCAGCGTGGATTCGATAATTCAAGCCAAATGCTTTGCAATGGCGTTGCCACATAGCAAATGTGAGCAGCCAATCGGTCAGGCTATGCGAGCCTTTTATTACGATGACGGCTTCTTCTTTGTCTTTACTCCACAATATTCGTACCACAGTTTTACCATAGCGATTTGCCACTATGCGTTGCCCATTAGGGTCAAAACCATATCGTGTTTGCTTAAACACTCTTGGGTAAGCGAGATTGCAAAGTACGGCATACTTTTCGTATTGATAGCGTTTTAAACTTTTCACGATCTTTGTAGCGAGCAAATGGGTAAAACCACTATGAAAAGTTTTGATGAAGCTTTAATGACAAATGGAGCGAAGGTAAAGTTGGTGGATAACTCGCAGAGCAGGCGAGTTAGAGTGTTGCTACAGCGTAAAGCTGGACGTATTTCATCACCCGCTCACCGGAGCAAGGTTTGGTTAACGGATGCAGGTAGGTCAGGTAACTTGGATACAGTTGACAGCGCTGAGATAGTTCTTGGCTCATAGATGTGTCAGAACCGAGCAGTTTGACACCTTGTTTTAAGTAATGGCTGTCGTCTTCAGGGAGCTCATCACTCCACCAGTTAATCAACGAGCGACTCTGATGGCACCGGCTCAGCCAGTGATCGGCGAGTACGACCAAAAGATCGCGCTTTTGGACGGCGTATTGATATTCCGCCAACCATTCTTGAACTAAAGAAAAGACATGCTCGCGACTGGTTTGATTTCCGTTTACAAAGTGATACGCCAATACCCAAATGGTGCCATAAGGTGTACAAACGCGATAGGCGCAACGTAACTGGCTATTACCTTCTTCATCGAGTGGAGCGATACTCACATCAAGTGCATGCTGCTCTATGTCTGCTTTAAGTCGCCGAGCGAAAGCTGCAGAGAGGTGGCGACTCGTTAAGCCGCCATTGTGTACGGCAGGATAGTGCTGAAGACATAGCGCCTGACAATCGGTTTGGAACCGTTTAAAACTCTGTACCACTGTGTCGAGAAGCATGACTCATTCCTTGTCTTTGCACGAATGACCTGATTTGAACTCAGGCCATACTGGCTTCCTAAATCCGTTTTTCCCAAGTGCCCCAACGTACTACGCCTAAAATCTCAATTTCATCGTCTTGAACCTGATGTATTGCGTTCTTCGACGTGTCGTCACCATACCAGACATGAATAGTGGTACCGACCTTAACCAAAGTAAAAAAGTCTGGGTGTGGATTACCCGGTAAGCGAGCCAGAACGATATCGTCATTGATCCACTCTAACTCGCGATTTACCAACGCTACACAGTCCCATTTGTAGGAAACGCCCCCGCCAACTGGATACAACACAGCAAAACAGTTTTTATATTCAGGAGGGACGGGGATAGAGCCTTTACTCGCTGCTGTGCCTGTCTCAAGGAGTTCGCTTACTTCTGCTCGGCTGTATACCGACAACATAGTCGCACTGCTGCTTGCAGCCTTGTTGAGTTCACTCGGGTCGGTGTTTTGATTGCCGACGCCAAAGCACAGCCAGTGAGGTTGCACATTAAAGTAGGAGGCGATTAGCGATAAATCTTCTATGGATGGGTATGTCCGTGTAGGGCCTTTTGTTAGATATCGACCAATGGTGGCTTTTCCTTTGCCGATGGCTTCCGCAAGTTCGTGGTTGGTGATTTTGTTTGCCTTGAGCAGCGCTACTATGCGCTCTTGATAGCCGTAATCCATGATTCCTCCATATGTTCGCTCATAGTGTAGTTTATGGGTATCAGAAATGAAACCAAGAGATACAATAATGTTTGAAAATGAGATCCGTGCTAGAGGTTTGGTGTGTGATCCAATATGTAAATTTACCATTTAGGTTTGAAATCATTACGTTATCCTCCAAACTGGTAATCAAATTTGTAACAAAAAACGAGGCTAAGCATGTTTGATACTAAGAAAAGGGCGGCAATTGTATCAGAGCTACAAGACTACTTTGAGCGCGAGTTGGAAGCTGAATTGGGACAATTTGATGCCGAATTCCTGTTGGACTTTTTGATAAAAAAACTTGGACCCGCCTTTTACAACCAAGGACTCGAAGATGCGAAGGGCGTGTTGGATCGACGTGTTGCCGATATTGCAGATGAGCTTTACGAAATTGAGATGCCGGATGACTTATAACTTCACAGCGTGTGCATCGAATAAGGAAGCTTCAACATGTTCAAAAATATTGAATGACTTCATCAATGGAGTGTTGTCGTTAAACTGTCAATTTAAGTAAATACTGTGTCCTATAGGTTGATGAGTTGTTAACATAACAGGTAATTCACGCGGAATCATGGAATTAACGATGGCGGTAAAAGAAGTAAAAAACTACAACCCTGTAGCAAGAGCATTACATTGGCTCTCTGCTATCGTGGTGATAGGCATGTTTGCTGTAGGTCTGTGGATGGTTGACCTGACTTATTACAGTCAGTGGTACAAAACAGCCCCGGACTGGCACCGTTCGGTGGGTATTTTGCTTGCGATGGCGACGGTATTTAGATTGGTTTGGAAACACATAACCATAGCACCAAAGGTCGAAGGCAATCAGTTTGAAAAAGTGGGGGCGAAAGTTGGCCACATCGCTATGTACGTTGCCTTGTTTGTCATTTTTGCGAGTGGCTATCTCATTTCTACCTCAGATGGTCGCGGTATAGACGTCTTTAATTGGTTTACCGTGCCAGGTTTGGGTGAACTATTCCCAAATCAATCAGACATTGCGGGCGAAGTGCATTTCTATGCTGCTTGGTTCGTCATACTTGCCGCTGCTGGTCATGCACTAGCTGCGTTGAAACATCACTTTATAAACAAAGACAACACTCTTCGGAAAATGTTAGGAGTTTCGAAATGAAAAAGACACTAATCGCTACTGGAATGGCCGCGGCAATGCTATTGCCACTAGGTGCAAACGCTGCAGACTACGCTATCGACACTAAAGGTGCTCACGCTTCAATCAACTTCAAAGTGAGCCACTTAGGTTATAGCTTTATCAAAGGCCGTTTTAACACATTTTCTGGTGATTTTAGCTACGACCCAGCAAACGTCGAAGCGTCATCAGTGAACGTTGTCGTTGATACAACAAGCCTTGATTCAAACCACGCAGAGCGTGACAAGCACATTCGTAGCTCTGACTTTATCGATGCAGGTAAATTCAAAGAAGCAACATTTAAGAGCACAAGCGTAAAAGACAATGGCGATGGCAAGCTAGATGTAATGGGTGAGCTTACTCTACATGGTGTAACACAGCCTATTACTATTGAAGCGGAATTCATTGGTGCCGGTCAAGACCCTTGGGGCGGAAAACGTGCAGGCTTCAACGGTACTACTCGCCTAGAATTGGCTGACTTCAAAATCCCAGTCATGGGCGCATCAAGCTACGTTGACATGGAGCTGCATGTAGAGGGTGTTCTGAAGTAGTTTCGACAATCACTTCCAATCAAGCCCCGAGTAGAATCTTGGGGCTTTTTTTATTCCTTAAATTCAACCAATTGACTTCAGACCCTAATTTCATTTCTAACGCTTATCTAAGTAATTTAAACATCAATAGGTTACTCACGAAACTTTTTTATCAATAGGATGCGCTCCGTGTTCGAAGCGAGCACGACGGATGCAAGCACCGGGCAGTAATGGGGTGCATGCAGAAACACGTAGTTATCTCCAATGGATGACTGCGCGTTTGAATAAGGCGAAAGGAGAGTCGCCAGATAACAAATTCCTATTTTCCTTATTGATACGAAGAAACCTATTTTATGAAAAAGACATTTATCGCACTTGCACTTACTTCTGTTTTCGCTATGCCAGCCTTGGCTGCTACTAACTCATTTGGTTCTATTGAAGATGTGCAAAAGTATTTAGCTTCCCATGACGTTAAACCTGTAGAAGGTAAGTATGGTAATACTTACCTTTACACTAAAGGCGGCCACCACATTGCTACAATCAAGAACAATGGTTCTGGTGAGTACGTTGTCGTTGATCAAAACGAACCTGCTGGTAAAAATGGTGAGCGTCATTCTTACGAAGTTCGTGTAGACAAAGATGGAAGCATTACTCACATCGATGGCAAGCGTCCAGAAGCTAAAGAGCTTCCAGTTGATCCGGGCCGCAACACAGTTATCGAAGATAATCCAAACCCTGATTACGATGTATTTGATGCTGCTGACGTAGTAGATGCTACTCGTAAACATCTAGATGAAAACAATCTTACTGTTAATGATGACGGTCAAGTTTTCAATAACAGCACTGGTGAACAAGTAGGTCAGATCACTACTACTAAAGATGGCGGCGCTAAGATTATTGGCTTCGACGAAAATGGTAAAGAAACTCACATTTCAGTTGATTCTCACAGCGAAGGTCAAGTGAAGGTTAAGGTTGAAGAAAAGCAAAACAACGATCCTGCACCACTACCAGATCCAAAAGCGCCAGTAACTATCGATGACATGCACAGCATCTATAACGAAGTTGGTAAACAGGCTGATACTGCGTATAACACGCTAGATGGTAAGATTAACTCAAACAGCAAGAAGATTGCTGGCCTTGAAACTGAAATGAAGAAGATGGGCGACAAGATGCTAGACCTAGAAGACCGTATGGACGGTGTTGTCGCAACTTCTCACGCTGTAACTAACGCACGCCCAATGGTTCAAAACGCTGGCGAATTTGCGATGGGAGTCGGTATTGGTGCTGCAGGCTCTAAACAAGCTCTAGCTCTTGGTGGCGCTTATCAGTTCTCTCAAAACTGGTCTGCATCGACAACAGTAAACTACGAAACAGCAGGCAAACGCTCTAAATCTCAACTATCTGCAGGTGCTGGCGTACATTACCGTTTTAAGTAATTGTCATTGGTTATCTCAGCGAATATGAACTAAACGCAACATAACGTCACGCGTCAAAACTATATAAATGGCTTAAAACTAAGTTGCCCCGGTTTTTACACCGGGGCTTTTTTCGGCCAAACGACTTATTTCCTAGCCAAAAAAGGGTGTGTTGTATTACGCAGATTCAAGCTCACGTTCAACAACATTCAAGCGCTCGCCGTAGATAGGGCGGACACTTTTCATTACTTCAGCTCTTGATAAAACGCCAACCAAGACACCATCTTCTAATACAGGCAACACGTGTGGTTTGTTTACTTTCATCGCTTTAGCACGTTCTTCTAGGGAAAGAGTCGTGAAGCTTGTGGCGATGCCCATTGAACTTACTGGATACAACTGCTCTTTATCGATACAAAGAAATTCAGCCACGTCGACCAACTTCTCTGACGCATTGATAGCGACAACATCACGGCTCATTAGGTCGACCACTTTCTGACCTTGCTCAGGGATGTAGTCTTGGCACCACAAATCAACCATCACATCGTGTACAGAGAAGAAACCAACCAAACGACCTTCGATGTCCGTCACTGGTGCACTTGTTAGGTTGTGATCCAAAAGTGTATCTAGAGCAACAGCTGTTGGCATTTCTACGCTTAGTGTTACTGGTTGAGTGTTCATGATGTCTTTTACGATGATGTTGTTGTTCATTTGCGTCTCCTTTACTGACGTAAGTTCAGTGGTTTGTGTAATTGCAGTTACGTTTGCTGCTTTTAGTTGTGGTCTGCGGTAGATGCTCCAGTTGGCAAGTCCGACCAAAACCGAACCACCTATAATGTTTCCTAGCGTGACTGGTATAAGGTTGTTCGTTAAAAAGTGAATCGGTGTTAGGTCGCTAAACTGCGCTTGGGTTGTGCCCGTTGCTGCCCAGAATTCAGCACCTGCAAAGTTTTGAATCACAATGCCCAGTGGGACCATAAACATGTTTGCGACACAGTGTTCAAAGCCACTGCTGACAAACATCGCGACGGGTAAAACCGTCATTGCGGCTTTGGTCATCGCATTTGCGCTGCTAAACGTTAGCCAAATTGCTAAACACACCAGTAGGTTACATAGAACGCCCAAAGCGAAAGCCTGTACCCATGTGTGATGCAATTTATGCTGTGCAATATGCAGAGCGTTGAGTCCCCATTGACCATTGTCCATTTGGTAAAGCCCTGCGGCAGAGACAATCAAAAGCAAGAACATTGCGCCAATGAAGTTTCCAACGTAAACCTTTCCCCAAATTGAAAGCATTTTGCTAAAGCTAATTTGTTTATTTGCCCAAGAGATGCTCGAGAGCACCGAGCTGGTAAACAATTCGCCACCGCATATCACGATGAGAATCAACCCCATACTGAATGCAAGACCGCCTGCTAGCCTGCTTAAGCCCCATCCCGCATCTGCACTTCCCGTCGTTACCGTGATGTAGAAAAGAAATGCCAAGCCGATAAAGGCGCCTGCCATAATGGCTAAGCTCATTGTCATTCCACTGGTTTTTTTAGCTTTACTTAATGCGAACTTTTCAGCTTCTGCCATCATTTCCAATGGCGAGAAGAGCAGATTGTTTTCGGAGCTAGCCGATGCCATTCCTTACTCCTTAACCTCGTTAGTGTGTGAATCGCCCATTTCATGTCCCCTTACTTGATTGAAACAAAAGTGATTGAGATAAAAGTGCGAGAACAGAGCCCCGTGCTGTGTTCGAATCTAGATTAAGGGCATTGGTGGGTAGTGGTAAAATTGATAATATTTAAAATCTAAATCAGAAATATTGATAACTTGTCTGCACAAGGTAGAATAAGGCCTAAAGTCCATAACGTACTGTTTTTTGGTGAGAGATTAGCGAGTGTTGAGATTCTTAATCGATGAAAAAAACAACAGTAATTTTTCGTTGAAACCTCAACATAAGAGAAACTGATTGAAACAGTTCAGGATTTGCTATGAAACACAGTGTTTTAAGATTTAAGTGGTGAAAGGAAAACGGATGCGATATTCATTAAAACAACTTGCCGTTTTTGATGCCGTAGCGGATACGGGAAGCGTGAGTCAAGCTGCTGACAAATTGGCTTTGACACAATCCGCAACGAGTATGTCATTGGCACAGCTAGAAAAAATGCTTGGTAGGCCGTTGTTTGAAAGGCAAGGCAAGCAAATGGCATTAACCCATTGGGGTGTTTGGTTAAGACCGAAAGCCAAGCGCTTGTTGCAAGATGCTCAGCAAATCGAAATGGGTTTTTATGAACAACACTTGTTGAGCGGTGAGTTAAAGTTGGGTGCCAGCCAAACGCCAGCTGAACATTTGGTTCCAGACCTTATCAGCGTTATTGATAACGATTTTCCAGAGATGCGTATTTCGCTCGGGGTAAAGAGTACAGATTCTGTTATCGAAGGCGTTTTAGATTATAAATACGACCTTGGCATCATCGAAGGGCGCTGCGATGACAATCGCATTCACCAAGAAATCTGGTGTAGAGACCACTTAACCGTCGTTGCTTCAGCGCATCATCCGTTTGCTCGCAGAGAGCGTGTCAGTTTGGCTCAGTTAGAGCAAGCGCGCTGGGTATTGAGAGAGCACGGTTCAGGGACGCGAAAGATCTTTGATAGTTCAATTCATCATCTTATTGCCGATTTGGATGTATGGCGAGAGTATGAACACGTGCCTGTACTGAGAAGTATGGTGGCCAATGGTCAGTACTTAACGTGTTTGCCTTACTTGGATGTCGAGCGATTTGTAGAATCCGGTCAACTGGTCGCATTAAATGTACCTGAGCTGGAAATGGAGCGAACTCTGTCCTTTATTTGGCGCGCTGACATGACGGAAAACCCGCTTGTGGAATGTGTTAAACGTGAGGGATTAAGAATGATGAAGGGCAAACCATCAGTGTTTTAGTGATTTTGATCACTGTTTTGATGTAATGAAATGTACGCAATGTCTTTTGTTGTGATTTTGATCGCTTAAATATGAGTCTATATTCGTTACCTTAGATTGAAATTGAATCAATTATTGGTCGACGATATGAGTCCGTTAATCGCTATTTCTGTTACAACAGGCATTCTTTCTGGTATTTGGGGGTGGGCAGCCTTGTCATTGGGGCTGTTGTCCTGGGCTGGTTTCCTTGGATGCACCAGTTACTTTGCGTCACCAAAAGATGGTGTAACGGGGCTTGCGCAAAGCTTACTGACTAATATGTCGGGCGTCGTTTGGGCTATGGTCATCATTCATGGCTCGTCACTGATCAATATGGAAATCGCTGGGTACGTAATGACCGCTTTGGTGTCATTTTTCATGTGTATTCAAGCTAAACGAGCGTGGCTTCAGTATATCCCTGGCACTTTTATAGGTGCATGTGCCACATTTGCCGCTGATGGCGCTTGGCAACTCGTGGTTCCATCTTTGGTATTGGGTGGCTTGTTTGGTTATGCAATGAAAGCGAGCGGCCTTTGGCTGCACAAACAGCTTAGTAATAGTGGTTCGGACACCAGTAATTCAAAGGCGAGCAACACTAAGACGGCATTGGCGAATGATTGATTAACGCCTGTATTCTATTGAAAAGACCCTATCAGAATTTCTGATAGGGTCTTTTTCTTAGCTCTAAACTCATCACCGATTAAGTGTTGCCGTTAGCCATTGTGATAACTCTTCTTAAGATCCACCGTATTAAAACAGGAATACTGTCGACACCTTTCTCTTCGCACTCTGCGACGATAGCTAGCGCCAAGTCAGGCTTAGCAAACTTCTTGAGCACTCGCGCCACCACTTTTTTAGGAGGGATAGGGTGGTCATGAGGGATTTTGATAAGATCCCTAAAGAAAATTTCAAATCCATGAACGTAGAGATAGTGCTCAATATCTCTGTCCGGTAGCTCGGTTAGGTGATGACGTGGATGCTCGCCGTCCAGTTGATGAAGTACGGTTGCCGCGTATTTCTTACCTGCTGCATCACCATCGGTAACCACATGCCAGTCAATACCAAAGGCTTTTGCTACCTTGATGAGCGATCTTAGCCCTGATTGGGCAAACTCAATGATTTGTACTCCCTCGGCTGCTAAGTTATATCCACATTGGTTGGCAAGTTCATTGAACAGCCATACTTCCGTTTCACCCTCAACCAGTAGCCAACAACGCGCAAATAGGGCTCGGGAACGATGAAATCTAATATGAAAGCCGACTCTACGAAGTTCATCTTTGGTGAGACTATTGGTAGCCAAGGATTTGGTGATGGTTTTGTCAGATTGCCTCACTAAGCGTCTGATAGATGGCAAAGGAACGGCACCCAGTAAATCGCTACTGTTAGTCGTCAGTATTTTTTGCATCGGCAACATTTGCAACAAGCTCCAAGCGCGAGCTAAATGAGTAGGATGCAAGCGGCCTTCAGGATCCTCTATTATGAGTATCGGACGCGCACAGCGGCGTAGTTCATTCGGTCCTTTAGCTTGGAGGTAGGCATTAAGCAAACCAAGTAACAGGAGTCGTGTTTGATGGTTTTTGGTTTCGTCTATGACCTGGGCAAGATTTTGTTCACTGTTAGGGCGAGAGAAAAACACTCCGTCGCGTTGTCCTTTGGTCGTCTTACGTGAATGACTTTTGAATGAAAAGTAATGCTCTACTAGAGCTTTCATCGATGTAAGACTGCTTTTAATTTCCCCCTTATTGACGTGACCAGGAATGGCCATTAACCGTCTAACCGTATTATTGATCCGTTTTTCAGAACGAGCGTTCAAGCCATTTCCGTTGCCATTGCCGTTAATGCTGCTTGCAGCGACGGGATTACCATTGTTTAAGCCTTCCTGTTGGTACAAACGGCGAGAGTCGCGCAATCGTATGACCGGATGCAACGTCATGAGCTCTTGTGCAATTTTTTCCGAATGATGCAGCATCAGTGGAGCGCCTTCAGGGTCTAGGAAATTGTATTTCTGAGTGATGTCATAGCCATCAAGCGTTGCACTGATGCGGTAATAGAAGCGATTTGTGCCATCTTCGTCTTGAAACCAAATCGGTTTGAGTTTTCTGTAGCGTCCCGACAAGGTTTCGTTACGTTCAGTAGAAACAAAAGAAAGTACAATCTGTAGATGTTGTGTTTGAGGATGTGCCGCAGCGTGATCAACGTGAAAGTCTTTCATTTCGAATGGATAAATTCGTCCGTCGGCAGGAAGCGCCACATTCAACGCGTCGAGCAAAGAAGACTTGCCCCAGGTGTTCTCTCCAATGAGCGTAGTGAGATCATCCAGCGCAATGGAGAGGCGTTTGATTCCGCGAAAGCCGGAAACATCAATACGTTCTAGCTTCATCCATTTCTCCCAACCAATTCATACTATCTACTTCAATTATAAGTCGCTTTTTACAAAGCAACTGTAATCAAACTCATAAATGACTAAGTAATTTCAGCCGGTTAGCGGTTTTTCTTTCTCTAACAAACTTGAATATTAGTGTGATTAACATCATAAAGAGACCTGTTATGTCGGTATGTGATTTCATAAAATTCATTGGAATGTCACATAAAGCGCGCTACCATCACTAGTACGATAAAAGAGAAGATGCGATGACAAAAAACAATAAGCCTCTTTCGCTCACAGTAGCGCACATCAATGATACACACTCTTACTTTGACCCCACGTCACTTGCGTTAAGCATTGCCCACAATGGGTATCAATGTCAGCCATATGTTAGCGCTGGTGGATTTGCACGTATCGCAGCTCGCGTTAAGCAGCTAAAGAACTCTCACACCAGCGATGACTTTTGGTTTTTACATGCTGGAGACTGTTTTCAAGGCACTTTGTATTTCTCGCTATTTAAAGGTGAGGCTAACGCTGTCATGTTGAATGCGCTTGGTATTGATGCAATGGCGCTTGGCAATCACGAACTTGATATGGGCAACGAGCCGGTTGGCAAATTTGTGCGTGAGATAGATTTTCCTCTTCTCGCTGGCAATTGGAACGTCTCCGCTGAACTACGTAAACAGTACCCGCTTAAATCTCATCCGAAATTGATGGATTTTGACCAACATACACAATCCGCGAAATGGATTGAAAAGCAGGTCGGTGACGAGCGAGTCGCAATCTTTGGCTTGTCGCTCGATAAGATGGCTGATATCGCAAACCCAGATTGCGACACCACATTTGAGCCTTGTGTCGCTACCGCAAAAGCAACGCTAGATGCGATTCACGACCGAGGTATCAATAAAGTCATTCTGTTGAGTCATATGGGGTACGAAGCCGATCTAGCGCTTGCTGAAAAAGTCAGTGGCATCGGACTCATAATTGGTGGGCATAGTCATGTGTTACAGGGTGACTTTTCTTCGTTAGGAATCAAGTCTCAAGAAAATTATGGTGTTCGAATCAAAGGGACTTACGTTGTTCAAGCTGGGCATCACTCGATGACACTTGGACATTGTCGAATCGACTTTGCAGCGAACGGTCAAGTTAAGGGTTTTGAAGGGCGAAATGAGCTGTTGGTTGGACGTCGCGTATTTATGGATGTTCACGGCGAGCATTCTGCAAGCGATATTGAGCAAATTAAGCAACAGATCCATGCTCATGACTATGTGGTTGTGGTAAAAAAAGATCCTGAGGTAAAAGCAATACTGGCTGAAAAATACCAGCCTCAAGTAAGAGCATTACAAAATCAGACGATAGCCCATGTAGATTCCGAGTTACGTCATGTTCGACTGCCAGATGAACTTGGTCCAAGCCAACTTGCTCCCTTAGTCGCTCATTCATTTTTGTATACGATGCAGAGTCTGGGGCATAAGGTAGATTTTGCTATGCACAACGCGGGAGGCGTTCGCAATTCACTAGGTGTTGGTGCGGTGTCGGTTGCCGATGTTGCAGGAAAATTGTTGCCGTTCGCTGTGCCGATTGGTTTGTATCGAATTAAAGGTATCGACATTCCAAAAATACTGGAAGGCGCGCTCGATAATGCATATAGCAACGGTGTACAGGGCACGGGCTCTGGTAGTTATCCCTACACTTCGCAACTTGAGTTTCAATATGACGCAACTTTACCAAAAGGAGAACGTGTCTTTAATGTAATGGTTGCGGGAGAGGCATTGGATGAAAATCGCGTTTATACCGGAACATCAAGCGCTTATACCATGAAAGGCAAAGAAGGCTATGATGCGATAAAAAATATGCTTGATAGTGGAATTGTCACCACATGGTCGATGGCTGACTGTTTTATCAAGATGTTATCGGAACAGCCGGATAGCGTGCGCCTCTCTTCCCAGAAAAACGCGGGCTTGCTTCCATAAATAAGGAACAGTTTTTGCTTTATTTGAACCAATCTACGTAAAGGTCGTCTGTTACTAATGGGTGACCGCCACATTTCATCGGAGGGAATATGTGGAACAAAGATTGGGTTGATACATTTGTTGTCGTTGGATGGATCGGTGCATGGTCACTGCTGGTTTACTTGATACCCAGTGGTATGCTTTGAGTCCGGAAGTCTGGGGTTTGGCCGAGTACAACATCCTCTCGACCTATCCAGACGCGCAAGCAAAGGCGTTCCGTCCTAAAGCTATGGGGGAATGGTTGAAGCGTCAAGGGTAAACACATGCAATACGTTATAATATAGCCGAACGAGGAGTTTATTTAACGAATGTGCGGCCGACTTAACATTATCGATGATCCTTTTAGCCACTATGTTTCAGAGCAGCTGGGTATTGTGTTTTCTGCACAACCCAGGGAAGAGGCATTCCCGTCTGAATCCCTTGAATGCGTGGTTGCAGGATACGACAAACAGCTATTTCAACTGCCGTTGGCTTGGGGAATTAAACCGACTTGGAGCAATAAACTTATCATTAATGCCCAAGCAGAAACCGTTCAAACAAAACCTACTTTCTCACATGCATACTCTACTCATCGAGCTATTGTTCCTTGCTCGGGTTGGTATGAGTGGAAAACTGAGCCAAACGGAACCAAATCTAAGTATCTTTTTCAATCCGAAAATGATCGACCCTTATACATGGCTGCTGTGGGCTATCCTGATGCAGGCCAAGTTGTGACATTAACGACTGAACCAACAGATAGCTATAAGACGTTTCATCATCGCATGCCATTGATCTTATCGGCTGAGGATGCAGCGTGTTGGCTACTGCCGTCTAGCACTAATCACACCGGGTTACTTAGCCGTTTAGTCGACGATACCTACTGGAAAGTAATCGCGATAGGATAGTAGTGTATATAGGCTACTCGTTGACCAAGACTGAGAATCCACCATAAATTAAACGCTTCGTATCAAAGGGCATGGCGGCCATCTCTTGTTGGATCATAGGATCATCAAACACTGCCTTCATTCCAGCATCTCGCACTTCCTTTGACGGCCACGAAATCCAAGAGAAGACGACACATTCATTATCTTGTTTCTTCACTGCTTGAGGAAAAGAGGTAAGTTGTCCTTCAGTAACATCATCTTCCCAACATTCAATGACAGACAGCGCGCCGTGTTGCTTGAAAACGGAGGCGATCTTCAGGACATGCTCTCTATATAACGCTTTGTTTTCTTTTGGAACCGCCGCTACAAAACCATCCACATATTCCATCACTGCCTCCTAGAAAGAATGAGAACCTAACCCATAGTATGAACCAATATCATGAGTTTAGCGGATAACAAGAGGTATTGATGGTTTCAATCTATTAGGGGTGAAGATACACTGAGTGCTAAACAGCTACATAGAGAAAAACAATGTTCATTTTGATTCGCCTTCTAAAACTTGCCGTCATTTCAGCGGTATTTTTCACCATTTATGACCTCATTGCGTTCGGTGAAATCACTTGGTTCAGCCGTTTCTTTGGCTAGTGTTTGGATTGATAAAGAAAGCCTCGACACAGTCGAGGCTTCTTAAATGGGGCATTATTTGCATTCTGTCGACTAAGCGTTAGATTCAGCGCTCGTCCCACTTTTTTTTTGCATTTGCAGCAAGAAGTAGACGTTTACGCATGCAATGAAACCATTAGTAAGGACGACTGGCATAGAGTCGATTGCCAAACCGTAAGCGGTAAATAGGGCACAACCTACAAAGTTAAGTACACGTAGTTTAACAATGTCTTTCATTGTTAGTGAGATTGCGACCATGATCGATGCTGCGTAACCAAGTAATTCAACCATACTGAAGTCCATAATTTCCTCCTCAAATATTGCCAGGGGTGCTGGTACCTATTCTTCTCATCATGAGAATGTCGAGGAAGCTCCTTGCCTCGAATGGTGTTACCGTGATTTGCAGACACTATAGCAGCCTAAATTCTGTGATGAAACCGTCAAATTTGGATACGGAGAAGGTTAGCGATTACGCAAACGTTTTAGTGCGGGAGAGTCGATAGTTGAGAGGGAAAATTGTTGAAACTGTCAATAGATGTTGTGGGCGATCAAAAAGAGCCTGCGAACAGGCTCTTTAGTGCTCGGAACAAGAAATTATTTCTTACCTTGAACCATTTGCTTGTCTTCTTCAGTCAGCTCACGGATACGACGGCTGATGTCACGACGAGCTTTTGAAATCTCAGCGCTCTTGATGATATGGTCATCAACACGGTCTTCGTAGTCTGCTTTCATGTTTTTGATGATAGTGACGATTTCATCGTGCGTCATTTCTGGCTTGATGTAGTCCATCAGGTTTTCTAGTAGGTCGACACGCTTACGGTTGTCACGAACCTTCTTCTCGTTGTCTAGCAGTTCACGTTTTAGTTTGTTCTTGCGACGTGCTTGCGCAACGATTTCAAATACGCTACTCATGTTTCCTTTCCTAATTCGTGTGGGTATCTGTCTTGATTAAAACACAACAAACCCATCTATAACAGACCTTAGATCAATACTCATTGGCTATTGCTTAGTTTGTCGCCACTCAGTAGAAGAAACAATTGAGTTACAGTAAGAAATAGCGCTATGATTTCAAACAACAAGGTTTTTAACGCAAAGTAATTCATGTCACTGTTATCTCAAACTTCATTAGAATCCGACAACAACACTGTCATCTCAACCGATAAGCTATCACCAAAACAAAGGCTTAAAGGGGCGTACATATGTGAGCGTAGTAAGCAAGAGGTAGTTGAAGTCGAACTCAATCGAAGTAAAGTCGTCATGATCGACCAAGATGGTAAACTCATAAAAGTACCGTTTCTGTCGGAGCATTGAGCTTGCTTTGTGACACTGTAGCGGACTATAAAGGAATACAATAATGAACATCGAACTGTCCCCAGTTGAGGCGCGCGTCATTGGCTGCCTTATCGAAAAAGAAATCACTACTCCGGATCAATATCCACTTACGTTGAATAGTTTGACGACAGCGTGTAACCAAAAAAGCAATCGCGATCCTGTGATGAGCCTGAGCGATGCCGACGTACAAGATGCAGCTACTGCATTGATTAACCGTCGATTACTGAGTGATGAAAGTAGCTTCAACAGCCGCGTGTCTAAGTTCCAACACCGCTTTTGCAATACTGAGTTTGGTGATCTAAAGCTCAATGAACAGGAGAAAGGCATTGTATGTTGTATGTTGCTTCGTGGTGCACAGACTCCTGGTGAAATTCGGACTAGAACCAATCGACTTTGTTCATTCACCGATGTGAAAGAAGTTGAAGCGACTCTTGAAGCTATGGCATCTCGTGAAAATGGTGCCTTGGTTGTGAAACTACCACGTGAAGCAGGTAAGCGTGAATCGCGTTATATGCATTTGTTTAGCGGTGAGGTGGATATCGAACAACTTACTCAGGAAGCAGCGTCAGGCAGCGTTACTGGTGTAGTAGCGTCTGCTGGTCAAGCGCGCATTGAGGCGTTGGAAGCGGAAGTCGAAGCTTTGAAGCAAGAGCTTGGCGAGCTAAAAGCATTGGTAAATTCTTTATTGTGAGCGGTGAGGCGGCTTAGGCCGCCTTTTTGTCATCGGATAGCTTTGGTAATGAAATTACTTGTCTATGTCTGAAATCGATACCCCAGCTGAGTGGTTCGTATACTTAATTCGCACGGCTGAAGATAAACTCTATTGTGGCATAACCAATGACCTAGAACGTCGATTCAAGCAGCACGAAGCAGGCAAAGGGTCAAAAGCACTGCGTGGTCGAGGTCCACTAAAATTGGTATGGAGCCAAACACAGCAAAGCAAAAGTGAGGCGCTTAAAACGGAAATTGCGATAAAGAAGTTAAATAAGAAACAGAAAGAGCAGCTCGTTGCCAACGAAGAAAAATTCATCATTAAAGCCAGCGTTTGATTGCGAAAACTGGCTGAATTGCACCTCATTGTATACACTTGTTCTTAAACACAAAAATGTACAGAACAGATGCGCAAATTACATACGTTTTTCACCATAATATTGCTTGCAGCGCCTTCTTTCACAATCTCTGCAAATACTATCCTGTCTGATTATTGGAATTATCAACAGTTCCTGAAAACGTACCCGAAACAAAAGCAGCTCGCTGAACAATTGCAACAAACTGTCCTTGAAAGTGCAGTGCCCTTGTCGGTCAAGCAAAAAGAGCCAGTGACTATCTCTGTTGTTTATCCAGGGCAGCAGGTGTCTGACTATTGGGTAAGGAACATAGAAGCATTTGAGCGTCGATTAGAAGAATTAGGTGTTGCCTATGAGCTAAATCAGGTTTTCACTCGTCCTAACGAAGACTACCGACAGCAAAGTGCATCGCTGATGGAAGCGGTCAAAAATAATTCGGGCTATCTGATCTTTACCTTAGATACAACAAGGCACCGCAAGTTCATTGAGCATGTTTTGCATTCAACCGATATAAAGCTAATCCTACAAAATATCACTACGCCAGTAAAAAGCTGGGCTGATAACCCACCATTTATGTATGTTGGCTTTGATCACGTCAAAGGAAGCTTGTTGCTCGCCGACTATTTCAAACAACGCTTCGGTGGTGAACAGACAAATTACTCAGTGTTGTATTTCTCTGAAGGGTATGTGAGTGATGCTCGTGGCGGTACTTTCATTGAACAAATGGATGCTCAAAAAAGCTTTAACTTATCTACATCTTATTACACCAAAGCGAATCGAGAGAGTGGTCGAGAAGCGACACTCAATGCGATGCAGCAGCATCCTGATGTAGACTTTATCTACGCTTGTGCAACAGATGTCGCTTTGGGCGCAACAGATGCACTGCGTGAGCTCGGAAAAACCGATGTCATCGTCAATGGTTGGGGTGGCGGCTCTGCTGAGTTGGATGCCATTCAGCGTGGGGACTTGGATGTCACTGTTATGCGAATGAATGATGATACTGGAGTGGCTATGGCAGAAGCAATCAAGTGGGATCTCGAACAAAAACCGGTACCACAAGTCTATTCGGGCAGTTTCGAGTTAGTCACCAGTGAAGACAATGCTCAACGAATTGAAGAGCTTAAATCTCGAGCATTTCGTTATTCTGATCGATAGTCGCGTGTGAAGTTTGTATGCCATTAACGGATTTTAATAATCGTAAAACTCTCGCCACACTGATCACACGAACTGTGATTACGGTAGTGGGGGTGTTCACGTTCGCAATGCTGATGCAAAGCTGGCAGTTAAGTCGTGACATCGTTCGAGAAGAAGTTCAAAAGAGCGCTAGGCAAACTAGTGCATTGGTTGTTAACTTTTTCAACTACCGCTTAGCCTCGTTACAAATTCTGCAAGACAGCAACGCAAAAAGTGATGCTGTAGAGAGTTTTTTTGAAACTTTCGATGCTAGGCTGCTCGACTACTTTTTTTTACGAGAGGATAACCTTCAGCCTTCGAACGCTCCAGACTTTCGTTTTATTACTCGCAGTGATGACATTGTATGGGATGACGGTAATGCACTGTTTTATGGACTGGAGCAAAGCAGCCTAGCAACACTAAATGTGGCAGCCGGAAAAAACAATAATTGGAATACGGTAGCGGCCGGATCGCAGCTTGGAGAAAGGCATATATTGTTGCGCAGGACACCGATTGTCGATCGTTCTTCTGGTGAAGTGCTCGGACAGCTTTTTGTCGGGGTCATACTTGATGATAACGCGGGGCTATTAACGAGTCTATTGCGCGGTAGTAACAGTGATGATGTCATTCTAAAGTATGGAGATGCAGTGATTGCCTCTTCTATTTCGTCTGATGATAGCTACACACAAGCATCCGTTGTATCTGTCATTAAAAGCGGTGAGGTTGATCTCAATAAAATACTCGTTACCGAAACGCCACTATCGATTGGTAGTCAGCTATCTAAGCTGACGGTTTACTCTATTCAACGTAATCCCGGTATTCTAGCTCTTCGAAATAGCTACCTGTTTTGGATTTTCCTCTCTTTTGTGGTGATCACCATCACTTCCGTGATAACGAGACGCTGGTTAAATGGCCGAGTCACCAAGGAGTTGGCGAAGCTGATGGTTTACACTCGAATAGCGGGCAATACACAAAAGTTTGAACATTTCTCTGGCTCGACTATTCATGAGTTCAATCATATCGGTAAGACGTTGAGTAACACGTTTGAACGTCTTTCTGAGCAAGAAAGGCTGTTCCAAGACCTGTTTAACTTCTCCTTGTCTCCAATCATCGTTTGGACTGAAAATTCCACCATATTGCAGATCAACCCATCAGCTCGAAAAGCACTTGGTTTAGAGCGCAACGCAGACAGTAGTGATGCGCTGCAGTTTCGCCAATTTGTCGATGAAATGAAGGTTCAAGTCGACAAGGCGAATCATGGCGTGACCATTACCGGTATCGATGTTCCGATTAGTGACATGGTATATCGTTGGAACTTGTCGTCTATCCAAACTCGTAAAGATAAGAAGTTGGTTCTATCGCAAGGATTGGATATCACCAAGTTGGTGGAAGCAGAAAAGCAAAGTGAGAAGGCAAGAGAAGAGGCCGAGCGTGCCGCAGTGGCTCGTACCGAGTTTCTTGCTAAAATGAGCCACGAAATACGCACGCCGCTTAATGGGATTTTAGGTATTTCACAGCTGTTGAAAAAAGAAGCCAAACAGACGCGTTATCAAGAGCAAATCGACGTACTGTGTAACAGTGGTGAACATCTGCTTGCCGTGTTAAACGATATTCTTGATTTCTCTAAAATTGAAAATGGCAGTTTTAAGCTTGAGAAACACAGCTTTAGCTTTAAAGAAATTGTGACCGCTCTTGATGGCATTTACCGACCTTTATGTGATGAAAAGTCAATTACATTGAAGATCGATAATAAGTTGCCAATTGAGACCGTGTTGTTCACCGATCAGGTTCGCCTAAATCAAATTCTTTTTAATCTGTTGAGTAATGCGATTAAATTTACGCATCTCGGTCAGGTAAAAGTCTCCTTCAGTATGACTCGTCATCATTCAGACGAGACTGCTCAGCTGCTTATTGATGTTGAAGATACCGGTATTGGTATTCGCCAAGATCAACTTGAACAGATCTTTGATCCGTTTGTTCAATCAGAGTCTACGACAACACGGGAGTATGGAGGCAGTGGATTAGGCTTAGCTATCGTCAGAAATCTAGTAACCATACTTGATGGTGATATCACTTTGACCAGTGAAGTCGGGGTCGGAACGCAGTTTAAGCTAACGTTACCTGTCGAAATCATTGAGGGTGCGTCTGCGCTTGCCGTAGAGGAAACGGAAATCGATTTCAGCTTATTTGATCGTGAAATATCGGTGTTACTGGTGGAAGACAATCATACCAATGCGTTTATTGCTAAAGCTTTCTGTGAAAAGTATGGGATGCATGTTGTCTGGGCGAAAGATAGCCAAGAGGCACTTAACTATATCGATAGTGCGAACTTTGATTTAGTGCTAATGGACAACCAGTTACCGAGTGTGTCGGGAATTGAGATCACCAAGCAAATACGCCAAGAATACAATAAAACATTGCCGATTTACGCCTGTACTGCGGACAATCAAACTTCGACACGTCAGGCATTTTTCGCCGCGGGCGCCGACTTTGTTATCGTTAAGCCGATTAAAGAGAAGTCTCTTAACGATGCGTTGCGCCACTTTAAGCAGTTTCATTATTTAGCTGCTTAGTGAATAACTGCTTAGCAACTCTCTTCTTAGCAAGAGAAAAAACAAAGCAAAAAGGATGCCTCTGCATCCTTTATTCGGTTTACTGCTTGAGAATACGTTATCTCGCTAATTTGTGATGAGCTCGCGAGAAGTGGCCAGCGCAAAAAGCACCAACAATAGAAAGCTCTCCAGCTAAACAAAGGGTTGCAGCTACTTCTGCCAATGCTTGGGATTGTCCAGAACCGTGCAGACCAAGTAGATCTAAGCACGCTTTCTGGCTCGGAAGTCCAGTACCACCGCCGACAGTGCCTACCATCAAATTAGGTAGGGTTACACTTGCGTAGAGCTCACCTTTTTCAGTGACTTCCATACGGGTCATCCCAATTGCAGATTCTGCTACGCAGGCCGCATCCTGACCGCAGGCAATATAGAGGGCTGCCAGAGCATTGGCATAATGTGCATTGATGCCAATCGTGCCACTAAGTGCGCCGCCGACTGTGGTCATTTGGCCGAATTGAGCCATCTTTTTGGGTGTGGTATGCAGATACTTCTCAATCAGCTCTGCTGAGATTGTTACTTCAGCGGTCACTTTTTTACCACGAACACTACGTAAAGTTTGCGAGTTTGCTTTTTTGTCGCCGGATAAGTTGCCGTCCAAAAACGCATAATCTGGTTCGATTGGTGTGTTGGTTAAGATGTAGTCAAACACCACATTAGTTGCGATGGTCACCATGTTTTGACCAGAAGCATCACCGGTTAAATATTCGAATACCAAGTAGACATGATTGCCCTCGATATTAACGCTAACATCACTGAGCTTACCGTGAGAAGTGGTTGATTCCGCCAACGCTTTAAAGTGATCGAACTGAGTTACCAACCATGCGACAAACTGACCGGCTTCAATTAGCGATTTGAATGCGAAACCAGGCGTTCGGGTCACACCTTCATTTAATAGCATCGCACTGGCACCACCGCAGGCAGTAATCAGGTTAGCACCGCGATTGTACGATGCCACGAGGGCTGCTTCTGTTGTCGCTAGTGGGACTTGGTAATCGCCTTGTGCAAAAAGGCCATTGAGCCGTAAGGGACCGGCGGTACCTACTGGCATTTTTAGCGTGCCGATAAAAAACTCGATATTTTTTTCATAGGCTTGCATTTGCGATTCAGTATGAGCATCAAAAAGCTCGCCTCGTGCACTAGGATTGTCTAGGGTTTTCCAACGATAGTCGACGTTGCGTTGCGTGAGGTAAGGACTGCGATTCACCCTGTTAGCAGGCGAGTCAAACTTGGGCGTGAGTCTTTGTTCGAACTCAGACATTGCGAGCTCGTCACCTAAATTGTTTAGGTAGTCACGCTTGTGAAGATTTACTTTTGGCATGTCGATGTTTGTCAGTCAGTTTGAACGGGGATTCTACCCACATAGACAAGAGATACAAGGTATGGTGGCAAAGTTCTGTGACATCATATTACAGACGTACGCATTTTGAACCGACAACTGTTAGCGTAGGACATAGTTGTGGGGCAATGTGCTTAATCGCGCTATGTTTCGCGAAACCGCTGGGGCAGGGTTTAGCGAAATAGTTGTGATAGGGCAGTTAGCTCTTCATCGCTTAGTAAGTTATCAGAGTTGGGTTGTAGCTGTGAGCTGATTTCACCTTGCAGTGCTTTGAGTTGTTGTGGTGATAGCTTTTTTAGCTGTTCTTTGAGTTGTTCAAATTGCTGTGTTGGCATAGTAACACCCGTAATGACGCAGTTTGGTTGATCGTGGTTGTCTCTTGTGCACAAGCGGCTGAGTTCCTTTCGATCATCGATGATGAGTCGCTATAGTGAGTATTCTATAAATTGATTCTGTGAATTTTGTCCGAGAAATGTAAGAGGGCGTCAATAGCTTGGTTAACTACGTCATGTCAATGCAAAGACTGCATTAACATGACGTTTACTATCAGGTTAACTTTCTGGTGTTGTTTGTGATAGTGCTTCGGGTTTCAGGTGTGTCGACAACGTTTGCAATTCAGGTAGCATTCGATAGATCAAGTGAAGCTGTTGCAATACCATTCTTGCAGAACGATCGTCTTCATCTCGCCATTCTGAAAGTCGTCTATGAATATCAAATTGATCGACAGTTGTGTGGGTTGCGTCACTCCCAGTGCCTGATAAATTCTCTTCTATTACTTCAATATGTTGATTAATACTTCGGTGTGCCTCGAGTACCAATAAATGAATCGATTCATCATCAAGTCTCTGGCGATGCGCGCCCAATGCTGAAATGTAACTCAGCAGGGCATGGTTAAGCGTCAAAAAGCGAAAACACTCATCTGTATCTAATTGATAACGATCCGGCTCAGCAAGCATGTTAGAGATGGCTTTGGATAGGTTCGCATCCGCATTATGGGCATCGCGCCTCGCGATTCTGTAGCTTAGATCATCTTTCTTGCCTACGCGATATTGCCCAATGATTTGCAGCAAATACAGGCGGTTGGTTTTTAGTGCCGAGACCATGATTTTCGATAAACGTTTCGACTCCCAATCGGGAAGAATGAAATACACAGCACAAACAGCCAGTGCACAGCCAATGAGCGTATCCATTAAACGTGGAAGTACTACCGCGTAGCCTTCACCAAGTTGATGAAAGCAAAGCAGAACTAGGACAGTGATAAAACCCGTTGCGTAACCGTAATTATTGAGTCGAAACGCGAAGAACATGACACCAGAAATGACCAAGAGTACGAGTTGGCTCTCTGTGGATGGAAAAAGGGTAAGCAAAGGTACCCCAACCAGAAGGCCAACGACCGTACCAGCAATTCGGGCGGTGAGCTTTTGGCGTGTGGCACTGTAGTTTGGCTGACAGACAAACAATGTGGTTAGCAGGATCCAGTAACCTCGTTCGAGTTCGAAAAATTGAATGATCCCGTAACCCAAAGTCAATGCGCAAGACAAGCGGATTGCATGGCGAAGCAACAAAGAATCTAATGTGAAGCTGGATTTTATTTTGCGCCACATAGCTAGTGGTGTGTGAGCGTTTGTATCGTCTAGCACATTGTCATCTTGATTGACGATGTCAGGATTGCTGACATTGCT
Source organism: Vibrio sp. CB1-14 (assembly GCF_040412085.2). Classification (NCBI taxonomy): domain Bacteria; kingdom Pseudomonadati; phylum Pseudomonadota; class Gammaproteobacteria; order Vibrionales; family Vibrionaceae; genus Vibrio; species Vibrio chaetopteri. Next base: position 1,685,334 of record NZ_CP115921.1, on the reverse strand, counting down.
GAGCAGCTTCTCAACGGTAGCTAGATTATTAAATAGGTAGTGAATCTGTACTAATAATGGTTTCCACTCCGGACGATTTTGTGTTTCTAAGTATTCGATAGAGTCTTGAAGTTCAACCAGTGCGTTGAGTGAATCATTACTGTGAGAATACTTGTTACCAAGTTTCAGCGCGTGCGCGATGTTCTTACAGGCGATGGATTGCATTTCAAGCAAATGCTTAAAGCGAAACAGCACATCTGAGTGTGAAAAGGAGCTAGCGAGCTCTTGATAACGGTAGTGACTGGAGCTCACTCGCTCATGGATATCTTGAGCGATAAAGTAAACTTGTAAAAAACGATCGCTTGGCCCGTCAACATGTCCACGTTTCGAGCGGTTAAGCAGTGTTGTTTTACACTCATTGAGCGCGTATACAGTACAGGCGTTAAGGCTGGCTTCTTTCAGGCGATGTGGCTGGGGGATGAGGTTTCGCGTTGGATGAAATAGATTTCGTTTCGCGTCTAAATACAAACTTAGTTCGTTGAATACATTAGAGAGACTTTGCTGCACTGGCTGTAGCGGCCATAAACTGTTCCAAACCAACGAAACAAGGTAATACCAAGAAGCACCGCCCAAAAGCAGTGTAGGTTGTGTCCATAGATCACTACTTTCACTTGCCCCTAACATGGTGTAGATAGCCACTAACAAAGAGCCAAAAGCAATACTGGTATATCTAGGGCCGATTGCCCCCAGAAGTACAAAACCTAAAGTCGAAACAAACAGACCCGCTGCAAAAAACCAGGGTGTATCAAATAATAGTTCGATTGAAAATGAGGCAATGGCAAAACAGATCATCGTTATGATGAGAGCTTTCAATCTGCCAGTGAAGCTGTCGTCGCTTTCTGCCAATGCAGCAGCGATGACACCAAGAATTAATGGGGTAACCCAAGTTTGCTGCTCTAAGTACCAAGCGGGAATGACCACGCCGAGCAGAGCAAACAGCATCAGAACGCTGTAATTAAATGTTTTGTTGGCCCATAGGAGGCGAAGTTGACCAAGAATGCTCACAATTGACACAGTGTAAGTGATAAGAAGCGTTATCTTAACAGAAACTTAGTGTTAATGGTGAGGATGGCTGAGGTGATTTGCACCATCATAAACACAAATGCCAAAGCTACATTAGTTGTAAGCTTTGGCATTGAACTTGTCTGAGTATACGTTAGTGTTAAATCCTAACGCTTGTTTTTCAAGTAACGCTTACGGCGTTCTTCTTTTTTCTTCGCTTTCTCTTCAGCTTTACGTGCCGCTTCAAGTTCCACTTCCACCAGCTCTTTGGTGATCATCTCAGGTAGTTCAAGCGTTAGTTGACCCAAGGTGCCGTTACGAAGTTCATGAAGCAGAATCTCAGAGGCTTTGTGTAGGTTCACTCGGCCGCCAGATTGCAGTGCGCCGCGTTTGCGGCCAATAAGCTCCATGATTTCAAGATCAGACTCTGGAAGCTCCTCGTCGATTTGGTAGCGCTCTTTTAGACGCTCTGGATAAACCTCTGCAAGGTATTCAACGGTGTGAAACGCAACTTCATCATATTCGATCGCTGTGTCTTTTACAGCGCCCGTGGCTGCCAAACGAAAACCGCTGTGTGGGTTTTCTACTTTTGGCCATAAGATCCCTGGAGTGTCAGACAAAACGATGCCGTTTTGTAGGTTAATTCTCTGTTGGCGGCGGGTTACGGCTGGTTGGTTACCTGTGACGGCAATGGTACGGCCCGCTAATGTGTTGATAATGGTCGATTTTCCAACGTTCGGAATGCCCATGATCATGGTACGAATATTTTTGCCGATCTCTTCGCGATGAGGGGCGAGTTTACGACATAACTCAAGGATTTTATTGACCTCTTGTGGATTAGACGTGGTGATAGCCATAGCTTTAACACCTTGCTCTTTTTCGAGGTGAGCAATCCACAATTCTGTTTTTTCTGGGTCAGCAAGATCGCGTTTGTTAAGAACCTTCACCACAGGTTTATCACCGCGTAGCTCTGAGATCATAGGGTTTTCACTACTAAATGGGATACGAGCATCAAGAACTTCGATAATGACATCTACTTGTGGGATGACTTCTTCGATCTCTTTGCGAGCCTTGTGCATGTGGCCTGGAAACCATTGGATAGACATGTATGAAAACCTTTAACTTTGAAATTTGTGCACATTGTAGGAGCTTGAGGCAGATAGTAAAGCCTATCAAGCATTTAATCGTCTCTCTGGACAGCAATTTTCCTGCATCTTGGAGTCATATTTCCCCTTTAAATAAGCGTAATTTGTCGTGGCGACAAAATAAATTAACTAAAAACCAATGAGTTAGCGTCGATATAATGGCTGGAATCCATATCACCATAAGACGTTTCGTATCTTATGGTGACCAGTGTCGTAGTTTGTAGAGTTGGTAAATGCGTTCGTTTTTCCATAACCATTTGTTTTTATGTAGTTTGATTGCTTCTTCAGCGTGGGCAGATGAAGATCTTATGTCACTACTGGATATGCCATTAGCGTCCCTCGCAGAAACCAAAGTGATGTCCAGTACTCGAAGCACACAAAGCCTAGCCGATACGCCTGCTGCAGTTTATGTCATAACCGCTAAAGAGATAAATCGTTCGGGTGCGCGCTCGGTTGCCGATGCACTTGCCTTAGCTCCAGGTTTGCATGTCGCTAAATTCTCCAACTATGACTGGGGTATTTCTGCCCAAAGCTCGAATCAAGCGCTAACTAATAGTTTGCTGGTCATGGTCGATGGCAGAAGCGTGCTCAATGCCATGTTCTCAGGTGTCGATTGGGATCTTATTCCTGTCAGTATGGACAATATTGCTCAAATTGAAGTGCTTCTTGGCCCAGTAGGAACCATCTGGGGCGGCAATGCGGTCAATGGTGTTATCAATATTATCACTCTGGATGCTGAAAACGCTCCCAAAGGAAAAGTATCTGCCAGCCTTGGTAATTATGGTTACAAAGAGGTAAAACTGCATCACGGCGGTCAAATCGGTGATTCATCGCATGTTAGTGGCTATGCTGAATACTTGGAGCATAAACCATGGGCGAGCACCGAAGACAAGGTGCAATCCCAGCAGCATTATAACGTCGTGACTGGTCGGTTTGGTGCTCGTATTGATTATCAGTTCTTAAATCATACGCTCAATGTACAAGCTGGTGGTATTCGATCTGAGGAAGACTATTTATGGGCTAACTACAATCCTCATTTGTTTTTCCCACAGCGCCCAGCACATGAATATTACGAACAAAAAATGATCGCACAGGAGTGGTTTGCAGGGGGCTCGCATATATATGAGAGAGCCAACAATGACCGCATAGAAAGCGACCTTTGGTTAACGTACAGCGACAACGATGGTCCAGATAGAAACGCCCATTTTGTGCGCTTTGATTTGGACAGCCGCTATTTGTTCGATGATCTGTGGGGCACACAGTTGATGATTGGTGGGAACGTTCGTTTGATTCAAGAACGTTTCCATCAGTACTCTAGATATGATCAAGTTACTGCCCCATATCTGCGTTCTGCAGACAAACCGAGTTATCTAAATCAGAGCTATGGTATTTATGCGAACTGGACCATTCCAGTGACGGATGCTGTCACGCTAATGCTGGGGAATCGTTGGCAATACCACAACATAACGGATGATACCTATGCCCAGCCTCAAGTCCGTTTGAATTATAGACTGGCTGATACTCAGACACTTTGGGCAGGTTGGGGTTCTGCTGTGGTGACGCCGTCAGGTTTGGAGCGTTCAACCACATTCCGTCAAAACGGTTATGTTGAAAACGCACTCTTCAGTGACGGCAATCGTTACGATTACTACTATAGCTACCTCTACAAAGGCAATAACCAGCTTAAAGTAGAAACGGTCGACACCATAGAAGCGGGATACCGCTTTTGGCATGGTGAAAAGCTGCAGTTGAACCTGAATGGCTTTTATAGCATTCACGAGAATATTCGCGCATACGCAGGTACTGGTGCACAGCAGTGGGTAATCCCTGGTGGCGCATCTGAAGGAAGCGTGGGAACTGTCTTCGAGCAGTACACATCAGAATACGTCGATCCGCTCTGGACGCGAACCTATGGTGGTGAGGTGTCAGCAAAATGGCAACCTATTTCAAATCTCCAGCTTAATGCAAACTATAGCTACAAAAAGATCCTCGGCTACTGCAGCGGAAACATCTGTGAGGCGAACTCTGCAGTAGCAAAGGCATTAGAAAATCAGCCCAATCATTTTATCAACGCTCAAGCTATTTGGGATATCTCCCCTCAGTGGTGGGTGAGTAGTGCTTTGCAATACGTGTCGGCCACTGACGTGCCGAGCAATGTCGGAACGATTGAACAAAATGGTTGGCCGCATGTAGTGAATCTTGATCTAGCGCTTAGCTGGCAACATTCTCGTCAATGGCCTCGCTTCACCGCCACGGTTGAAAACCTGGGTGCTTATGAAAACTATGAATATCCTCAAGCCTATGGTCCTTTCCAAAACGATACCCAATATTGGTTGCAGGTTGAATGGCGCTACTGGGATCCTCAAAGTGAGCATCGATGATGAAAGGCAGGTTTAGTTGGCGCCTTCTAGTGATTACTGTGGTATGGCTGAGCTGGGCGCCAAGTCGTGCATGGGCCGCGGTGAGCGACGACCAGCTTAAAGCTGTGTATCTATACCGCTTTCCTATGCTTGCGGATTGGCCAAGGGAAGCGTCAGACAAAGTCACGCAATACTGCATTACTCGAAAATCTTCGATAGGTGATTACTTGTCAGAAATTATCGCAAGTAAATCATCATCTGCTCGTTTCATCGACCTGTCGCAAAGTGATAAGACAGAGTCAACGATTTGCCATATTTTGTATGTTGATGGGCAAGATCGTGCACACGTTGTTGAGTTAGCAAAGCGATACCCGCACGCCTTGACAATAGGTACTGGAGTCCAGTTTGTGTCACTAGGAGGTATGTTGGCGTTTATTAAAGTAAATAATCGAATTAAACCATTGATCTCGCGAAATAACATAGAGAAATCGGGTGTTCGACTTCGCGCTCAACTATTAGCGATTTCGGAACTGGCAGAGGAAAAATAATAATGTTAGCTCGGATTGCTTCGCTGCCGTTGCGATATAAAATGATATTGCCTACTTGGCTTATTTCCACGTTTTTAGTGTTTATTGTCGGTGTCGGCACGATCTTGATTTTGACTCATTACCAAAAGAAAGCACTAGATACACGGGTGACGATACTGTCTCAGGGCGTTGCGAACACATTGCAAGCGGCAATGATGTTCGACGACAGCTTATCTGCTGAACAGCAACTGTCGAACCTTTCGTTTGACCCAGACATTTTAGCTGCGGTCGTTGATGATGCAGAGGTAGCAGAGCTCGCCAAAATTTTACGGCTCCCTGCTGGTTGTCGTTGGCAGTTTGAAACAGTGCTTTGTGACGATATCGCAATTGAAAGCCAAACTCAGCGAATACGTCTTGGAGAGGAAAATCTTGGCGAGTTACGTGTTTGGGTATCACACGAAAGGTTGATGCTAGAGCAACGCCAAATGTGGATTGCTCTATTTTCAACGTCTTTGCTTCTCTCCTTGTTCGCATGGCGTTTCGCGAAAGTGATGCACTCTCTAATTGTCATGCCTCTAAACTCATTGCATCAATCGATGCAACAGGTGATTGAAGAGGGAATACGTCAACGCGAGTTACCAGTATGTCAAAATGATGAGCTTGGAAAACTTACCCAATGTTTCAATGTGATGGTGGCAAGCCTAGTTGAGCGAGAGCTCCAACTAAGCAAAGCGTTGGAGCAGCTAGAAGGCAAAAACCGATACATTATTCGCGCATTAGACGTTATGGAAAAGGGTATCTTGGTGGTGTCGCCGAGCCTTGATGTCATCTATAGCAATCCGTTTGCTGACAACCAGATCCAGGATCTGCAAATGAGCAGGAATGCGAGAACATTGCTAGAAAGTCGATTTAACCCAAGAGTTGGTATCGACAACATAGTGAGTGCGATTACCAATCAGAATATTGTTGAGTCGGTAGAGCTTCATCAGCATCATTCTGATCGCCGATATATGGTAAGTTGCCATCCATTAGAGTCTGAAGCGCATGCACTAGTGCAATTTGAGGACTTTACTGATCGCTATATTAGTGAGCAGCGCAGATCACTCATTGAATTGGTGTTTGAACAAAATATGGATGCCATGCTGGTGTTGGATCGCCATGGTAGGGTGTCAATGATGAACTCTGCCGCCGGAAATTGGTTCGGATCAATCCAGTCCTTTACTGAGATTGAGTTGCAAAGTAAAGATCGCTTTTCACGTCGAGATATGAAACGGTTGTTAATTAAAGAGCGGGTTGAAAACCATATCGATATTGACCTACTTACTGGAAGGCGAATACCTTGTCATGTACAAGTACGTGTACTTAAGTCTCAAAAAGGTAGGGTAGAAGCGGTCTTAGTGACACTACGAGATCTCACTCATGAGCAAGAACTTCAGCGATTACACTACCAAGTGAGTCATGATGTGTTAACGGGACTAAGTAATCGAACAGCCGCTCTTCAGATACTAAAAGATAAGCATATGACTCACCGTGACCAATGGGTACTGTTTATCGACCTTGATGGATTCAAAGCAATCAACGATAAATATGGACATGCGACAGGAGATGAGTTGTTACGGATTGTCGCCAACAGACTCAAGGAAGGTGCGCCTGCCTACTCATTAGTCTCACGCTTGTCTGGCGATGAGTTCTTAATTGGCCTAGAAGAAGACGGTAAACTAGATATACACCTTGAACGATTGCTCTATCTTTTGAAAACGCCCATTGTTATCGATGGCCAACATTGTCATGTGTCAGCGAGTATCGGTGTCGTGTCGTGGAAGAAAGAGTCTAAGACACCACTGACGCTAGTCGTTACGGCAGCAGATCAAGCCATGTATCAGGCCAAGAGAGCAGGGAAAAATCAATACTACCTAGCTCAAGAAGTATAACGATAGTGTGATGCGGCAATAGGGCGTTTAAAAGCTACGTCTTATTGCTTGCTGGTGGCGAACTCTGATTTAAGCCATCCTCTCAGTGCTAATGTACTCTCTAGCTTAAGCTTTTCGGGTGGGCAGGCGAAGTAGTATTCTTGGTGTGGATTGACGACCGCTTTCCCCACCTCTACCAATAACTGATTGTCCACTTCATCTTTGATAAACAGTCGATGTGTCACTAATAGACCTAAGCTACGAATGGCGGCGTGGATCGCTTGAACTGATGCATTGAACGTGAGTGAACGTGGCGAGCTTGGAATCGAAAGCGCATGGGCTTGGCTCCAAACCTCCCAGTCGTGTTTACGCCGATCATTGGTTACCCAGATGATTGGGTTATTGCTGACAAGTGTTGTTAAATCATCTGAAGGTAGCGTCTCTAAAAGGCTAGGGCTGCAGACCATAACTAACTCGTCATCACCTAGCTTTTCACAGTAATACTGTTGCCAATCATCAATTTTGCCATGGACGATCGCGACATCCACACCTTCTCGTTCTAGGTCGAACGGCCCTATTAGATTAGAAATTCTGGCATCAAGGTTTGGAATTGCTTGCTGTAGTTTTTCGACGCGAGGGATCCACCAATGGAGCGCGAGGGAGTTTACCATGTTAATGGTTAAACGCTCATCGTGCTTGCGCTTTAGCAAGGTTTCACTCGCTTGTACTATTTTTTCTAGTGCAGGCGCGACTTCTCGATAGTACGCTTTTCCCTCACGAGTGAGTGATACGGTGCGTCCTAGTCGGTGAAACAGCTTAGTATCTAGCTGGGTCTCTAAGCTTTTGATGGCTTGACTGACAGCGGAATGACTAACAAAAAGTCGTTCAGCCGCCATCGTCATACTTCCTAATTCAGCGACAGCGACAAACGAATAAAGTGATTTTAACGCGACATGTTGCTTCATCATTCGATCCATTTATGTAAGTTTTACTTACAGCATAGTTAACAAAAACTCGCTATTTTTCAGTGACGCCCCTCACTACAATACCAATAAACTAGAAAACAGCAGTAGGGGATAACGTGCGAGTCAGTCACAACACTAAAGCTATTATGTATATGCTATTTTCAACACTTAGCTTAGCGGTAACAGGGCTCGTGACTCAATACTTAGCCACTCAGTTTGCTGCTGTTGAAATAACGCTGTTGCGGTTTTGGATGCCTGCGATTGTATTGTTTGCTTTTCTTACAGTCCGTGGTCTTCGTATTCCGCCGACATCAATGCACCGTGTATTGATGATTCGATCTTTATGTATCGCCGCCTGTCAGTTTTGCTTTATCTATGCGTTAGGTAAACTGTCTTTGTTAGAAAGTGTGGTGTTGTTCGGAACCGGCCCGCTGTTCATAGCACTGTTCGAAAAGTTTCTTTTCCGAATTCCACTTTCGATACAGACCATTGCGGCTCTAATTATTACCTTTTTGGGCGTGATCTTTCTTGCCGGGGATACCGAAGGCTTTACTTTAAAAACAGAGCTCATCATAGGGTTGATGGCAGGTGTGTTTAATGCAGGATCGCAGCTCAGCCTACATAGGGCATCCAAAGGTGAGTTGTCGGGCGTTGAGAACAACGCTTGGACGTTTTTACTTGCAGGGATGTTATTAACCCCAGTTGGTATTTTCTATTACTCGTCGCTAGGGATGTCGGCAGAACTGGTTACGGTGGCTTTTAAATGGCTAGGTGTCGAAACGATGATGGTTATTTTGCTACTTACTGTGATGATCATTAACACACAAGTTTGTCGCTACCAAGCCTACAAATCGGCTGAAACCAATACTCAGGTCGCGCCACTTATTTACACCAACTTGATCTTTACTGCCATTTTCCAATTTGCTCTTTTTGACACCTCATTTTCAACTATGCAGATGTTTGGTATTGGAATGATTGTGTTTGGTGGTCTAGTGCCAGTTTTAAAGTCTGCGTTTCGGTGGATAAATCACACCATGAAAGTACCACATTCTTCATCGAGCAGTTCAAATTGATTCTCATATTAAAAATATGTATCAGCTGTAGTGTAACTTTCTGATATTAAACAATTTAAGTTTTGGCACGTGTTTTGTATCTCTAGAGTTAAGCCATCAGCATAGGGAATAACTCATGGTACTCGCAAACAAAGTCAAAACACTCACAGGGATCGGAGGCAGTCTTGCTGCAACGTTGCTGGCGACAAGCGTCCAAGCAGCACCTTTTGATACCTGTCCGAGTAAAGCTTATCTTTTTCAATCGACTCCGGTTCAAGTTTACGGCGTTAACCTAGTTACCGGCCAATCGAGCCTACTGCAAGGAGATACCGGTTTAAATGCAAACATCAATGGTGTGGGCTTTGATTTTGATGGGCGTTACATCTACGGCTACGACACCACAAACAAACGTTTGGTGCGACTTGGCGGTGATTTTCAGGCTGAAATACTGAACACCTCTGGCCTACCTACGGATCATACCTTTTTTGTCGGCGATGTTTATGAAAGTGTTTACTACCTATATCGTAAGAACAAAGGGTTGTTTAAGGTGGATCTTACACCGTTAAACAGTGATCCGAGCGCAGTACTGAGCGTCGAGCGAGTCACAACACGAGGCGTTGTCAATCTAACGGATTTCGCTTTTCATCCAAGTGATGGCAAGCTTTATGGTATCGATAACGGTTCAGGCGGGCTTTACTCTTTTAACGTTGAAACCGGACAGGAGACGTACATTGGTGATACTGGAGTGACAGGGACTTTTGGAGCTGGCTATTTTGACGTCAATGGCTACTACTATGTATCACGTAATTCCGATGGCCACATTTTTCGAATCGACTTGTCGCCAGATAACGCGTCTGACATTGGAAACGGCAACGTGACGGCACAATTGTTTGCTTTTGGGCCGAATTCAAACCAAAACGATGGTGCTCGCTGTGCCAACGCCCCAATCATTGATGAAGACTCACAGGTTGATTTTGGTGATGCACCAACGACCTACCAAACCAAATTGGCAGACAATGGACCAAGGCACGGACGTGATGGGGTAACTTGGCTTGGTGATTCAGAGCCGGATGGAGAGCAAGATGGTCGCGTAAATAATTTAGCGGATGATGATACGGGTTTGGATGATGAAGATGGTGTGGGTTTTGTCACCGCTATTGAACCAGGTCTCGATAGCATTATCGCGGTCAATGCCTCCACTACAGGCTACCTATCAGCATGGTTTGATTGGAACCAAGATGGTGACTTTGCGGATGAGGGAGAGCAGGTATTTGCAGATAGGCAGCTACAAGCGGGAAACAACAACTTAGTGTTTACCGTCGATGCAGCGGCTTATATTGGTACGACCTGGAGTCGTTTCCGTTTTAGTCAGCAGGAAGGGTTAGGATACGCTGGCGGCGCGCTATCGGGTGAGGTGGAAGACCATCCATTAACCGTAACGGGTGACGGCTTGTCAGTACGCTACTATCCTAACGCAACAGATTATGTGACCGTTGCTTTTGAGGATAACTGGCCTTATACCGCGGACTACGACATGAATGATGTGGTTGTCAGTTACCGAATTACAGAAATCCTTCGTGATGGCAATGTCGTCAAATCTAAAATCGACGGTTACCTAGGAGCGGTAGGAGCGTCATATCACAATGGATTCGCGCTTCGTCTTAAAGGACTTAACCGAAGTGACATTGATACTGATACAACGCGCTTAATCAAAAATGACGTTCAGTCTGAGACCAGCGGTCTAGAACAGATATCGAACGAAGCCATTTTCGTGATTAGTGAAGATACGACAGTGTACAAACTCGATGGTTGTGACTTCCACCGTACATTGATGTCATGTGGCGCAGAAGATGTACAGCTCAACTTTACGCTTCATGTAAACGTTAAAGACGGTACTAATACCTCTTCGATGATGTCTATGCCATATGACCCATTTATCTTTGCAACTCCAGATTACTACCATGGGGCAGGGTACTTCCAGCCAGGAAGAAAATGGGAAGTTCACTTGCCAAACTACGAACCAACTGAGCAATTCGACGCTGATTTATTCGCAGGTCTTGGACGAGATGTCAGTAATGCTTCTACCAACACCTATTTCAAAACAGCCGAAAACTTGCCTTGGGCAATTATGGTTAACGACGAGTGGTTATGGCCAACGGAAACCACGGATCTATTAGCGGCATATCCACAGTATGCAACGTACGCGGAATCGAGCGGTGAGCAAGCGGAAAACTGGTTTGAATCGCAATTCGCAACCCCTGACAAATGCTACATCCCATAGGAGAAATATCATGAAAGCACTTACAGTAACCTCAATAATTTCTCTTGGGCTGTTAGTCGGCTGTGGAGGCGGCGGTGGCGGTAGCGACTCAGGTGGCAGTGTATCGACACCACCGGCGACGGCACCAGACCCTGCACCGGCTCCAGTACCAGCGCCAACGCCAGTAGTAGTCACAGAAAGAACGATGGAAGATTTGTCGATCCCTGATGATTTTGACTACCAACCCATAGAAGCGTACTCATTGATAGTCGACGCCACTAACGATGTAAATGGCAGAGCGTTTGTTTCGATCTATACAGAGTTTGTTGAAAAGTCATCCGGCGAGTTAGAACCTAACTACGAGAGTAAAGTAGCGTCGCAAGCACTGCGAAACGGTAAAGCGGAGCTTAACTTTAATGCTGCAGAACACGTAGGGGCATTTTTAGTAGAGATATGGACTTATGATGGCAATGATCCAGTGAAAAAACTGGTGAACGCCTCAAGTGAGAACTTAACTTGGTAAAAAGCGTACTAGATAGATACGTAACGTATCGGTAAAAGACAAAAAGCCTCGCTATTGCGAGGCTTTTTAATAGCTTGTCGATAGCCAAGGCAGTACAATGCAAAAAAAGCCACAAGCGATAAAGACAATGAATCAAGAATACCTAAACGAGCCCGAAGAATTTGACGATCAAGAAGGCGAAGAGATCGAAATTGAAGCCATCGGAATCGAAGTCTCAAGCCATCCTATTGAGCTATATAAACTGTTTAAAGTTGCTAATTTAGTGGGTGGTGGCGGTGAAGCGAAACACTTTATTGCTGAAGGTTATGTTGCTGTAAATGGTGAACTGGAAACGCGCAAGCGCCGCAAAATGTACGATGGTGACTTCTTTGAATTTAACCAAGAGTACTACGTTGTTGTTTGTGACCAGCCAGCTAGCGAGCCAGAAGAGGTTAAGGTAGAGAGAAAACCTGAGCCAAAAGCTGCGCAATCGAAACAAAACAAGCCGCAAAAAGACAAACAAAACAACAAAAAGACGAAGTCCAACAAGCCTGGTCAATCGTCAGAAAAAACCAATAAGTCGAACAAATCAAACTCAAGCAAATCGAATCAAAAGGGCAGTAAAGATCCTAATAGCGGACGCGGCTCCATCGATTTCTTCTAGTTACGCATTGTTGTCAATAGTAGCGTTGAGTTTAAAAGGATCTAGAACAAAACTGCAATATCAGTGACCGATACTTAATCAAAGTATCGGTTTATCGAGGAGAGAAGAATGAAGTTTGTGGTTGATACGCACACGCATACCTACGCCAGCGGTCATGCATACAGCACCATTACCGAGAATGCTCAGGCAGCAAAGGCCAATGGATTGGAAATTCTATGTACCACGGATCACGCAGAGTCCATGCCAGGCGCTCCGCACTTTTGGTTTTTCTCAAACCAACGAGTGATTCCTAGGTTTCTTTCTGGTGTCGCTATCATTCGCGGGATTGAAGCCAACATTCTGAATACTCAGGGTGAGATTGACGTTAATCCGACATCATACAAGGCGCTCGACTGGATTATTGGCAGTTTTCATGAACCCGTGTTTCAACCGGCTAGCAAAGAAGAACACACCGAAGCGCTCATTAACGTGATTAAAAGCGGTAACATCGATGCCTTAGGTCATTTAGGTAACCCAAACTTTGATTTTGACTTTGCTGCCGTTGCAAAGTGTGCCGCGGAGCATCATGTTGCTATTGAAATTAATAACTCAACACTGAAAGGGCATAGCCGAGTCGGGAGTGTTGACCGCTGTTATGAGATTGCCAGAGCGGTGAAATCGGCAGGCGGATATATTACGACCGGGAGTGACTCTCATTTTTATGACACAATTGGTGAGTTCGAACTGACTAGCCAATTGCTCACTGAAGTAGAAATGCCTGTTGAGAAAATCATTACAGCATCTGCGCGCCAATTTCTCGATTTCCTAGCTCTTAGAGGTCGAGAGCCTATCGCTGAGTTCAGCGAATTTTAAGTAAATCGGTGTAGCGCAAACGTTACATGTTTTGATGCAATTTTTTGTCCCGTTGTTGCAGGAACTTCGAGTACAATGGCTAAGACCTCAGGAAGCTGGGGTCTTTTGCTCTCAAAAGGATATAGAATGACAACGACAGCGCTTATAAAAACGAAAACGTTCGCTAAACCAGTTCAACTTCTCAGTCTGATGACCCTCTGCATTGCTATCTCTACGTCACCAATGGCATCAGGTGGTGTTGACCTTAAAAAGAACATGCAAGCGATGAAACTCGCGTTTAAACAGGCTGCAGAAGCACAGTCTGTGGAAGCGATGCAAACCCCGATTGCTGAACTTGATCAATTGATTGCAGATTCTAAACAAGGCGATTACCCACCAGAAAAAGCAGATCTTTACTTAGAGGGGTTCAAAAAGCTTTCGCTAGCAATTGATAATGTTGATGCGGAGCTTAAAAAGGGCAATCTAGAAGCCGCAAAGCAATCTTTGCGCGAAGTCGATAGTCTCCGTCTTGAATATCATGACAAGCGCAATCCGAGTATTTGGAAGAAGCTGTTTGGTTAATTGAGTGAGACTGACACAAACTTAAAAGGAGCACCGAGGTGCTCCTTTTTTACGTCTAGTTAAGTAATGTTGGACCGACGATTAAGCTTGCGCAAACTTGTAGGTGCGGTAGCCACCAATCAAGTTTCGAGCTTTGAAACCATTGTTGACAAGCTGACGATACGCAACGTTGCCACGAAGTCCTACTTGACAGTAGATCACGATCTCTTTGTCTTTTGGTAGCTCATTCATGCGTCCACGTAGTTGGTCAACAGGGATGTTAATAGCACCTTCAATAAACCCAACGTTTTCCAGTTCGCCTGGGTTGCGAACGTCCAACAGGATCTGATCTTCCGTTAGGTTATCAATCTCATTGAAATGGATTGGCGTTGCATCACCTTTAAGGATGTTATTCGCCACAAACGCAGCCTGGTTAATGACATCTTTAGCACTTCCGTATGGAGGCGCATAGGTAAGTTCCAGGTGTTGAAGCTGCTCAACCGTCATGCCTGCGCGCTGCGCGACTGCCAGTACGTCAATACGCTTATCTACACCGTCTTTACCCGCGGCTTGCGCCCCTAAGATTTTGCCGGTTTCAGGGCTAAACAACATTTTTAGAGATACAATCTCTGCGCCAGGATAGTAGCCGGCGTGACTAGCTGTGTGCACGTAGACCTTTTCGTAAGCGATACCTTCACGTTTCAGTACCTTCTCGTTCTTACCTACTGAAGCTACTGCGAGATCGAAGATCTTAACTATCGACGTACCTTGAGTGCCTTGATAGGTTTCAGAACGGCCAAGCATGTTGTCCGCAGCCATGCGGCCTTGACGGTTGGCAGGTCCCGCTAGTGGAACAAACCCTGATTTGCCCGTGACAAAATCTGTATCTTCAATAGCATCGCCTACAGCAAAGATAGCAGGGTCACTGGTTTGCATGCTGCTATCAGTGTAGATGCCGCCAAGTTCACCTAACTGTAAGCCCGCCTCTTGTGCTAGCTTCGTTTCTGGGCGAACGCCGATCGACATGATGAGCAGCTCAGTACTCAATGTGTCGCCATTATTGAGGGTAAGCGCAAGCTTGCCAGTATTGTCTTCTTCCGGAATAAACTCAACTGACTCCAGAGCAACGCCCAAACGGAGGTCAATACCGCGCTGTTTGATCTCTGCATGTGCAAAACCCGCCATTTCTTTGTCTACTGGCGTCATAACTTGATCGGCCATTTCGATAAGAGTGGTTTCAATACCAAGCTGGTGGAACGCCTCCATCATTTCTAAACCGATAAATCCTCCGCCCACAACCGTTGCGTGCTTTGGTTTGTTGGTTTGGATGGTTTGAATGATGCGATCCATATCTGGGATATTGCGCAGCGAGTAGGTTAGAGGGTTATCAATACCGGCGATCGCTGGAATGAATGGCGCAGCACCTGGGCTTAGTAGCAAAAAGTCATAAGACTCATTGTATTCGCTGGCATCAATTAGGTTTTTAATGGTGACAGTCTTGTCGGCACGGTTGATTGATACGACTTCATTCATCACGCGCACATCAACATTAAAACGCGCTAGAAAGCTCTCTGGAGTTTGCAAAAGTAGCTTAGAGCGGTCTTTAATATCACCACCAATGTGGTAAGGAAGACCACAGTTCGCGAACGACACAAAAGGACCGCGCTCTAACATGATAATTTCAGCGTCTTCGCTTAAACGTCGCGCACGAGCAGCAGCAGAAGCACCACCAGCAACACCACCTACAATTACGATCTTAGTCATACCTTACCTCATTACTTGTCTTGGATGCTTATCCAAAATGCATGTTAATCGTGAATGAGAGCCACTATAACGACTAAAATTAGCTTTGTCTAATGTATTTTAATCTAAATATAGAAATACTAATTAAGCATTGACTAAATAAATGAGTGTGTAGATAATGACGACATCATATCAACACACAGAGGTAACAAAGTGGACTTACTGCAAATGAAAGAACGCGCAGTGGACGTAGCGGAAGTACTCAAGACGCTCGCTCATCCAGATCGCTTGTTTGTGTTGTGCCAATTAGTTGAAGGTGAACAGGGAGCTGGGCAACTACAAGCCAATTCGAATTTAAGCCAATCTGCATTCTCACAGCATTTATCGGTGTTAAAGAAGGCCGATTTGGTGACATCTCGCAAAGAATCGCAACACGTTTATTATGCGCTTAAAGATGAACGTGTGGTGGGACTGATTCAGCAGCTTCATAATCTTTACTGCCACTAAGCCTCGTACTTAATTTTCTATCTGTAGCTGGTTTAACTTGCAAAATTTTTCGGATGAATTTTGCAACTTAAATCAATTTTAAGTTTGAAATTCAAGAGGTAAGTATGGAGTTTACATTTCCTTGGGCATCTTTGCTCGGCGGCATGCTTTTAGGCGTATCGGCCACGTTATTGCTGTTGTTCAATGGCAAAATTGCGGGTATCAGCGGTATTGTTGGTCGTATCTATAAAGGCCGTAAGGGTGATACAAGCTGGCGTATATTGTTCGTACTTGGAATGATTTTAGGTGGCGTTGTTTCAGCTAAAGCGCTAAACATAGCACCAGTGGCTATGGTGGTTTCTACCCCGCTAGTACTGGTGGCAGGCTTACTTGTCGGTATTGGCACTAAGCTTGGTAACGGTTGTACCAGTGGTCATGGTATTTGTGGTATGGGGCGTCTCTCTAAACGTTCAATCGCTGCGACTATGACTTTCATGGCGGTCGCGATGGCAACCACTACCATTATGCTGCACGTATTATAGGAGATGACCATGTTTCGATTGATTGCATTGATTAGTGGTTTTTTGTTTGGCGCGGGTATGATTGTTTCTGGCATGAGCGATCCTGCCAATGTGATGGCATTTCTAGATATTTTCGGACAATGGTCGCCAGACCTAGCTTTTGTTATGGGTGGAGCGCTATTGGTGTTTGCGCCTAGCTATTGGCTTGTTATTCGTCGTAAAGCTGAGCCAGTTTGTACTGATCAGTTTTGCCTGTCTGAGAACAAAAAACTTGATGTTCAACTACTAAGCGGGTCAGCGCTATTTGGGTTGGGTTGGGGCATAGCAGGTATTTGTCCTGGCCCCGCCATTTCCTCTATCGCTAATGGCAATCTGGGGATTGTTGGTTTTGTTTTTGCCATGTTGGTAGGAATGTTCATTGGTGATGTATTGTTAGGTAAGAACAAGCAAGTCAATATGGCCAAACAGTCATAGCCTTTCATTAGGCGTCTAGTTAACTTTCTGATATTAAGATTAGAATTTGAAAGCTCGGTTGAAAAACCGGGCTTTTTTATTGCCTATAATTCAACCAGTCACATAAGAAGTCATCATCAGTACTTTAATTTAGCAAAATCTAAACAAAAGAATTAGACATTGCTAATGAATGTGTTTATATTAGATTTAACTAATTAATGATAATGAGGTAAATATGAAAGTCAGCTTTCTAAAGTGGGCAGTGATTGCTAGCGCAGTATTCAGCGCAACAGCAAGCGCTTATGACACCACCATTATTGAAGTAAACAACATTGATTCCGTTGTTGAGTTAGACGCAACAGTAGAAGCCGTGAATCGCGGTACGCTCTCGGCACAAACATCCGGAAGAATAGTGGCGGTGAATGCTGATGTGAATGACATCGTCAATCAAGGCGATGTGTTACTGGAAATCAGCGCAGAGCAACAATCTGCGTCACTGGATGCGGCGTTGGCTCAGCTTAACAGCGCCAATGCGCAAAACATCAAAGCAACGGCTCAAGTGAAGCGCTACCGCGACCTGTTTCCCAAGGGCGCAATTTCGCGCGAGCGTTTAGATGCAGCAGAAGCTGAAGCGCGCTCTTCCGTTGCCGAAGTCAAGCAAGCGAAAGCGGCTGTCGCGCAGGCCAAAGAATCATTGGGCTACACCAGCATACGCGCTCCGTATACCGGTGTTGTCACTCAACGTCATGTCGAACTTGGTGAAACCGTCGCACCAGGTAGCCAATTGATGACTGGCTTTTCATTGTCTCCGCTTCGAGTGGTAACAGAAATCCCTCAGCGCTATCGCGAAAAGGTAGAGGATGCCAGTCAGTTTTCTATAACCACTCTAAATGGAGAGATCCTTGAGCCTTATGAGGCGAAACTGTTCAATTACGCTCATGAAAAATCTCGTGCTTTCCGCCTTCGTCTTGAGCTTCTTGAGCAGCCACAAAATTTACTGCCAGGCGAGTGGGTGAAGGTCGCCTTTACTTATGATGATAGACCGTCGATTGAAATTCCAGAATCAGCCGTCATTCGCCGTGGCGAGTTGAGTGTTGTTTATCGTTTGGAAGGTGAAAAAGTCACAATGAATCCTGTGCGTGTTGGTCAATCGCGTAACGGTCAACTTGAAGTACTTAGTGGTCTAGAAGTGGGTGATGAGATCGTCACCGATGTAGTCAGCTTCTTGGCTGAGAAGTAGGGGGCAGTATGAGTCACGATACAGAAAACGATAAGATGGGGATTTCGGGGCGCATCGCGGCCGCATTCCAGTCATCGGCAATGACGCCTTTATTGGCTTTAGTTGCATTGTTGCTCGGTTTGATGGCGATTGCTGTTACGCCCAAAGAAGAAGAGCCGCAAATTGATGTCACTTTTGCTGATGTTTATATTCCGTTTCCAGGTGCCTCACCTAGAGAAGTCGAGAGTTTAGTCACCAATCCGGCTGAGCAAATTATCTCGGAGATCAACGGCATCGACAAAATATACTCGTTCTCTCAACCTGGCGGCGCAATGATTGTTGCGATATTCGAAGTCGGGATTCCAAGAAACGAAGCCGTCGTTAAGATATACAATAAGCTCTATTCCAACAATGATTGGATGCCAGCGAACATGGGCGTCGGACAGCCTATTATCAAGCCTCGTGGTATCGAAGATGTGCCTATTGTAAACGTGACCTTATCACCTAAATCGGACTCGGCAACGCTACAAGAGATCACCAGTGTTGCGCACGGGCTTGAAACCGAGCTAAAGCGCATTCCAGGTACGCGAGATATCTACACGGTTGGTCGTCAGCCAACGATTGTTGATGTTAGGCTCGACCCAGCGAAAATGTCAGGTTACGGCGTCACTATTGATTCGCTTAATCAGATGTTGCCAGATGCTAATTCTGCATCACCTATGCTGAGCTTGACGCAAGACAACCAATCCATACCTCTACAAATCGGCGAGTTCCTTACTAACGTCGATGAAGTGAAACAGTTAGTGGTTGGTTTGCATGATGGTCAGCCTGTTTATTTGGCAGACATTGCCGAGATAAATTTAGGGACAGATACGCCAACGCAAGTTGTTTGGACAAGTGACAAGAGCGACATTAAACCAGCCGTGACTATTGCAATTGCGAAGAAAAGCGGTGAGAACGCAGTAGATGTCGCCAAAGCGGTTGATGAACGCATAGGTCAGTTAGAAAGCACTTTAATTCCGGATACCATCCAAGTAGATGTCACCCGCGACTACGGCCAGACCGCGGCAGATAAAGCCAATACGCTGATTGGTAAACTTGCTTTTGCTACGGGCGCGGTAGTTCTGTTGGTTCTCGTGACCATGGGCGTACGCGAAGCGGTCGTTGTTGGTGTCGCAGTTATTATCACTTTGTTGCTGACGCTGTTTGCGTCATGGGCTTGGGGCTTCACTCTCAATCGTGTCTCTCTGTTCGCGCTTATTTTCTCTATCGGTATTTTGGTCGATGACGCCATTGTGGTGGTGGAAAATATTCACCGTCATATGGTGAAAGGTAAACAGAAACTGGCAGAGCTGATTCCGGGCGCCGTTGATGAGGTAGGTGGTCCTACTATATTGGCGACATTAACCGTTATCGCAGCTTTGTTACCGATGGCCTTTGTATCGGGGTTAATGGGGCCGTATATGAGCCCAATCCCGATCAATGCCTCGATGGGGATGTTGATCTCGCTGATTATCGCGTTTGTGTTAACACCTTGGTTAGCGCGCATTCTGCTTAAAGAGGGCAATGCCCACGAAGAAGCAGTCAGCAGTAAACAATCGGTTTTCTTTAAAAAGGTGATGTCACCGTTTGTCGTGAGTCGAGTACAAAAACGCAATCGCATGTTGTTAGGTGTGGGCGTATTGGTGGCGATTGCCGTGTCAATGTGGCTGCCGGTTCAGCAACTCGTGGTCATGAAAATGCTGCCGTTTGACAATAAATCTGAGTTCCAAGTGATATTGGATATGCCTGAAGGCAACTCACTAGAGCGCACGCAGCGCGTGTTGTTTGAGCTTAGTAATGCTTTGAATGACGTCGAAGAAGTCAGTGACTACCAGATCTATGCAGGTACTGCGGCGCCGATTAACTTTAATGGCTTAGTGCGTCACTACTTCATGCGCCAAGCACCAGAAAAAGGGGATATCCAAGTTAACTTGGTGGATAAGTCAGAGCGTGATCGTTCGAGCCATGAGATCGCTGTCGCAGTGAGACCAAAGCTTGTAGAGATCGCACAGAAATTTGGCGGCAAAGTTAAGGTAGTTGAAGTGCCACCTGGCTCACCAGTTTGGTCGCCAATTCTGGCAGAGGTGTACGGGCCGACTCAGGAAGTTCGTGAACAAGCCGCGTTGAAACTTAGAGAGATTTTCCGTGAGACGGATGACATTGTGGATGTCGATCTCTACTTACCAGAAGCACATCAAAAATGGCAGGTAGTGATTGATCGCAGTAAAGCCTCTCGCTTGGGCGTGGCTTACTCATCGATAGTCGATTCACTCGCGACGGCGGTAGGTGGTAAGCCGGTGAGCTATTTGCATAGTGAGCAGAGCAAATATCCGATCCCAATCCAAATCCAGGCCAAAGAGAGTGCCAAGGTGCGTTTGGATCAGGTGATGAATATGAAGATAAACTCTGCTTCGGGTACGCAGTATATTCTTGCGGATTTGATTAAGGTAAGAGAGCAAGCGATGGATAATTACATCGTTCATAAAAACCTTGTTCCAATGATCATGGTTGTCGGTGATATGACTGGCGATTTAGATAGTCCTCTTTATGGCATGGCCGATATTTCATCGAGCCTAGCGGACAATGGACTGAATGCCGAGCAGTACTTTGTTGACCAACCATCGGGGCTTAAAGGAATCGAGATCTTCTGGGATGGTGAATGGACGATTACTTACGAGACATTTCGCGACATGGGTATTGCCTATGCAGTTGGCATGATACTGATATATCTGTTAGTGGTCGCGCAGTTCAAATCGTACTTAGTGCCACTCATTATCATGGCACCGATTCCATTGACCATCATTGGGGTTATGCCGGGTCATGCGCTATTGGGAGCTCAGTTCACAGCGACATCGATGATAGGCATGATAGCGCTCGCCGGTATTATCGTTCGAAACTCGATACTGTTGGTTGATTTTATTAATCATCAGTTAAGAGATGGAATGGAATTGGGCGAGGCAGTGATTGAATCGGCTATCGTCCGTGCCAAACCAATTATGCTTACCGCACTGGCTGCGATGATTGGCGCTGTCTTTATCCTAGATGACCCTATCTTCAATGGACTCGCGATCAGTTTGATATTCGGTATCTTCGTATCGACAGTATTGACGCTATTGGTTATCCCAATTTTATATTACGTAGCGCTAAAGCGTGGGATTGTGACAGCAACGGTCTAAAACACTCCCTTCACTAGAAGGCCCCGCTTTGGGTGCGGGGCTTTATTTTTAAATGTTACATTAGATATGGCTTATTAAGGAGTTGATTATGAAAGTGGAAAATGGTATCCGAATTCTCGCAGGAACAATGATTTTGATTTCGCTATTTCTTACCATCTACGTCAGTCACTATTTTGTCTGGTTTACGGTGTTCATCGGTTTCAACCTGATTCAAAGTGGTTTCACAGGTTTTTGCCCACCACGAAGATGGTTGTTAAAGCTTGGTCTAAAGGAATAATCCTATTTAAGCGATGAGGCATCGACAACAATGATTACAAAGTCAGATAATTCTTGTGCTTCTAAGCTTAGCCATCTTTACTGATGTCTATTTATTTATACAGTATCAATGAAATAGGGCAATGATCGCTCATCTGGTAGTTGAGAACACTTTTGGTCGGCATGACGTCTTGTCTGGCCGGACTGCTGCGTAAGTTGGGACTGACGACAATATGGTCGATTAACGACCGAAACTGATGGGTCTTGTTGGGGGTGCGATTAGAACGTACTTTACATTCGGCTTTGGTTGACTTCGTTGTAAGCCTAGGCACAGTATTGAGGTCTTTGGTGAGTATTGTCCAGAGCCAGTCGCCCGAATAAGCGAGGTTGTGGTTGAAGTCACCAAGTAATACATACGATTCGTCACTAGATTCTAGCTGCTTAAGCCAACTGTTAAGAACTCTGCCTTGTTGCTTGAGTGTCTTGCACGAGTGATGAGATGTGTATTTACCACTGCATCCGGCTTTAAGGTGAACAGAAAGAAGCTTAACCGTAGCCCCATCTTCTAACGTTAATTCAATAGCAGAGGCAAATCGAAGTCGTCCTCCTTTACTTAGGGGAAAGTCAGCGACGTCTTTTACGGTATGTCCATGACGAACGGCAAAGCCTGTATATTGATTTATTCCAGAGAACTGATGCCGCTTATTGTTAGGTAATGACCGGTCTGAGAGGTAGATTTCGTAATCGGATCCCACAACCCGAGAAATGGCCTCTACGCTGTCCACTTCTTGAAAGGCGAGAATATCAGGGCTGAACCCCATGAACTGTGTCTTCAGCGCGGAAAAGTCGTCTTCGGAACGATAACTCGTTGGAAATTTTTTAGATGGAGTTGAAGTTAACCACTCAAGATTCCAAGTCATCAAAGTTAGAGATTCGTCTTTCGCAATACTTAATGTAGGAAAAAGAGATATTCCAACAAATAAGGTTGTAACTAAGTATTCATAACTGTTTGTTCTTATCATTGTCCTTGCCATTTATAAAACTTCTTTCAGGCAATGTGCCGTAAGCCTTGGCAGAAATGCAACTGTTTTTGACCAAAAATTCGTGTCTTATTTTGAAATTACACGGTATGAGATCCAGTTCATTTAGATCGAATTCTTCTTGTTCACTACCCAGTTTTTATTGATCTAAATCAATACTTTCAGTTGGTGCTTCTCGTTAAATACACCACAATATATTGTGTCAGAAGAAAAAGTAACAACCCTATATAGTGTGTTTGTGGATAAGTCTGTGAGTATGCTAGGGGTAAGGAGAAAGGGTGAAAACAATCGTAATCAAGAGAGATGGCTCTCGTGCTCCGTTTACAAAGGATCGTATTGAAGCTGCTGTGGTAAGTGCGGCGGAACATGCAGATAAGGAACTCGAAATCTATGCTAAAAATGTAGCGTTAGCGGTCGAGCTCAAGCTGCAGGATTGCGAACATGTGGATATTCAGGAAATCCAAACTCTCGTAGAGAACGAGTTGATGCAAGGTCCATACAAAGGGCTAGCACGTTCTTACATCGAGTATCGTCATGACCGTGATATTTCACGCGAAAAGAAAAGCGCTCTGACTAAAGAGATCGAAGGCCTTATTGAAGAGAGCAATGCCGATCTTCTTAATGAGAACGCTAACAAAGACGGTAAAGTGATTCCAACCCAACGTGACCTGCTGGCTGGCATCGTTGCTAAGCACTATGCGAAAACTCGCATCTTGCCACGCGATGTGGTTCAGGCACACGATGAGGGTGATATTCACTATCACGATCTAGATTACGCACCTTTCTTCCCTATGTTTAACTGTATGCTTATCGATTTAAAAGGCATGCTGACGCATGGCTTTAAGATGGGTAATGCAGAAATTGATACACCGAAATCAATTTCAACTGCGACAGCGGTAACGGCACAAATCATTGCGCAGGTAGCCAGCCATATTTATGGTGGTACTACGATCAACCGCATTGATGAAGTACTCGCGCCTTATGTAAAAGCAAGCTACGACAAACATTTTGAAATCGCGAAAGACTGGGATATTCATCAACCAGAAGCGTTCGCTCAATCACGTACTGAGAAAGAGTGTTATGACGCATTCCAATCTCTTGAGTACGAAGTAAACACACTTCATACCGCGAATGGTCAAACTCCTTTTGTTACCTTTGGCTTTGGTCTAGGTACGAGCTGGGAATCGAAGTTGATCCAAACTTCGATCCTTAAGAACCGTATCGCTGGCCTTGGTAAAAACGCAAAAACAGCGGTGTTCCCGAAACTGGTATTCGCAATTAAAGATGGATTGAACCACAAGTCAGAGGATCCAAACTACGATGTTAAGCAGTTGGCTTTGGAGTGTGCATCTAAGCGAATGTATCCAGACATCTTAAACTACGACAAAGTGGTTGAAGTAACAGGCTCGTTCAAAACTCCGATGGGTTGCCGCAGCTTCCTGAATACTTACGAAGAGAATGGCGAACTGCAACATGAAGGTCGTAACAACCTAGGTGTTGTGAGCTTGAACTTGCCACGTATCGCAATCAAAGCGAAGGGCAGCGTTGATAAGTTCTATGAGCTATTGAATGACCGTTTGTTACTGGCTCGTAAGGCACTAGAAACACGCATTAGTCGTCTAGAAAAAGTTAAAGCGCGCGTTGCACCTATTCTATATATGGAAGGTGCTTGTGGCGTTCGATTGAAAGCGGATGATTCCATTGCACCAATCTTCAAAAATGGTCGTGCGTCTATCTCTCTAGGTTACATTGGTATCCACGAGACGATGACTGCACTTTTTGGTACAGAAACTCACATGTACGATGATAATCAAATGCGCGATATGGCGCTGGATATCATCAAACATATGAAAGAAGTTGTGAACAAGTGGGCTGAAGAAACAGGTTACGCATTTAGCCTATACGGCACACCTAGTGAAAACCTATGTAGCCGCTTCTGCCAAATTGATACTAAAGAATTTGGTGTGATTGAAGGCGTAACAGACAAAGGTTACTACACCAACAGCTTCCACCTAGATGTGCAGAAAAAGGTAAACCCGTACGACAAGATCGATTTCGAGATGCCGTATCCAGAAATTTCGTCAGGTGGCTTTATCTGCTATGGCGAGTTCCCGAATATGCAGCGTAACATCGAAGCGCTAGAGAACGTGTGGGATTACAGTTACAGCCGAGTGCCATATTACGGTACAAACACACCAATTGATGAGTGTTATGAATGTGGCTACATGGGTGAGTTTGACTGTACAAGTAAGGGCTTTACGTGTCCTAAATGTGGTAACCATGACTCTACCCGCGTGTCAGTAACACGCCGTGTGTGTGGCTATCTAGGTAGCCCGGATGCTCGTCCTTTTAACTTCGGTAAACAAGAAGAAGTTAAACGCCGCGTTAAGCACCTGTAATCGTTAAACAAAGAAGTCAGTAAAGAGAGTCACAACCCATGAATTATCACCAGTATCATCCAATCGACGTGGTCAATGGACCTGGTACGCGTTGTACTCTCTTTGTTTCTGGTTGTGTGCATCAATGCCGTGGTTGTTATAATCAGTCGACTCTGTCATTGCATTCTGGTCATTTGTTTACCCAAGAGCTTGAAGACCAAATCATAGCGGACTTAAACGACAGTCGAATTAGAAAGCGCGGTCTGTCGTTATCTGGGGGAGATCCACTTCATCCTGCGAATGTGAGCGCTGTACTTAAACTGGTGGAGCGTGTACGAGCAGAGTGTGAAGGAAAGGATATTTGGCTTTGGACTGGGTATGTGCTTACAGACCTGAGTACAGAACAAAAGCAAGTGGTTGATCTTATTGATGTGCTGGTGGACGGCAAATTCGAGAAAGATCTCGCCGATCCAGAGTTAGAATGGCGCGGAAGTGCAAACCAGGTTATACACCGATTTACAAATGTGTAACATTGATTATGCAAAAAAAAGGAGCTTCGGCTCCTTTTTTAATGCCGCAGAGCACTTAATTTCATTGGAACTGATGATCTTTTATGCAACATATGGAGAGGAGTTAATCTGGTTTACAGTTAGGTTTACAGAATGAATCGCCCTCACCAATAACAAAACTATTTCAATATTTTTAATCTAATGATAACGTGAAGGCCATTGCTTGAATTTCAAAGGGTTGTGACTTTCATGTTCTCTCAGTTACCCGAGCCAGTGCTCGATCCTATTCTTTCTCTTTCCGTAGCTTACCGAAATGATCCTCGTACCGACAAAGTCGATCTTGGCATTGGTGTATATAGAAATAGCGACGGTCAAACTCCAATCATGAAGGCTATTGCCGAAGCTCAGCGCATTGTGACTTCAGAGCAACAGACTAAAGCCTACGTTGGGCTTGCCGGATGTGAAGAATTTAACCAAAGCATCGCGAAAGTGGTTTTTGGTGAAACACCTATTTACGACCGTATGTCGGTCATTCAAACCCCTGGTGCAAGTGGTGGCTTGCGTATGCTGGGTGACCTAATGAATGTAGCTGCCCCAGGTACAACAGTATGGTTATCAAACCCAAGCTATGTAAACCATAAGCCTGTTATGGAAGCTGCTGGCTTGCAGGTTAAGTTTTATCGCTACTTCGATGTAGTAACAAAGCAAGTGGATCGAGATGCGATGCTGACCGATCTTAGTCAAGCAGGTCAGGGCGATGTAGTATTGCTGCATGGTTGTTGCCATAATCCAACAGGCGCGGACATTGCGCTAGACGACTGGAAAGCGATCACCGAGCTTAGCGTTAAAAACGGTTTTGTTCCTTTTGTCGATGTTGCTTACCAAGGTTTTGGTGATGGGCTAGAGCAAGATGCATTGGGTCTTCGTCACATGGCAGAAAATGTGGAAGAGATGCTGTTGACTACGTCTTGTTCCAAAAACTTTGGCTTGTACCGTGAGCGTACAGGTGCAGCGATTGTCATTGGAAAAACGCAGCTGAAGCGAATAATGCTAAAGGTAAGCTGCTAACGCTTGCGCGTTCAACATACACCATGCCACCTGACCACGGTGCGGCGCTGGTTAAAACGATTCTAAAAGATGACCATTTAACTACTATGTGGACAACAGAGCTTTCTGAGATGCAACAACGACTTGTATCTTTGCGTGATGGCTTATGTAAAGCAGTGAAGCAAACTGGCTCATCGACTGATTTTGACTTCATCATGTCTCACAAAGGCATGTTTACTGTGCTAGGATTTACAGCAGAGCAAATGCAACGATTGCGCACGGACTATGCTATTTATGGTGTTGACGATGGACGTATTAACATCGCTGGACTTTCTGAGTCTCAATTGCCATATGTTGCCGATGCATTAGCCGCTGTTAGTCAAAAATAAAGACGATAATAGAAACTACTAAAAATAATAAAGGTGAATGAATGAAACCTTGGAAAGCGATATTGCCATTAATGTTATCTGGTGGCTTGGTTGCGTGTTCGACAACACCGACACAAACTCCGCCACCGGTTGAGCCACCGGCAGCAGAAGCGACGCCAGAAGCACCAAAAGCTGAACCGGTTGAGCCAGAAGTAAAACCGGAAGAGAAGGTGACTGAAGCGAAACCGGAAAAGCCGGAGGAGCCAGTAAAAGAAACCAAACCAGCGGAGAAGCCAAAGCCAGCTCCAGTTAAGAGTGACGACGGCAAGTTAATCCTAGGTGAGCAAGAATATGTTCGCCTTATGGATATGAAAGTGACGACAAAGGCACGTGTCGATACTGGTGCGACAACCTCTTCGCTTAGCGCCATTGATATTGTCCCATTTGAGCGTGATGGTAAAGATTGGGTTAAATTTAAAGTGAAGCACGATGGTGTGGAATCTAAAGAAGTATCGATGCCAGTTGACCGTTGGGTAAAAGTAAAGCAGTCAAGCTCAGAAGAGAGTGATAAGCGCCCAGTCATCGTTTCGGTGATTAAAATTGGTGACATGACTAGCAAGACGGAATTTACTCTTGCTGATAGAACCCACCTAAAATACCCAGTATTATTAGGTAGAAGTTTCTTTAGAGATGTGGCAATTGTAGACGTAAGCCGTAAATACGTTCAGCCAAAACCAACCAAATAAAACAAAAGGGCTTTCCATATTTGGAAAGCCCTTTTTAATTCTTCGCAGCGTGGTGAATAGATAATACAGTAGAGTTTAGAAGCCAAACTCTACGGACATCTGTACTTGAGGACCGTAAATACCGCTATCTTTGATGTCTGCACCTAGTGATAGTGCGTCAGTAGAGTGGAAACGCGCGCCCACACTCCAAATAAACACGGTATCATCACGGCGATTTAGCATACCGACTTGACCTACACCTTCAACATTCTGAAGAAGCCAAACGCGTGAACCGATATTGAACTCAGACATAAATTCGCTATCAAATTTTTCGTCGTCCTTGGTTTTCACATTGTGCACCAAAAGTTGACCGAAAACATCGGCGAATTGACCAATGGGGCCGTTAAAGCCTAAACCACCGGCAACATCCCAGTCACCTTCAAAGCGACTGTCTGCACGAGCAATAATATGCGTATTTTCCGTAAAGAAGGTCGTAAACTCAGCTCCTACTGTACCTGGGTTAGCACCTAAGCGGACTTCGAAAGAGTTATAGTTAAAATTGTTCGCTTGAACCAGCGTAGGGGCGGCAACTGCCAATGTTAACAGCGCAGCTCGACTTGCTTTACCTAGCATGAGGACTCCATGATAAAAAGATATCGATATAATCTCGAATTTTGAATTGACTAAGTATATAAAAAAACTAATTGCAAAATACAGACCATTTTAACGATATCGAGAGCTTGTAGGCATAATTGACGAAGCTTTAGTCAATTGGGTGTCGAATAATTCGTTAAGTTTCAATGTGAAGCGTTGGTCGTGATGAGTAAAAAAGGTAAACTAATCGGACTATTGATTAAGGAAATTTGCACGATATGCGCCGCACTTCACAAGCACTTATGGTTCAAGGCACGACATCCGATGCGGGTAAAAGTGTATTAGTGGCAGGGTTATGCCGCGTTCTAGCACGCCAAGGGATAATGGTTGCCCCATTTAAACCACAAAATATGGCATTAAACAGTGCAGTTACTGAAGATGGCGGTGAAATTGGACGCGCTCAGGCGGTTCAAGCCCAAGCTGCGAATGTAGTGGCTACCGTTGATATGAATCCGGTGTTGATTAAGCCAAATTCTGATACCGGCGCGCAAATAATTATCCAAGGCAAAGCCCATGCGAATATGGACGCAGTGGGTTTTCATGATTACAAACGCTTTGCTATGCCTTATGTGCTTGACTCGTTTGAGAAGCTTAGTAGCCGTTTTGATTCCGTGGTTATTGAAGGCGCAGGTAGCCCAGCAGAGATTAACCTCAGAGCGAATGACATCGCCAATATGGGGTTCGCAGAAGAAGCAGATATCCCTGTTATTATCGTCGCAGACATAGACCGAGGTGGTGTTTTCGCCCATCTTTACGGCACCCTGGCCTTATTATCGGAATCTGAGCAGCAGCGCGTGAAGGGTTTTGTCATCAATCGTTTTCGTGGTGATATATCATTACTAGAACCCGGTTTAGATTGGCTAGAGGAAAAAACGGGTAAGCCCGTTATCGGTGTATTACCTTTTTTGCATGGCCTAAATATCGAAGCAGAAGACGCCATAGATGCCTCACATGATATTAAGTCCAGTACAAAGCTCAGTGTCGCAGTCCCTGTATTAACACGTATCAGCAATCACACCGACTTTGATGCACTTCGTCTGCATCCTGATATCGATTTTAGATATGTAGGTAAAGGTGAACGTTTAGATAACGCTGATTTGATTGTATTGCCTGGGACTAAATCTGTGCGCGATGATCTTGCTTATCTTCGAGAGCAGGGGTGGGATAAAGATATCTACAAGCATCTGCGTTTTGGCGGCAAAGTGATGGGGATATGCGGAGGTTATCAAATGCTTGGCAATACTATTGCAGATCCTAAAGGAATAGAAGGCTCCGCTGGAAGTAGTGATGGCTTGAACCTGCTTCAACTCGACACTGTATTGGAAAGTGAGAAGCAGCTTACCAACGTTAATGGAACCCTTACTCTTGAAAATCGCTCTGCACCATTCTCTGGCTATGAAATTCATGCAGGCCGATCAACTGTTGGCGACAAGCAGCCGGTTAGCTTTGATGATAAGCAGTTTGATGGAGCGGTCAGCAGTGACAATCAAGTGTTTGGCACCTACGTACATGGTTTCTTTGATTCTCCGGAAGTGACTCAGTTGGTCTGCCGCTGGGTGAACGGAGCGGATATTGAGTCGTTTGCGATCAACGATGAGAAAGAGTCGGCCATCGATAGAATCGCGGATGCGATTGAACAGCATCTAGACCTTGTAAAACTGTGGCCTGATCTTGAATTATCAGGGAAAAAAGATAAAGAGTTCTGAAGAGGAAACGCCGTTAATGCGAACTGTAATTACTCTCCTTTTAGTTACGCTGTCACATATTGCAATGGTTCAACCTGCAATGGCTAAACCACTCACCGTATTTGCTGCAAGCTCTATGACCAATGCAGTCAATGAACTCGCTCAAACGTTTGAACATAAGTATGGCATTGAAGTAAGGGCAGTGTACGCGGGCTCATCTTCATTGGCGAGACAGATTCAAAGAGAGGCGCCCGCGGATGTGTTCATTTCTGCCAACGCGCGCTGGGTTGATTATCTCGTCTCCCAAAAGGTGATCAGCTCAGATGATATTCAACATATCGCCAGAAATAAGTTGGTTCTAATCACTAGCAAATCAAAGGGTGAAGTAAGGTCATTTGATATTTCAAACCAAAGTGATTGGCAGCGGTACCTTAATGATGACCGAATAGCAATCGGACAAGTTAACGCAGTACCAGCGGGTATTTACGCGAAACAGGCATTGGAATCGTTAAAGCTGTGGTCAACTGTGCGTAGTCAATTAGCGCCGGTGAACAATGTAAGGCAGGTTCTGGCACTCGTGGATAGGAAAGAGGCACCTTTAGGTATCGTATACAGTTCGGATTTAATGGCTAGTGACGGTGTCACTAAACTGGCTGAATTTCCGGCTTCGAGTCACGATGCTATCGACTATCCTTTAGTGACACTCAACCATGACATGCAGACCAAGCAGTTTGCTGAGTTTGTCGCTTCAGAACAAGGGCAAACCATATTAAGACAACATGGATTTATCACAGATAAGGAAGCAAAACTTTAATATGCTGACTGACTATGAAGTTGAAGCGATACAGCTCAGTGTGAAGGTGGCCGGTGTCGCCATTCTCTGGTTGATTCCAATTGGCGTATTTTTCGCGTGGCTACTAAGCAAAAAGCAGTTCATTGGTAAAAGTGTTTTAGACAGCGTGATTCATTTGCCCTTAGTTCTGCCGCCGGTTGTCGTGGGTTATTTGCTTTTGGTTTCCATGGGAAAGCAAGGGGTCATAGGCCAGTTTATTTATCAGCTAACTGGCGTTAGTTTTAGTTTTAGCTGGCGAGGTGCAGTATTAGCCTGCATTATCGTTGCGCTGCCCTTGATGGTTCGTTCCATTCGCTTGTCGATGGATAGTGTCGATCACAAGCTAGAACAGGCCGCTAGAACGCTAGGCGCATCGCCGAGAAAGGTGTTTTTCACCATCACGCTACCGCTTGTTATTCCGGGTATTATTAGCGGTACCATGCTGTCGTTCGCTCGAAGCCTTGGTGAGTTTGGCGCAACGATCAGTTTTGTATCGAATATTCCCGGTGAAACCCAAACGATCCCTTTAGCCATGTACAGTTTTTTAGAAACCCCGGGCGCTGAAGACGCAGCGATGAGACTGTGTATCATCTCTATTGTGATATCGCTAGCGTCACTCTATTTCTCTGAATCGCTTAACCGGTGGGTGGCACGCCGCTTAGGAGTGACACAATGACAAGGTTAGATATCGATGTAACCAAAAAATTTGGTGAGCAAGCATTCCATCTAAAAGCTTCATTGCCTTCGAGTGGTATCAGTGCCATCTTTGGGCGCTCTGGCGCGGGTAAGACCACGTTAATAAACCTTATTAGTGGGTTAGTCCAACCAGATTCAGGGCATATTCACTTTAATGGTCGAACGATATTTGATTCCAGCCAGGGGATTGATCTCGCGATAGAAAAGCGAGAAATAGGCTATGTATTCCAAGACGCACGTTTATTTCCTCATTTGTCTGTAGAGCGCAATTTGCGTTACGGGGTCACTAAAAATGATGCAGGGCATTTTAATGAAATTGTAGAGCTGCTTGCTATTGAGCCGCTTTTGAATCGCTATCCAAGTTCGTTGTCTGGAGGGGAGAAACAGCGAGTTGCTATCGGACGCGCACTACTGAGCAAGCCTAAGGTATTGCTCATGGATGAACCATTAGCGTCACTTGATAATCCGAGAAAACGCGAGTTAATGCCTTTTCTAGAAGCATTGTCGAGTCGTGTTGATATCCCGATTCTATACGTGACACATAGCCTTAATGAGATTTTGCGACTGGCACAGCACCTGGTTATTATTGATGAGGGTTGCATTGTCGAATCCGGTTTGATTGAGCATGTGTGGGGTACGAAAATCATGCAATCGTGGCAATCGTTTTCTGACAAAAGCGCACTATTTAAAGGTGAGGTGGTCGCTCAAAATGATACGTATGGCCTGACGAAAGTGGCGTTAACGAACGATCACTACTTATGGGTGCAGCGAACGGAAGCGGCCGTCGGTGAAACAGTGCGATTGCGAGTTAGAGCTAACGACGTTTCAATTGCACTAAGCCGAGCGATAAATACGTCCATTCGAAATATTTTACCTTGTACCATTAAAACAATTGCTCAGGGCGGAAAAGGAACCCCAAGACAAAGTGTTGAAGTGGTATTGTCTTTAGGAGGTCGCTGTGAACTTGTTGCGACGGTTACCCAGTGGGCAGTGGATGACCTGCAATTGAACGTAGGCCAATCGGTGTACGCTCAAATTAAAGGTGTGAGTGTCGCGCAAAAAGACGTCGCGCTTGAACCCCACCTATAAAAAAAGCCACGTGACAATGTGGCTTTTTGATCTTCTATAGCGATTACTTCACGAATACTTCTTTGAAGTCACGCTTTAGAATCGCGTCACGACGCGCTTTCTTGATTTGCTTAACCATGTCTTTGATGCAGTTTTGCAGTACTTTATCAAGAAGCTCAGCTTTGTAAGATTCTTTATCTTCGTCGCTCATATCTGCTGGAAGTTCCATTGTTGTAAACTCTTCAAGAGCGCTTACACCAGCGAAAGCTTGGCTAACCGAGATCAACGCGTGGAACTGTTCAAAGTTGTCTAGGATGTTTTGAGCACTGGCTGGCAGTGAATCCCATGCTTCACGAACTGCTTCTTCAGTCACTTCGTGAATCGATACTACCATGTTGTAAAGCTCTTCTGGCACCTCGTCAAATAGGATAACCTGCTTTAGCTCAGCGGATATCGTTTCTAGGTCTACGATTGGGGTTTCAGTATTTTGTGTGTCAGACATGCAGCTTTCTCTGTATAACGTTTATCGATAATCCTGCGATTACCTTCCTAAAAGACAATAATAATCCAACTCATTAGATAATGCCCAGCCAAAACTTCGTTTTCGGCCTAAACAAGCTGTTATTATTGCGATTTTTGTGGGACTGTTTGAATATTGTCCTAATATGTGGTTTATATTAACAATACATCGGCGTAATACAAAGACAAGGATGCTTATGATGTCCATAGAATCTTCGATGAAAATACTCCTCGTTGATGACGCTCAGTTGGAAAGAATGCAGTTGCAGATACGCCTCAAACAACTGGGGCATGAGGTTGAGGTTGCAGCGAGTGGGCGAGAGGCTCTCGCGCTTTATCCGACGTTTGACCCTGAGTTGGTGCTCCTAGATATCTCAATGCCTGAAATGGACGGGTTTGAAGTCGCCTCAGAGATACGTCTACGCTACAAAGCCGATTGGATCCCTATCATTTTCCTAAGTAGTCACGATGAGCCGGAAATGATCGCTAAAGCGATCGATGCGGGTGGTGACGATTATCTTGTAAAACCCGTCAACAAGATTGTGTTGCAATCAAAATTGATTGCTATGCAGCGTATTGCTCACATGAGACGTGAGTTAAAACAAGCCAGTTCTCAGTTGGAAGAAGCGAACCGAGCGCTTCAGCATCAAGCAAATGAAGATGGCCTAACCAAACTGTTTAATCGCCGTTATATGGATCAAAAATTGACCGAGCTGATCCAGTGGCACGGCCGACATCAAATGCCGCTTTCTGTGATTCTAATGGATGTCGATCATTTCAAAGCGTTCAACGATAACTACGGACATACCGAAGGCGACCAGTGTTTAATTAACATTGCTCAGTTTTTAGACGTCATGTTCATCCGTTCTGGTGAGTATGTAGGGCGTTATGGTGGGGAGGAGTTCGTTATATTGCTCAGTCGAAGTGATATAGCCGAAGCAGAAGAAAATGCAGCACGAGTAAAAGACGGGATAGTATCGTTGAACATTCCACACGAGTACTCTCAAACTGCAGATAGAGTGACGCTGTCACTTGGTGTTTATAGTGCTATCCCAACAGGGACTGAATCCATTAATGAGCTGTATGAAAGAGCCGACAAGCTGCTCTATCAAGCGAAACGAAGTGGTCGTAATCGCTACGTATTGCAGCTAGAGAGCGATATCATTAGTACGACTTCATAATATCTCTTATCCTATCAATGGTTGTTAAAACAACGACTAAGCACTTATTCAAAGTGATTGGTTAAGACGAATTTTAGCTACCGTCATGACAAAGCGTTACTTTATCGGGTGATGCTTTTGCTATTCTTAGCCTTAGGCTCGATTCAAGTAAGTAAATTAATAAGCCAGTTAGTCAGGTTTTTAGTGGTTCATTTATGAGGTTGTTTTGTTAAAAGTCTCTCAAAGCTTTGTGGCTGCAGCGATAATTTGTCACTTTTCAGCTCAGGCTGACCCGGAGTTTAGGGACATCTTCGAAGAGGACTTTGCTGCCGCAATTATTCTTACGGACAGTGAAGCTTTGACGCTCGGGTTTAAAGACTTTGATCCCAATACCGTATTTAATATCGACAACGAAAATATTGGTTCCCAAGACGCACTCGACAAGCGCAAGAATATTGCTGTATCAGCATTGCCTCTTACTTTCGATCTTTCCGATGATAAGATGTTCCAACAACGTGCTGTCATACGCTTTTCTGCGCTTAGGATTGAAGATCAAATTATAGATGGGCCAGATAGCCACAGAAAATATGTCCTCGGTGTCTTTAGTGGTTATGAGCAAGAAATCAACTTTACACCAAACTGGACATTTGAAACTGGCGTCGGTATCCATCTTCAATACCTCAATAGTAATTACGATTTTCAATCCCCATTTTCCAAGTTGTTTCAGCCTTTTATTGATGGAAAGCTTGTGAATACAACGGCTTGGTCGACATCGATTCAACCAAAAGTCGGATTCAATTACACCAAAGATAAAGACTGGGGTGAGGTGAAATTTAGATCTAACTTTAACTACTTTTCTGGTTATGGTTGGGGACAAGCAAATGATGGAGATGTTGGCACGCCGGAAGGATGGTATTGGTCAAATGAAGCGAAGCTCTTTTATGATGTGACTGACTGGGGTCGCTCGATTCAAACGGTTTATACCAGTATACGAAGAGTCGATATCGGCGGTGACACAATAGGGATATTAGGCTCGAGTCATTACTATGAAGGGACGGTGGGTTGGTTGCTAACGCCGCCATTTCACATTCCGATGGTCGACAATGTTGGAATTGGACTCAGCGTCAATTACGGTAGTGACTTGAAAGGGGGCAGTATAGTACTGTTCTTTAACCAGGAGTAACGTCTTTGATTGAGAACAATGTGGTTATCGCGCGCACTGTACTTGGTTTCGGCCTTTCTCTTTAGCGCTGTAAAGCGCTTTATCCGCCTTTTTAAGCACGTCTTCAGGTTTGCGAGTCGTCTTGCTGTCGGCTGCACCAATACTAACAGTGACACTCACCGTTGACTGATCATTTTTAGTTCCGCGCTTTTTCACGCCTTGTTTTGTATTGGCAGGGCGCTTGGTCTCGTCTCGAATAACCATCTGATAGTCTTGAATTTGCTCACGCAGTTCATCCAAGTAGGGTTTACTATCTTTTGCAGTTTTACCTTTGAACAAGATAGTGAACTCCTCACCACCATAACGGTATACTTTTGCATTACCACCAACACCAGTCATGCGTGATGCGACCAGTTTAAGTACGTCATCACCAGTATCGTGGCCGTAAGTATCATTGAATGATTTAAAGTGATCAACATCGAGCATAGCGATGGTGAACTTTCTTCCCAAATGCTTCATGTCCATTTCGAGTGCGCGTCGGCCTGGTATGTTTGTCAATCGATCGTTGAACGCCATTTGATGACTAGCGGAAATGACGTAAATAATGATCAATACACCTGATAACGAAAATAGCGTGCTCGAAATGTAAGGGATATGAAAGAAGATGAACGTGCCGCCTGCCATAAATATTGAGGCAAAGACTGCAGCGTCAATAGGGCGGTTGTAGTTAAGCAGAAATATACCAGTCGCCCCGACTATCGCTACAGTAAAAAGCACTAAAACCAATGGTAGCCGTGAGATTTGAGGAAACGCCATCAGCAAGTCACTTTCAAACCCTAGAAATCCACCGCCAGCAAAATGAGACAGTATTAGTGCGGTCCAGCCAACGAAGCTCATAATCGTAACACCAAAGATCGCCATGCCGCGGCTAATTACACCAGTGTCAGAAAACAGATAAACGAGACAGCAAGAAACTGGGAGCAACAAACTCAACAATGACAACTCGAGTAATGTAGTGCCAGAACTTAGTGGACTTTGCAGACGAACTTGCACGACTAAGTAAGCAAGTAGCATTGATAGAGCCACCATTGCCATTCGAGACTGCTTAAAAGTGTGGCTAAGCGCGATTGCCGTAGCAAACAAGATATAAGGGAGGTTGGTGACGAAGCCGGAGTTAGCTTGAGTAGCGTCAATGATGTGATTTACACCAGCCAATACACCAATCATCATCAACACGGGCATGAAGAGACGAAATAGGTTTGAACTGGTAAAAGAGGTCGCCATTAAATAAGAACTCAGGTACTTCAATAGAGATTATTATACAGTGCTTTAGCATACGGTAATTTAATGTTTTGCCAAGTATTTTGTCATTTAGAAGTCCAAAACCTGATCCTTTCCCGCAATGTTTATAAAAATACGGTTTGCAATTAAATGTTTAGAAATTTCATGTCATTAGAAACCATAGAATCGCTGCGGGAATAATCAATTCAATTCGGCATTAGCTCGACAACTTTGCGAGATTCAAGTTGACCCTAAAATGGAAAATAGCGAACATGAGCTTTTATAAGATAACTTGCCGTTAAGGAAAGCCTGTGGGACTGTTTTCAAAATTGTTTGGTGGCGGTAAATCGCCAGAGCCAAAGCAAGTCGAACCTGTTGAGTACAAAGGGTTCCTCATTTACCAAGAAGCCATTGCAGAAAATGGCCAATATCGTATTGCTGGTCGAATCACTAAGACATTTGACGACGAAGTCAAAGAACACAGATTCATTCGCTCTGATGTACTCGGAACCGAGGGTGACGCCAATGAACTCATGCTTAAGAAAGCGCAAATGTTCATAGACCAAATGGGTGAGAAGATTTTCTAACCCTATTTTTGATGCATTTTTGTTCTGGAAAGACCAGTTTCAGTTGATTGATTTAATTGACGTTGGTCATCTGTTTGCAGCAAATATTGTCATAATATGACCTACTTACACGAAAATTTCCCAAGTATAGGTAATATTGCACTGGTATGACCTCTAATATGGGGTTTTCGTGTGGTTTTTTTACTAGATTGGTTTGTTTAAAAGTCATTACTTTCCGTTATATGTAATGAAATTATGTCTTTTAGTTACAAATAGCTTGATGTTACGAACCCAGTTGGTTAAAAAAGAACAATACTTCTGCCAATAGTTAAGGAATGGCTATGCAAATTGGCGTGCCAAAATGCTCCAAGCACCCCTTTGACTTCTGTTTGGTAAGAAAAGTATTCACAAGTTGATACACAAGGAGTCAGTTTTGTTGATAGGTGTGCCAAGAGAAACCCTCGCGGGAGAAACGCGAGTCGCTGCAACGCCGAAATCGGTCGAGCAGCTGTTAAAGCTGGGATTTGATGTCTCAGTGGAATCGCAAGCGGGTGTGCTTGCAAGCTTCGACGACGCAGCTTATGAAGCTGCTGGAGCAACGATTATCTCATCACAAGAAGTTTGGCAGTCAGACTTAGTTCTGAAAGTAAATGCGCCAAATGATGAAGAGATTGAATCACTTAAAGAAGGCGCGAGCCTGATTAGTTTTGTTTGGCCAGCACAAAATCCAGAGTTAATGGAAAAGCTCTCTAGCAAAAACATTAACGTTATGGCTATGGATGCGGTACCGCGTATTTCTCGTGCTCAAGCTCTTGATGCACTAAGTTCTATGGCGAACATTGCAGGTTATCGTGCCGTTGTTGAAGCAGCACACGAGTTTGGCCGATTCTTCACAGGTCAAATTACTGCGGCAGGCAAAGTACCACCTGCTAAAGTCTTCGTAGCCGGTGCCGGTGTGGCGGGTCTTGCAGCAATCGGTGCTGCAGGTAGCTTAGGTGCGATTGTTCGCTCGTTTGACGTTCGACCAGAAGTAAAAGAGCAAGTTGAGTCAATGGGCGCTGAGTTCCTAGAAGTTGACTACCAAGAAAATACGGGCTCTGGCGATGGTTACGCCAAAGAGATGTCTGATGACTTCAATAAAAAAGCTGCCGAGCTTTATATGGAGCAAGCTAAAGACGTCGATATCATCATCACAACGGCACTTATTCCTGGCCGTCCAGCTCCAAAACTTGTCACTAAAGAAATGGTTGACGCCATGAAGCCGGGTAGCGTTATCGTTGACCTCGCTGCAGCCAACGGCGGTAACTGTGAATACACGGTCGCAGATCAAGTGATTACTACTGACAACGGTGTAAAAGTGATCGGTTACACCGACATGGTTGGTCGTCTACCTACTCAGTCTTCTCAGCTTTACGCGACAAACCTTGTTAACCTTCTAAAACTGCTCTGCAAAGAAAAAGATGGCAACATCGACATCAACTTTGAAGATGTCGTTCTTCGTGGTGTTACTGTCGTGAAAGAAGGCGAGGTCACATGGCCTGCGCCACCTATTCAAGTTTCAGCACAACCTGAAGCGCCAAAAGCGCAAGCACCAAAACCAGCTGAAAAAGTAGAAGAGCCGACTTCTCCAGTTAAAAAACTGGCTGGACTTGTGGCGGCACTAGGTGTATTTGGTTGGATTGCATCCGTTGCACCTGCAGCATTCCTATCTCACTTTACGGTATTTGTACTGGCTTGTGTTGTCGGTTACTACGTTGTATGGAACGTAACTCACGCTCTACATACACCGCTGATGTCAGTTACAAATGCGATCTCGGGCATTATCGTAGTTGGTGCACTGCTACAGATAGGTCAAGGCAATGGCGTTGTCTCTTTCTTGGCGTTCATCGCTGTATTGATTGCCAGTATCAACATTTTCGGTGGTTTCACCGTCACCAAGCGCATGCTTGAAATGTTCCGTAAAGATAAATAAGGAGTCACAATGTCTGCAGGATTAGTACAAGCAGCCTACATTGTAGCTGCACTATTTTTTATCATGAGTTTGGCGGGACTGTCTAAGCAAGAGTCAGCTCGCAACGGTAACTACTACGGTATCGCGGGTATGACGATCGCACTGATTGCGACGATCTTTAGCCCAGATGCGCAAGGCTTCGCATGGATCATTGTTGCAATGGTTATCGGTGCTGCGATTGGTATTTTCTACGCTAAGAAAGTAGAAATGACTGAAATGCCAGAACTGGTTGCGATTCTTCACAGCTTTGTGGGTTTGGCAGCAGTGCTTGTTGGTTACAACAGCTATATCGATCCACCTGCAATTCCAAATGTAGAAACATTGGCAGCAGCTGAAGTTCACGCTCACCACGTTATTCACCTAGTAGAAGTGTTCTTAGGTGTGTTCATCGGTGCAGTGACCTTTACTGGTTCTATTGTTGCTTTCGGAAAACTACGCGGTGTAATTTCATCGTCGCCACTGAATATCCCTCATAAGCACAAGTGGAATCTCGCAGCTGTCGTTGTTTCAACACTGCTAATGATCTACTTCGTGAAAGCTGATGGCAGCATGTTCGCGTTATTAGTGATGACGGCGATTGCTCTTGTGTTTGGTTACCACTTGGTTGCGTCTATCGGTGGTGCTGATATGCCAGTTGTGGTTTCAATGCTGAACTCATACTCTGGTTGGGCGGCGGCGGCGGCAGGTTTCATGTTGTCGAACGACCTTCTAATTGTAACAGGTGCATTGGTAGGCTCATCAGGTGCCATTCTTTCTTACATCATGTGTAAAGCGATGAACCGCTCATTCGTCAGTGTTATTGCTGGCGGCTTTGGTCAAGAAATCGTCATTTCTAGTGATGAAGAGCAAGGCGAACACCGCGAGACAACAGCTGAAGAAGTGGCAGAGATGCTGAAAAACAGTAAGTCTGTCATCATTACCCCTGGATACGGCATGGCGGTTGCGCAAGCTCAGTACCCAGTCCATGAGATTACTGAAAAGCTTCGTGCACAAGGTATTGAAGTTCGCTTCGGTATTCACCCAGTAGCGGGTCGTCTACCAGGTCACATGAACGTACTACTAGCAGAAGCAAAAGTACCTTATGACATCGTGCTTGAAATGGACGAGCTCAATGATGACTTTGGCGAAACTGATACTGTTCTTGTTATCGGTGCGAACGATACGGTCAACCCGGCGGCACTTGAGGATCCAAACAGCCCAATTGCTGGTATGCCAGTACTTGAAGTTTGGAACGCGCAAAACGTTATTGTATTTAAACGTTCGATGAACACCGGTTATGCAGGCGTTCAAAACCCACTGTTCTTCAAAGAAAACACGTCGATGCTATTTGGCGATGCGAAAGACAGTGTCGATGCGATTTCAAAAGCGCTTTAAGACGATATAAGTCAATTCAAGCTCTTAACTCTCAAAAGCCAGCGATTGCTGGCTTTTTTTGTACACATTTACATCAACAAACAGTGAATTAACAAAATAATTGCGTGCACTTAGCTTTCTTCTTGCCGATAATGTGTAAAAATCCATGCCAACAAACGATCTACAAGACGCGTCTTTTGAAGAACTTACTTTACACCTTATTGCTGTCACTGCCTCTGAGTTATTCCCATACGGTAATGGCTGAGTCTTTGCCTGAACGAATCGATAAGTTCGTAGAGTTTTTCGATTATGAACA
Organism: Vibrio sp. CB1-14; assembly: GCF_040412085.2. Lineage (NCBI taxonomy): Bacteria > Pseudomonadati > Pseudomonadota > Gammaproteobacteria > Vibrionales > Vibrionaceae > Vibrio > Vibrio chaetopteri. The sequence goes on along the minus strand of NZ_CP115921.1, from coordinate 1,644,251 downwards.
AGCGACCGCTTCATACGATGTTCGAGTCATTCAAGCTGATTACCCGACGCAGCTACTTACGCCGGTGTCTATGTTACCGCAAACGACGAAGTATCCTCTGAAAGAAATACAGCAGTTATATCGTTTAGCAGAAAACTGTAGCGGCACTTTGCCACTAAGCCCATTGATTACGGAGCCTTTAGTATACACTCGGGCTATGTGTGGCGGACGTCAGCTTTCGACTAAATGGTTTGCTCGAAGTGGTTTGATTCACCCCGGGGGAGGTACTTATGCGGCGCGGTATATCATCAAGTATCCGGATAAAAAAGACGTGCTGCAAAAGTACATGCATATTAAGGAGCGTGAACTTGCACCGCCAGGCTCTCTGTTAGGGCGCTTACAAATTATGGATGAAGCAACGGTGATCTCTCTAATTCGTGGCTCATCTATGTTTGTCGAGAACTCAGAACTTTGGCTAAGGCGAGGGGATAGTTACTATTTGTTTGACTCGGCAATGTGGCGCGAGAATGCCAAGCAAGCTGGATTGAACTTTAAATTAGCTTCACAGACAAATACTTGTTTTGTACAACGAGGCAACTTGTGTTGGGAAGTAGAAGATCATTCTGATGTACTAAGAATCAGTATGATCGTACTGATCATTGCCAATATCTTGCTGGTCATCGGTTGGTCGATATATCGTTGGAACTCTAAACGACAAGAGATGAAAAGTCGTATGTTGGTTCTGCAAATATTGACTCATGAGTTACGTACTCCAATCGCGAGTCTATCTTTAACTGTTGAAGGTTTTCGTCGAGAATTTGAGCACTTACCAGAAACTGTATATGATGAGTTTCGACGTCTTTGTGAAGATACTCGCCGACTGCGACAATTGGCGGAGGCCAGTAAAGACTATTTGCAGTCCGATAATAAGCCGTTAGCGACTGAATGGCTGCCTTCTGTACAGGATTGGCTAAGCTATAAAGCAGAAGAAGAGTTTGAAGCTGACGTAAAATTGACTATTAATCAAGATGTAGCCGCTAAGATTAACATCTATTGGCTTGGAACCTGCATCGATAACTTGATTCGCAACGCAATTAAATATGGTGTTGCACCTGTGAGCGTCAATGTCGTGACGTCATCGAACTCACTCAAAATTGAAGTGATAGACAACGGACAGTTAACAGCTAAGGACTGGCGAGAGCTTCGTAAGCCATTTGTAAGTAAGGCCGGATTAGGGCTAGGACTTACAATAGTAGAATCCATGGTTGGCCGAATGGGCGGTAAAATGTCCCTAGTTGGCCCACCAACAACTTTTATATTGGAGATACCTTGTGAAACAGACACTGCTACTTGTTGAAGACGACAAGAATCTAGCTGATGGCCTATTGGTAAGTTTGGAACTAGCGGGTTACAACGTCCTGCACGCCGAGCTTATTTCTCAGGTCGAACAGTATTGGGAACAAGCAGACTTGGTAATTCTCGACAGACAGCTTCCTGATGGTGATTCGGTACAGCACCTAGCTGGTTGGAAGCAAACCAAAGATGTTCCAGTTATTTTGCTCACTGCATTAGTGACCGTGAAAGATAAAGTAACCGGTCTTGATGCGGGTGCAAACGACTACCTCACAAAACCATTCGCTGAAGCAGAGCTTTTTGCACGTATTCGTGCTCAGCTTCGTGCTCCAGAAGCGGATGCTGAAGATGCCTCTAAAGTAGTGACAGATAGCCTTGTTATCGACAAAGCTACTCGTGAAGTAAATTACAAAGGTGATCTTATTACGCTGACCCGTACTGAGTTCGATTTGCTGTTGTTCTTAGCTAGCAACTTAGGTCGTGTGTTTACTCGTGATGAACTGCTTGATCACGTATGGGGTTACAATCACTTCCCAACGACTCGTACTGTTGATACACACGTACTTCAGCTTCGTCAAAAACTTCCAGGATTGGAAATTGAAACACTTCGCGGTGTTGGCTACAAAATGAAGGGCTAATGGTTAACGCACGTAAACTTGCAATCATAGCGTTACTGTCGGCATCAACATCTGTTGGTGCCGATTGGTTTGAGGGAACCTCAACCATTTCTCAAGCGCATAAGCATTTGCTCAATAATGATCTGGAATCTATGTTTCAATCGTTAGTTGAAGAGTGGCAACAGCAGCCAAGTAAAAGCATAAGATCGCATATCAATAAGCTGTTTCTGCAATCACTCAGTGTAGATTGCGGTAAAGGCTATTCATCGCAGCCATTACCTGATTGGGTTGAAAATGTTGTAGTGAAGCAGCAAACAATTCAAAGTCCAGGTCGGGATACTTATTTATCAACGATTGAACTGGACTCAAATAAAGTAGTTTCGGAAATCAGCCTTAAGCGTTGGGTTGATAAACGAGTATCTAACGACAGTGAGTTCTATGTTACTGGAAGTAGTGACGGCGTCACCGATGAGACCACTTACGGTATTCGCTATAACTTAGCATCGCCACTAGAAGTCGGTTTATATCGTCTAGATGTTTCACTAGTTAACGGTGAGAGTTGGAGCCAATGGCTAATATTGACTAATCAAGCGTTAAAACAAACGGTTAGATGGGCATCAAAAGACAAGTGGCAGGTAGAAAAGAACGCGCTTCTCAACCCATATTGCCCGTTGCCAAAACTTGAAGTCGGACTATTTGATTACATCGATGGCAAATATACTCAGGTCTGGGGACAGGAATACGAATCAGATTATCCAACCACACTTGATACGAAAGGTATTGCACCAGATCGATATGTGTTAGCAGTTTCTATGAAGCAAAGTCGCTGGCAAGGCCCAATTCGATTTGAACGCGCGCAGATCATAAACAAGACATTTGATGTATCTGCTGACGAGTAACACATTTTCACTAATTTCCTAGCATACACGCTAAAGAATTTATAATTGACGCCGTTAATACCTACACAAAGGATTAACGGCGTTATTTTTTATATGAAGACCAAACTAAAAACCCTCGCTTTTCTCGTTACTACAGCAACGGCATCAAACCAACTCGTAGCGTCGACACTTTCGATCGATGCCAGAGGAGATGCAATGGGGGGCACTGGCGTTGTGTCGGCTTCATATTTAACCGCTCCTTTCTACAATCCAGCTCTAACGGCCATTTACCGCCGTAATGACGACGCAGGTATGTTGGTACCAAGTTTAGGGATCAGCTACGATGATCAAGACCAATTACTCGACAAAGTCGATGATGCATTCAGTGCTGCGGATCGAAATGACGCGGCAGCAACGCAAGCAGCGTTACAAGCGTTAGATGGTACGCAAGCTAAAGTTGATTTTGGAGGGGCTGTTGCATTTGGTCTTCCAAATCGATTTATTGCAGCGAATATATTTGGAAAAGCTTACATCGAAAATGTGGCAACGCCGGATATTGCACCAGATTTGGGTGACCCTGTAACACAGGCGCAGAATACTGCGATTAAAACTGCATCTGTTGCGGTAACAGAAGTTGGGTTATCGTTAGCTAAATACCAAACCTTGTTTGGCCAACACTTCTCATTTGGTATCTCACCAAAACTGCAACGGATCTACACCTACACTAGTGTGAATTCACTACAAGATTTTAAGTTTGACAATATTCGTGAGGATTCTACGGGTGAAACTGCGTTTAACTTAGATGCAGGTGCTCTGTGGTTTCATGGCCCTTTTAGAGCGGGCATATCAGGGAGAAACCTGTTTTCAAGAAATATAGACACTAAAAGTGGTTTCGTTACTGTAGGTGGACGCGATGTTGCCTATGGCTATCAATATCAATTACAGCCGCTCTACACAGTAGGCGCTGGCTTTATTGCAGACTATTTCCAGCTATCTATCGACTACGATCTGAACAAAGAAAAAAAATTCACCCAATTTGATGACGACGTGCAAATGTTCCGTGCTGGTATTGAGGTCGATTTAGTTCGTCAAATACAGTTAAGGGGAGGGTATCACAAAAACCTCGCCCGAGATTCTGAAGGAACATTAACCGCGGGTATCGGACTAAGTCCACTTAACCTATTTGAACTTTCCGTTGCGGCAAGCTATACATCTCCAAAAGCGATGGGTGCATCGGTCAACTTCCTAGCAACCTACTAATCTAAATGACTTGCGCTTAACCTGAATTCGTCTATAGTCCTCCAATCACAAATGTCCGTTGTAACTGGAGGACTATATGTTTGATGACTTACCAACCTTAAGCCATGAACAACAACAAGCGGCTGTCGAAAAAATTCAAGAGCTCATGAAGCAGGGCATTAGTACTGCCCAAGCTATCAAGATAGTAGCGGAAGAAATTCGTGAAGATATGAGCAATAAAGAAGACAAATAGTCGCGATTAGCATAATCAGCCCACCAAAAGGTGGGTTTTTTTGTGCCCGGAATCCACCTATATAAAAATCCAATAAGTCATCTTTCGCGGCGACGCAACATTGTTTCTAACATATAAATTCCATACACACCCCGTTAAAACAATAACTTACTATAGCATAAAACACTATCGTGACAATCTTGGGATTGCAGTTGTGTAATTTAATTACAGGCCGATTTTCTTTAGTGTAAACCACTAGAGTTTTATGCTGCTTTTAACGCGGGACTTTCAGAGACAGTAGGTGTTTACAAACTTACTAGCTTTGAATGCGCACTTTCTTTTAGATCCGTTGGGCAACTATTGATTTTCTTGCCAGCACAAGGGCATATTGAATTAAAGCTCTTTGGTTACGCTGTAACTAATCTAATTGATGTCGCGTTGTTCGGTTTTTATTTCAGAGTCGATCAAGTGTTTTAGTTACGAAGGGTACGAAAATTCTAATCTGGAGTAGATTGAGTGATTACGTCATGCGCACTGATAGGTTCCACCATAACGCACTATAACTAATTATTTCTTGATGCTAACTATTGCTACGGCCACATATTGCTTTACTTGAGTTTTCTAAATTACATAACATCTAAGGTAAAGAACTAAACCCAATGAACTACTAGTAGCAGTTACGTTGTAACTATATTTTCTTTCGCGGACTTGCTACAAAAGCTGTATGTACGAATATCAAAATAAACGACAGATTTTCAGCTCACTGTTGAACCATGAGTGATAGGAACTAAAGGAATGATTGTTAATGACCAACAACAGTAGGTTTTGAACGGATAATTTGATAGCGGCAAAGATTTCGCCCATTAGTCACCGAATATGGCAAAGGAGGAATGTCGTGATACCAGTTGTAGGATGATTCATTAGTGGCATTATGATACGAAAGCGATCATCATTACGGCGGTTTCATGGATGGCCTGAGTTGCATGAACCTAGCTTTGAAGACCTTAAGTTGCCAGGTGATTTATTAGGGTTCTGACATGTTGAGTAGAGATATGCAAAATATCAGCAGCGTCGATTTGTCTTAAATGTTTTTCTCGCAAATCCGTCAGGACTTTGAATCGACTTATCTCGTGATCACTCATAGCAATTAGCATCAGTTAAGGGCCTCATAAGCCAACTATGATTAAAGCTTAGGAGGACATTTTAACTTTGGTAAATAGTGACATTACGACTTTGCGCCCACAACCTTAGTGCGTATTATGTATATTATGTTAAATAAAGTGTGAGGGAGCTTGATTTGTTTACCTTTCTCGCTCCTCTATCCCTCAAACATGTTCAATTTAACCATAACAGCGATTTACCATAAAATACCTAATAACCACATTATCTTAATCTGCGATTTAGATAATGTGGTTCTAGATACAGAAAAGCCAGCACCTGAATTATGCTGGCTTTTGCTTTATTCTGGTTTGATTAACCGCCAGCTAACTTTACTGTGTAGCCTTTCTTTTCAAGAGCGGCTTTAATCTTATCTCGGGCATCGCCTTGGATTTCGATAGCGCCATCTTTTACTGAGCCGCCACAGCCACAAACTTTTTTAAGTTCTGCTGCAAGTAATTTGAGCGGCGCATCATCTAGGTCTAAACCAGTGATGATCGAAACTCCTTTTCCTTTGCGGCCTTTAGTCTGTTTTTGGATTCGAACAATGCCATCGCCTTTGGGACGCTCTGGCTTTTGTTTTTCTTCTTTGATACGGCCTGTTTCCGTTGAGTATACGAGAGTCATATTATTTCTTTGCTAGTTCGGCTTTTTTCTTTGCAATTAGGTACGCTTCGATATGTCTTTGTATAGCAAGCTTACCACCTTTGATAAGTTTACCATTAAACATACAGTACCAGGCGTTGTTTTCACCCGTATCATTACGAATAGTAAACCCGTTGAAGTTTTCTTGAGCACCTTTCGCTGGGGCTTTTTCGGAACTTGCGGCTAATGTCGCTGGGTCAATGATCGACGCGGTGTCGCACCACCAGTCAATGCTCTTTTTTACAGCAGCAAGGTTACCCTGTAATTCGCGGTTTTTAATAGTGACTTTCCATGTTTGATTGGAAGAGCCGATAGATTTAAGGGTAAACCCTCGATAACTCGCTAGAGCCATAAAGACTTTTCTCTTGTATCGTTGTAGTAACACTGTCCACCTGACATGTTATCAGGTATTGTAAGTCAATCAATTAAGTTATAGTGCATTAGTATGAAAAAAGACATCCCACAAATAACAGAACCTGACGAAGCTAACAGATTTAAAGGATTGTTACGTTCTTCGATCAGCTATCAAGAGTTCGCTGACATGACTGCTAATTGTTACTCACGTAGTACAAATCTGGCTATGTCTAAAGATTGGCGCACTTTCAATGAGTTTTGTAACTTACATAGTCATCCTTCATTGCCAGCCTCCGAAGCAACCTTACTTGAATTTATCGAGTATACGAGACAAGAAAAAAAGTACAGTAGCGTCAGGCGTTACATTGTCACCATATCCGTCGTTCACTATCTGTTTGATTATAAAGACCCTACTCGTTCACGGCAGGTAGGATTGGTGATGAATCAATTGAAAATTGCTAGCTACACTAAAGTCAAACAAACCACCCCTTTTACTGCTGACCATTTGGCAAAGCTACATAGCCTCTTATCTTACAGTGATGAAAAGAAAGACATTCGTGATTTGGCTATCTACTTTCTATTGTACGAATGTGCACTAAAGCGCCGGGATCTAAAGTCCTTAGCAGCCGAGGATATCGCACAAGACGAAGATGGTTACACTGTAACATTTGATGACAGACAATATAGATTAAGTGAGTATGGGGGTGAGAGTATTCAGCGTTGGTTAGACTATGTTCCCTACTCTGTTCTGTTCAGAGCTATCGATAGACACGGTAATATCAGCGATTCGCCGCTCGATGACTCTTCAATACATCGGGTACTGAAGCGTGCAAGTCAGTTACTTGGTTTGGATGAAGCACTCAGTTTTTCTTCTCAATCAGGACGCGTTGGCGCGGTTCAGGCGTTGTCTCGCGAAGGTCTGAAAATCAGAGAAATACAAGAGTTTGGTCGATGGGCAAGTCCAGCGATGCCACTGCAATACAGTGGCAAAACGTCGCTGTCAGAAGAGCAAAAATCACTCTTCAAGACTAAGAAAGATCACGATTAATTAAAAGCAGATTCGATACAATCAGTTAAAAACTCAGAAAAAGGCACACCTGAATGCTCTACCATTTTTGGGAACATGGAAATCGGTGTCATTCCTGGAAATGTATTGACTTCATTTAGATAGATTTTGTTGTCTTCTGTAAGGAAAAAATCTATGCGTGACAAGTGCTTAAGCTTCATTCGAGTGAACACTTTGTGAGCCGACTCATGAATAATGACGCGTTGCTCGTCTGTTAAGTTGGTCGCTTCTACGGTAGTCGTCGAGTGGCTATCTGCACTGTACTTTTCATCATAGCTATAAAACGCACCATCTGGAGCTGTCACTTCGCCAGGCTGAGTAATAACCAGTTTGCCTTGATATTCATAGGCCGCTACTTCAAGTTCACGTGGTTTCACCGCTTGCTCTACGACAACTTGGTCTGAGTAACCGAATGCTGCGTCAATGGCATCGTTTAGCGCAGACTTCTCAGTTACACTGTAACAACCCACTGAAGACCCTTGCTTGGCCGCTTTAACGAACACTTTACCCCATTTATCAAACGCTTGGTTTGCTGCCTGGTGAGACTTTTCGTCATTTTCAGTGAGGAAAAGGTATGGTGTGTTAGGAATATCTAGGGTGTCGTACCATAACTTAGAAGTGATTTTATTGAAGCTGTTACTGCTTGCCTCTGGTCCACAACCTAGATACGGGATACCCGCCATTTCAAACAGTGATTGAATGTCACCTGTTTCTCCTGGGAATCCATGAATACAAGGAACGACATAGTCGATATTAAGTTTAAGATGTTCTCCCACCAATGCCTTTTGGTTGAGATCCAAAACAACGAGGTGACCATCGCTACACTTCCAACCTTCTTTGGTGATTTCAACTCTGGTGACATTGAACTTCGTGTTCAATTTGAGTTGGCTTTCTAGATAGTTCGCAGAGACGAGAGAGACTTCATGTTCAGCAGAGCCGCCGCCACATAGAAGCAGGATATTCAGTTTTGACATCTTAAGCTTGTCCTTAGATTGCTTTCAAAGAATCATAAACGATTGAACAGCAAGATTCAGTTCTAAATCTGTTAAATTTGCCATTTATTCACTCGGATGAGCAGTTTGCATACAAAAATGCCCAGTGCATCTAAGCGCTGGGCATCTTGGTAATTCATTTTACTAATTAAGCTTGCTCAATGTAGGGTAATCGGACTTTTTGATCTTGTCGATGCTGCGAACGAAAGGTTTTAAGTCTTGGAATTCCTGGGGTAAAGTTTTGATAGCTTGCTGCGCTTTCGCTTTAGACGCAAAATCTCCGTATAATAACGCATACCACTTGGTGCCATTTACCACTTTGTAGTTTTGCCATACCGGTTGGCTACTGTTCGGTAGCTTATTTGCAAAGCGAGTTACTTTATCTTGGCTACCTACGGCAACAACTTGAATCGTATACCCAAAGCGAACGTTTTGCTCTGCTTGCTTTTTAGACGGCGGGACAATCTTAACAACTTTGTTGTCCTGAACAGGCTGTGCTTTTGTTGGAGCTGCTTTTTGTTTAGTCGCAGTAGATGCTGTTTGAGCCGACGCTGCTTGAGCTTTTGCAGGCTGACGTTCTACTGTTTCACTCTTCGCTACTTTTTCTGACTCAGCATTTGCAACTGCTGTTGTCGCGACAGCAACAGGCGCAGCGGTTGTTGCTACCGGTTGATAGTCCTCACGATAACTTTCAGATTTCACTTCTGCTGTGAACTCACCAGACGAACAAGCTGCCAACATGGTAGCTAAGCTCACTATTACCACTTTCTTCATCGTATCACTGCCTGAATTAACTATTGTCTATCCTTTATCAGACAGGAATATCATCTAACGATGATTCCAAAACCCTGTCTTAACTACCTGTGACATGTTACACAATAATTGAGGCACAGCAATACGTTATATCTAAATTTAAGAGCAAACCAACTTTAATCGATTCAAAGCTAGTCTAGTATTGTTGAATAATGCATCTTATACCCATCACTCCATCGCTCAGGGAGACGCTATGTCGTTGGATACGCTTTTCAAACCCAGCTCTATCGCCGTAATCGGAGCTTCTCGTAAACCGAATCGTGCAGGTAGCGTCGTCATCAAGAATCTTCTCATGGGCGGATATCAAGGCACCATCTTACCGGTTCACCCTAAATACAAATCTGTTAATGGGATTCTATGTTATCGCTCTGTGAGTGAATTACCACTGGTTCCGGACATTGCAATCCTTTGTACCCGAGGTGATAGAAATGTTGATTTGATAAACGATTTAGCGGTCGCTGGGGTTAAAGTTGCGATCATAATGGCCTCGGACATGTCCGTGCCTTATGACAATGACAATACGATAGAACAAACATGTTTGCGCATCGCTCAGCAAGCAGGAATGAAAATCGTCGGTCCAAACAGTCTTGGGGTATTGCTGCCTTGGCAAAATTTCAACGCCTCTTTTTCACCAGTTGACTGTTTACCCGGGAAGTTGGCATTCATTTCCCAGTCTTCAGCCGTCTGCACAACGATTTTGGATTGGGCTAACGACAAGAATATCGGTTTTTCGGCATTCATCTCCATCGGCAATGGTAGCGATGTCGATTTCGATGACATTCTTGATTATTTGTCTCGTGACAGTAAAACGGAAGCTATCTTGCTCTACGTGGACTCCATTCGAGATGCAAGACGCTTTCTCTCTGCAGCACGTGCTGCTTCTCGTAATCGTCGTATTTTGGTACTAAAAGCCGGTCGACACACAACAGGTAGTTTGACTCAACCTCATCAGAGTTCACGCTCTTTCGATATTGTGTATGACTCCGCGATTCAAAGAGCAGGTATGTTGCGAGTAAATAACACTCATGAACTGTTTGCTGCGGTAGAAACACTTACCCACTCTGTTCCACTCAGAGGGGAGCGTTTAGCCATTATTACCAATGGTATGGGGCCTGCGTTAATGGCGCTCGATACGCTCGCGGATAAAGGGGGGAGTTTAGCCCAACTATCAGCGAACACTATTGACGAGTTTGATAAAGTACTGCCTACAAACTGGCCTAAATCGAATCCTGTCGATTTGGGCGGTGATGCGACATCCGCGCGATACTGCCAAGCGATACGGTGTATACTCGACAGTGAAGACATTGACGCACTGCTTATCATGCACAGCCCATCAGCAACAGCCGAGCCTTCACAAACTGCGCATGAAGTTATAGAAACCATCCAAGCACACCCTAAAGCAAAACGCTTTAATATCCTTACGAACTGGTCCGGTGAAGCGACAGCGAAAGAAGCACGTCTTCTGTTCACCCGTCAAGGTATACCGACCTATCGAACGCCTGAGAGTGCGGTGACTGCTTTCATGCACCTTGTCGAGTACCGACGAAATCAATGGCAGCTCATGGAAACGCCGACCACGACGGATTCCTATTCAACGGAGCAACTCGACAAAGCACACGAATGGCTGGCAGGACAAATCTCCACATTGCCAGAAGCGAACGGATCTTCATCGCTCGAATCTCATGTCTGTGAACAGCTATTTGGTCTTCTCAATTTACCGACACTCCCCACATGGTTGGCCCACGATCCAAGCGAAGCTATACACTTAGCCGATAATATTGGCTATCCCGTTGCTGTAAAACTTCGCTCTCCGGATATCGCCCACAAATCTGATATTCACGGGGTAATGCTTAATCTTAAAGATGCGCAAGAAGTGTCGAATGCTGCCCAGTCCATTCTTGATCGCACCCGACTCTCTTACCCTGATGCGCGTATCGAGGGTCTTACGGTACAACAGATGGCGAAAGTAGCCGGCGGTCAAGAAATTCGTGTCAAAGTGCTTAGCGACCCAACATTTGGCCCGGCTATTTTTATAGGACAAGGTGGCTCAGAATGGAATATTGAGCGTGAGGCCGTCACCGCGTTGCCACCTTTAAACATGGCACTCGCCCGCTATTTGATTATTAACGCGATTAATAAAGGGACACTTAAGTTCCAACAATCGCCCAATGCGGTCAATCTCGCCAAGCTTGCTGGCTTCTTAGTAAAGATCTCTCAGATTGTGGTGGCCTGCCCTGAAATCCACGAACTGGATATTCATCCACTACTTCTTAATGGCGATGACATTACCATTCTCGATGCTTCCGTCGTGATTAAACGCTATGAAGGAGAGCCGCAATCCAGGCTGGCGATTAGACCTTATCCAACTGAAATGGAACAAACATTAACGCTGCGTGATGAGACTCAAGTACTCCTGCGCCCCATTCGACCTGAAGATGAGCCCTACCATGCGGACTTCATCAATAACGTCACCAAAGAAGATCTCTACAAGCGATTCTTTTCCGATGTGGGAGAGTTCAATCATGAAGCTTTAGCGAACTTCACTCAAATTGACTATGACCGAGAGATGGCGTTTGTTGCTGTTGATATGGGCCAGCAAACGCCACATATCATTGGGGTATCTCGAGTGCTCGTCACGCCGGATAACAGCGATGCTGAGTTTGCTATCTTGATCCGCTCAGATCTTAAAGGTAATGGACTTGGTCGTATCTTGATGAACAAGGTCATCGATTACTGCAAGAGCAAGCAAACCAAGCAAATCTCAGGCATGACGATGCCCACTAATCGCGGCATGCTTACCCTCGCTCAAAAGCTTGGCTTTGAACTCGATGTGCAGTTTGAGGATGGCGTTGCCGATATGGTGTTGAGACTTGATTAAATGAAATGATAAAGGGGCGAAAGCCCCTTATTTTAAATCCCACGTTTTAGTGAGATGTCGAATACACCAAGATTTTGCTTCACCAATGTGATTACGTTTCCATGCCAAAACTACATCGATACTGCTCACTTCAGTATCTTTAATAACTTTGAGCTTTCCTTCTGCTATCAGTCTATCCGCGACTTGTGTTGGCAATGTTCCAACTCCTAACCCAGAGACCAAAGCCTCAACTTTCGCGTCTAAATTAGACACCGTTAATCGTGGCTGTTTCTCTAAAATATTGACGCTTAATGCAGGCTGTTCACGAGCAGTATCAGCAATGGCAATCACTCGGTATTTACTGCGTGCTTCGCTATCAAACTCACCATTACGTTTATGTACATAGTGATCCGTTGCGGCAACCCATGTCATCGACATTTCACCAAGACGCTGTGCTTTAACTCCCTGTGGCAAAACATCTGGCTGTGGACAAACAAGCAAGTCACAACGCCCTTCACTCAACGCCTCCCAGCATCCAGCAAGGACTTCTTCTTCTAATTTGACTCGTGTTTTGCTGACATTGCCTAGCTTATCAACAAGGTCAAAAAAGTTAGCAACTGGAATAATGCTGTCGTAAGCAATGGTTAGATCGAGTTCCCAACCATTAGCGAGCAATCTTGCTTCATTAATCATGCTCTCCGTTGCCTGAAGAATGACTCTACCCCTTTCTAGAATCAGTTTCCCTGCTTCGGTCAGTGTCGCTTTATGGCCAGAGCGATCGAAAATCATGATATCCAAATCTTGCTCAAGCTTTTGCATTTGATAACTGAGCGATGAAGTCGCACGGTCGAACTCAGCCGCAGCGGCGGCAAAGGAGCCTCTTCTTTCAATGGCATCCAATATGGTTAACGCTTCCAATGTAATCGACACCGACATTTCTATTCCTTATCACCGACAATTTGGTGGGTATTGTCTAACTGTCTGTCAGTGATAGCAAAACTTATCGAGTTATACAAGATGAACAATTTTTGCTCGCTCGATCAATTCATTTAACGATAATAATAGTAATTATCATTTTGATCTGTATTATCACCCAAGCATCCTCTAAAGGCATTACTCACATTTTTATTTATGGATTAAATTGATGTACCAGTTTCCCTTCAAAAGACAGCTCATCGCTACTTCAGTATTGCTGGCCTTCGCGCCACAACTACACGCAGAAATAGACGCCAAGTCCTATGACGACGTGGTAGTCGTTTCTGGCACAAAAACACCTCAAGCCTACTCTGATGTTTCAACTTCCATTAGCAAGATCTCAAGTGATGAATTTGAGAAAAATATGGCGAGCGATATTAAACAAGCAGTGAAGTATCTACCCGGCGTTGAAGCAGAAGGCAGTGGCCGGTTTGGGCTTTCTGGTTTCAACATTCGCGGTATGAACGGGTCGCGAGTCAAAATCATGGTTGATGGAGTTCAACAGCCTGTAGGCTATAACCCAGGTGCGGGAGAGCAGCGTAAATATCCCAACGCCATTGAAGTCGACACGCTGGCAACGATCGAAGTCAATAAGGGTGCGTCTTCGTCCCTGTTTGGCTCAGATGCGGTCGCGGGTGCTGTTGTGATGAGAACCAAAAATCCAGATGACGTACTAATCACAGATGGTAATGAGCACCGTTTTGGTATCAAAACGGGTTACAGCTCAGCAGACGAAAACTTCAAGACCACAGCAACCTGGGCAATGCGCCAAGACAAATTAGAAACATTGCTGATGCTAACGTATGCAGATGGCTCTGAAACAAAAACACATGGCAGTGGTGCCAATGTGATTGGCGATCAACGAGGCGCCGCCAACCCTGCGAGTAAGAATCTAGGAAATGTTTTAGCGAAAGCGTACTACCAAGTCAATGACCAACATCGTATTGGGCTTACGGGTGAGTACTACAATTATTCACATAAAGAGGATGAACTCTCCTACTACGGTATTAGCATTCCGATGGGCCCGATGGACTTCATCTACAACTCTAGAAATACATCAGATGAGAACAAACGATTCCGACTAGGATTCGAGCACCAATGGCAAATCAATAGCGGAATCGCTGATGATTTGGAGTGGTCGGTCAATTATCAAGATAGTCGCAGCCTAAATAAAAACTTTGACAATACTAATCTATACGGCGATCGACTAAGACAACGCGATGCCCAAGACAGCTCTTGGCAATTTGATGCGAAACTTAACAAGCAATTGGATTTCGACAGCCATTATCACCTTCTTACCTATGGTACTAGCTACAAAGACAACCGTTTTCAACTGAATAACGATGACTACAAGCAAACTGGTAGTACTGTAGGGTCTACCGGTGTGCCCGATGCGACCACCACAAACTTTGGTTTGTTTATTGACGATCAGATCTTCTTGCTGAATGAACAATTGGTCTTGAATGCGGGTTTACGTTACGACAGCTTTAAAACTGATCCAAAACAAAGCGACGGATATAGCAATGAAGTCAGCGCCTACCAAGATGATGACTTTTCTGCAAAACTGGGCGCAGTTTATCACCTGAACCAACAGTACAGTGTATTTGGTCAGGTAAGCCAAGGCTTTAAGGCGCCAACTGTTCACGATCTGTACTACACCTATAATCAGGGCGCGATTATCGAGGCTAACCCGAATCTAACATCGGAACGCAGCACATCTTATGAGCTAGGTTTTAGAAGCCAATCTCAAAATGCCACTTATGAATTGGTTGGTTTCTACAATCAATATACCGATTTTATCTCTCAAAAATATCTCGGAACGGATCCTGACAGCGGTAAAGAAGTGTACACAATGGTTAACTTAGACAACGTAGATATTCGAGGCGTTGAGTTTTCAACCAATGTGGCTCTTGATGAATGGCTAGGCGCACCTCAAGGTATGTACTCTCGTTTTTCATTGACCTACACCGACGGTGAAGATAGGAAAACTGGCGAGCAACTAGATACTGTTACACCTGTGCGCTCGGTGTTTGCGCTCGGATATGACAACGTAGCTAACAATTGGGGATTATTGAGCTCGTTAACCATGGCAAGCCGAAAAACTGATTGGCAGGATAATGACGCGGAAGCGGACAAAAAGAACGTCGATGCACCTGGTTATGCCGTCGTCGATCTTACCGCCTACTACCGTCCAATGCAGGACCTTACCTTACGTGCAGGTCTGTTTAACGCATTTGACACTAAGTATTGGCTACATGATGACTTGAGGTCGAAGACAGTAGTACCAGGTTCAATGTCCCCAAAGAACTACGACCTTCATACCCAACCGGGTCGAAACTGGTCAGTTACTTTAGAATACTTGTTCTAGTGAGTTAAAGGTGGCGGCGTATCAGTGCCGCCACATCTCTCAATTTTAATGTCAGCCTATATTCGTTAATGATTCGTTGCTCAATTTATTGTATCCCCCTGCATAGAGCTCGATTAAGTCATAGCCAACTGCTTCATGAAAACGGATAGCCTAAAGTTAACAAGTAACACTCGAAAAGGAAAAAGCGCCGATTCATCCATGTGAATCGGCGCTTTTCTATGTTTAGGTAACATACCTTATGAGGCAGCTATGCTACGTGCGCTTTTAGTCCTTTAGGCGCTGGCGTAATGCTATCGCGGTAGCTGAACCACAAATAGCTCACTGCAATGATGTAGAACAAATAAGACAGCGCAAATACGATTGGTGAGGTGATCAAATCATTCGAAATACTTAACCCTACCCCCACCACGGTGACTGTCAGCTTCGCGATCGTTCCTAGGAGTAAAAGACCCATAGCGAATTGCGGGAAACGTGTACTCGCAAATGCGATCATGTAGCAAGCTCCAACCGCTAAAGAAGCAATAGACAAACCAAGTAGATAAGAGTGAATGTGGTCAGCAGCTGCGTAGCCTGCTCCAAGAGAGACACCGAGCAACATTAGAATTTTGGTCATGAACATACGTCACCTCAACAAATAATCAAAAACGTGTTTGAAATGTCCATTTTCAATTTTGAAATCTCATTTTGCCTGTATTGTGATTCCTAATTGATGATATTTCAAGCTTACTTTTTGAACGTTTTTAGTGCAAATTTCACCCATTCATTTCCCGTTACATTTAGACAACAATCGAAAATATAGATCGCCTTGGGTAACAGTATGTTACGTATTTTACCAATCAACAAAGTTCCATTGTAACAATGTATTTACAACTCAGTTTTTTTTAATACTTGCTAAATTTGTGATCCGACGAACCACGCCAATAATTCACACGTCAAATTAATATCAAATTTACACCTTTGTTACATCAATAAGTTAATTGAATTAATTCGGAAAAATCGATTCCAATTGTAGGAATATTGGTTATAATCCGCGCTCCTTTGCGTCATCTGTTGATAAACGCAAACTAATTTTGAGTGTTTAACCCCCCGAACGTTGTTCGACATATCAGAGAACAAAAATGAGCAAGATTGATAAAGCTATGCGAATCCTAATTGCAGGATTCTGTATCAACCTTTGTCTTGGCATCCTGTATGCTTGGAGTGTATTTAACAAAGCCCTAGTAAGTGAATGGGGTTGGAGTGCAGCTGACGCGTCATCTCCTTACGCTATCGCGACCATCACTTTTTCTATCTGTCTTCTTGTGGCTGGCGTACTTCAAGACCGTATGGGTCCACGTAACATCCTTATCTTGGGTGCAACGCTAACTGGCCTTGGCATGATTGCTTCAAGCTTTGTTCAATCAGTTATGATGCTTAATATCACTTTCGGCATGATCACTGGTGCGGGTATTGGTTTCGGTTACGCATGTCTATCTCCTTCAGCAATGAAATGGTTCCACCCTTCAAAGAAAGGCATGGTTAATGGCCTTATCGCAGCTGGTTTTGGTCTAGCAGCAGTATACCTAGCTCCCCTAACCTCTTCTCTGATTGGTTCTATGGGTATTAGCTCTACATTTATGGTGCTAGGTGTTGGCGTCCTTATCGTTGCTGTACCACTTGCGGCAACAATCAATAACCCACCAGCGGGTTATCAGCCACAAGAGCCAAAAGTAAAAGCAGGTCAAGCACCGGTACAAGTTAAGAAAGCGGCTGACATGAGCTGGAAAGCAATGCTAAAAACGCCTCAGTTCTACTCTCTATGGGTTATGTATGCGTTTGCAGCTGCTGCTGGTCTAATGATCATTGGTAACATCACAAACATTGCTAGCGTGCAAGCTAACCTACCGAACGCGGTTTACTTAGCTTCTCTACTTGCTATCTTTAACTCTGGCGGTCGTATTGCAGCAGGCATCCTGTCTGATAAGATCGGCGGCGTACGTACACTGATGCTAGCGTTCATCCTACAGGGTGTGAATATGGTACTGTTTTCAACGTTTACTTCTGAGTTCATGTTGATCATCGGTACAGCCGTTGCTGCAGTTGGCTACGGTACACTGCTAGCGGTATTCCCATCACTAACCGCTGAGTACTACGGCCTTAAGAACTACGGTACTAACTACGGCGTACTTTACACATCTTGGGGTATTGGCGGCGCAATCGGTGCGGCTATTGTAGGTTACTCAATGACTCATGGTGGTGGTTACAACCTAGCGTACACAATTTCTGCGGTTATGATGGGCGTATGTATCGTACTTTCGCTTGTGACTAAACCGATTTCTGAAGAGAAAGCAGCTGAGCTAAAAACAGCGTAATTCTCTTACTTTAAAAGTACCATCGCATCGAAGCCTGACGATAAATCGTCAGGCTTTTTTTGTTTCTTCAGAACATTATAAATCCGCTGATTTGGATATATAGTTGGAAAATTATCGAGTTATCAATGAAAATTACCTTTATGCAAAAGGAATCACTCGCACTATGCGATGCATTGAGAACACAATATGACAATAAAACGATTTTCACTCACCCTGCTTATCCTGATTTTTTCCGGATGTGCCACTTACGCAGGGCTCAACTATGACCAGCTATTTGGCAAACCTGAAGTAAGAGAACGTACCGTTCCCGTCTCTTCCCCCGAATCAGACTTCTTCCTCTCTGAGGTTAAACCTATCATCGACAATCGCTGTGTCGTTTGTCACGCATGCTACGATGCCCCTTGTCAGCTCAAACTCTCTTCTGTTGATGGTATTGACCGTGGCTCAAGCAAAGAACTTGTCTATCAAGGCACCCGTTTGACTGCTTCGCAGCCAACTCGTCTATTTGAAGACGCTCAGTCCACCGCCGAGTGGAGAAAGTTAGGTTTTTTTCCAGTGCTAAATGAGCGCGAACAATCTCTGTCAGGTAACTTAGATGCTGGCTTAGTTGCGAGAATGCTAACACAGAAAGCACGTCACCCTTTGCCAGAAACGGATCAGCTTGAAGGATTTGATTTCTCCATCGATCGTACGCAAGTTTGCCCAACGATCGAAGAATACGATGCGTACGAAGCCGATTACCCTCTTTGGGGTATGCCTTATGGTATGCCAGGCATTACCAACACAGAGTACCAAACGCTCATCTCATGGCTTGGTAATGGCGCAAAAATGAATTCACCACTGCCACTTACTGATGAAGAGCAAAGCCTAGTCAATGAATATGAAAAGCTACTCAATCATGACGACTTAAAAAACCAGCTGACGGCAAGGTATATCTATGAGCACCTCTATCTTGCTCACCTCTATTTCTCAGAAGTGGAAACCGAGCAGCGCTTTTTCACTATAGTTCGTTCCGCCACTCCGCCTGGTAAACCTATAGACAGGATCGTAGCTCGGAGACCTTATGATGCCCCAGGTGTTGACCGCGTCTATTACCGCCTAGTACCGGTAAGAAGCACGATTGTTGATAAAACTCATATGCCTTTTGCGCTTAACATGCCGAGGCTCGAGTCCTGGTACCAATGGTTCATTAAGCCAGACTATGAGGTTAATAGCCTTCCTAGCTATGATATCGCAGTCTCTGCGAACCCAATGACAGCATTTAGAGATCTTCCCGTGAATGCACGTTTCAAGTTTATGCTTGATAACGCTCAGAATACTATCATGGCCTATATCAAAGGGCCAGTGTGTCGCGGTCAGCTCGCTCTCAACGTCATTAATGATCGCTTTTGGGTCTTCTTCCTCGACCCAGACAAAGCAGATTTACCAGAAGTGAATGCATTTTATCAGCAGCAAGCAGACAACCTGAAGCTGCCAAGTGAGCTTGAAAGCAATACAGTCCCAATTACTAACTGGGTTAAATATGCAAATCAACAAACTCGCTACCTTGAAGCAAAATCGGAGTTCATGAACAAATGGTTTGAAGGCGGCAAACACCTGACTACCGACGTACTTTGGACCGGTAATGGCGAGAACCCAAACGCAGCTCTGACCGTTTTCCGCCATTTCGATAGTGCATCTGTAGTTCAGGGGATGGTGGGCACGCCACCTAAAACGGCGTGGATCCTTGATTACGCCCTTCTAGAACGTATCCATTATTTGCTGGTGGCCGGTTTTGACGTCTATGGTAACTTTGGCCATCAATTGATCACTCGTATGTTCATGGACTTCTTGCGAATGGAAGGTGAAAGTAACTTCTTAGCCCTATTGCCAAATACGGTACGTCACCAAGAGTTCAGTAGCTGGTATCAAGAGCAAAGCCCACAATTTAGTGAGTTTTTACAACGCAACATCAAGCCCTTTAGCCAACCAACTCAAGAGCTCTATTTAACCGAGAACTATAAGCAAGAGTTGTATGGCAAGTTACAGAGCAAACTCGAGCCAGTAATTCACGATCGATTCAAAATCGTGAACACGGGTTTGTCTGAGAAAAACGAAGCATTGCTTCGCAGTATCGATGACATTAGAGGAGAAGGACTTCAAACCGTACCTCAAATTGTCATGGTGATGATTGAAGCGGACAATGGGAATCAACAACTGTTTACTCTGCTTCACAATAATGCACACATCAACATCTCAAGCTTGTTCTCTGAACAGAAGAATCGCGATTATAAGAACGATGACCTTACCTTTGTTCGAGGTGTGATCGGGAGTTATCCCAGCGCGTATCTAAGTTTCAAAGAGTCAGAGATCGAAAATTTTGTCGTTGCACTTCGTAATATCAACGGCGAAGAGGACTATGTAAAACTGCTCGACAATTATGCAGTTAGACGTAGCTCTCCTGATTTTTGGCAATTTAGCGACCAAGTTCATGAGTTTTACCAGCGCACTCAACCTATCGAATTCGGGCTGTTGGACTATAATCGGTTTGAGAATAGATAGAATCGACTTAAGAACAGATAGGTGCTCGCGGGAACTCTTAGGAGGTGTAAGATGAGCATTAGAGATAGCATTGAAGCCATCGAGCAACAGATTTATGTTGCCTGTTCAGACGGTGACTACGAGACCGTTAACATGTTGGAACACCAACTCGAACACTTGAGAGGACTCTCTAACAAAGGGATTGATGAAGATCCCTATGCAGTTGAACACCGAACCTATCTTGATGATGATTGGTAAGGTCATACCCAACTGTATAACGAAAAAGGGCTCAATGTGAGCCCTTTTTCTGGTTTGGATTTTTAGTGACTAAAAAGCTTTTCTAATGGTCAAAAAAGTAGCGAAAAGCCACTAACTGTATATTTATACAGTATCAGTTGTTTAGCAGACCTTGTAAACGATTAACGGACTGTTGCCTTGACAGAATTAAAAGCTCTAGGACTGACAGCAATCGACCAATATGATCATCGGCCGTTTCGATAGCAAGGCAGATTTCAAATAGTTGCGTTAAGCCTAGTGCAGCCGCGCTACCTTTGAGTTTGTGAGCTAATGCTTTAACTTCATGCCCATCATCCGTTTGTGCCGCACTTTCTAGCTCTTCAATGATCTGCTGACTCGACTCAACAAACACATCAACAATTTTTTTTACTCTGTCATGACCTAATATCGACAAGTCATCACGCAGTACTTTTTCATCAATAATCATCGATTCTTCCAACGTGTCCAACTCAGTTTGAGAGGGTTGCGCTTCCGAAGCCAAGTAGGTCGTCACCTTATTGGCAAGATGCTGCTGTATTGTGTCTCGCAGTTCTTCTCTGTCGACGGGTTTTGGAAGATAGCCGTCAAAGCCTGCTTCTAAGTATGACTCGACTTCTTCGTTAAATACGTGAGCTGATACCGCAATCATTGGTGTCTTTTCGTTCGCAGCTTTGTTTTTTTCTATTTGTCTGAATGCTTTCAATAAATCAACACCACTACAGTCTGGTAGGTTAATGTCAACGAGTGCAATATCAAAATCATGCTCGGAAAACATAATTTTGGCATCCTCTCCTGTTTCCGCTGCAATCACATGATGCCCCATATTGACCAGAAAACCTTCTGCAACCATGAGATTCACCGCGTTATCTTCTATCAACAGCACGCGACCGTTTACTGTTTCAGTGCCACCAATAGGCGTTTGTATTTCTTGCCCTTCAAGTGCACATTGCTCCAAAGGAATGACAAACCAGAAACGACTTCCTTCCCCAAGATAGGAATCAACGTAGATCTCGCCATTCATCGCATGTACAAGCCTTTGGCTTATTGCTAGACCGAGCCCAGTACCACCAATGGTACTGTGACCATTTTCCGCCTGAGTAAAGGCTTCAAACAAGCGCAATTGGTCATCAGGGCTAATCCCAACACCAGTATCAGAGACCTCGATCATCACACAAGTTTCATCATCAGGGTCTAGAGATACGTAGATATCAACCTGACCGGACGAGGTAAACTTAATCGCATTACCAACCAAGTTGTTAAGCACTTGGCTTAGGCGGGTAACGTCACCGCAATAAACATCAGATACATCACTCTCGATATGAAAACGAAAATCTAGGTTCTTCTCCAGAGCCTTGCCGAGCATTAGCTGATAACAATCTTGCACCATTCGATAAAGATCAAACGGTTTGTTTCGGATCTCAAGGTGGCCAGCCTCTATTTTCGAGTAGTCCAAAATATCATTGAGAATCGCAAGCAAATTCTGCCCACTACGATTAATCACTTGCAAGTAATTACGTTGCTGAGAGTTCAGCGAGGTATCTTCCATTAAGGCTGCGGTGCCAAGTACCCCGTTCATCGGAGTCCGGATCTCATGACTCATGGTCGCTAGAAATGCAGACTTAGCGCGGCTCGCTTGTTCAGCCGCATTGCGTGCTTTGGCGTGATTTAATACTTCCTGGTTGAGTTTTTCATTACTGGTTTGCAACTGGAGTGTCCGCTCGGTAACGATTTGTTCTAACTGATTTCTATGATTCTCGAGCTCTTTCTTGGCTTTGATTTCAGCTTCAGCGACAACTTTAAGAGCCTGTGCCGTATTACGAGCAGTGATAATGGCTTGACCCATATGGGCGAGTTCATCATTACCCTTTACACTGACATCAACATTGAGCTGCCCTTTCGCTATAGATAGCAGCGCGCCAGAGTATTCTGCCAGTCGTTTTACTACCGACACATAAACCACGCGCCAGACAATCAATACAACCACAACAAAGCCGATAATAGACAGTATACCCAACGTCCACTGCGCGTATTTTAATGTCGCAGATAAGTCGGCCACAGCGGCCGTTGTCGCTGCATTAGATTGGTCGACAAGCTTTGAAATGGTTTCATTGAGCTTGGTAAACAATTCGAGCGTTTCGTGCATTAAGCTTTTAGACCGCTGCCTCTCGTTGTATTTTTGCTTGAGTAAGGTAAAAATCGTTTTCCCAGACGACAGTTCATCTAAAAGCGAAGCCATCTGCTCTGAGCGAGTAGGATCCTCAACGCCGGGTACCCGTCTTTGCATGATATTAATGTTGGTCTGATACTGACGCTGTAGTTCATCGATACGCCCAGGATCAGAAACCGTTCTCGCCTCCTCAATCTGATTGAGTGTTTTAAAGGCAAGAAGGTGCAACTCGTGCAATCGTTCGGACAGATCAAGGTCGACTTCAACTAGACTGTCCAAGGCACTGAGTGCTTCTGCTTTCTTTTCCTTTTCAAGCAAACCGTAAATATGAGTCACATTGGCAACAGCAATCGTACTGGTATTGAGAACTTGGGTGCGCGTTAGTTGCTCTAGCTCTTCCGCTTGCACTCGTAGCTGAGTCGTCAGTTGTAAAATTGATTGATCGAGCGTGATGGTTTGTTCCACAGAGCTGCCCAGCTCTGCAAGACTATCAATGATAGATTGAACGGTTTGTTCAAGGCTATCGAGCAATTTGGAATCGAACGAATCTGAGCCAAGACTTTTTATGTGCAGGAGCAAAGATTCGAGACGCGAAAACAACACACGCCCAGCCTCTTGATGCTGTGGTTTGGTTTTTGCGTTCGAGAGCACTTGTACTGATGCAATGATGCGCGAACTTAACTCAGAGACTTCACGAGCTTCAAGCATTGAAGGAATGGCTGTATCAACCACATTGCGCTCTGTCTTAGCAACAAATGAGAATCCAGACACGCCAATCGCCGTCGACAGCAATACGAGTAATGCCATCACTAAAAAGGAAAATAATAACTTACGGCCAATACTGGCTTTAGAGAGCAACATACCCACTCCATTGACTTTACTTCGATTCCATCCAGGATTGCCATTCCAATATCGATCGGAACCTGAAAGAAGCACGCAAACTACTAAAATTACGCCCACTCATCGACACTTAGCGCTTGCCGACGCTCATTGGACTGTATTACGCTATATTTTGCAGTGTAGCAGAGCTAGATACCACTAAACGTTGACGATATGCCTAATAAAACTCACTTTTTTTCGACAATTTGTGCGCTAATGATTGCCACCAGTGTTCCACTGAGCAGTAATGCAGCAAATGCCACTACTGTTAAGAACGCACCGGAGTCAGAAAAAGTGTGCGCCATTTACCCACACCTTAAAGACTCATACTGGCTATCCGTAAACTATGGGATGGTGACAGAGGCAGAGAAGCAGAATATTACCCTCAAGGTCTTGGAGTCTGGGGGTTATCCGAATATAGACAAACAGCGTGCGCAACTTATCGCCTGCCGCGACTGGGGCGCCGATGCGATCATTCTTGGTACCGTCTCTCCCACCGCATTTAGCCAGGATTTAAGTCGCTACACACAAGACACGCCTGTATTTGCGACAGTAAATCATCTCATTGTCGATAAAGCGCAACGTCAACACGTAAAAGGTGTTGTCGGCGTTGATTGGTACTGGATGGGTCATCGAGTCGGTAAACACTTGGCAGAGCAGCACCCTAAAGGCAGTGGTGTCGTCGATGTGGCTTTTCTTCCTGGCCCAGAATCAAGTGGTGGGACAAAGCCTGTCATTCTTGGATTTCTAGAAGCAGTCAAACACAGTGATGTAAACATTGTTGAAACCCTATGGGCAGACAATGACAAGGAGTTACAACGTAACCTAGTTCAAGAGGTCATTGAAAACTACCCGAACCTCGATTATGTCGTTGGCAGCGCAGTTGCTATTGAAGCTGCTATTAGTGAGCTACGTGCACAGCCGCACCACTCTGATATCAAGCTTCTATCGATTTACCTGAGTCACGGGGTATATCGCGGCTTACTTCGCAACAAAGTAGAGTTTGCACCGACAGACAAAATGGTAGAGCAAGGTCAATTGTCTATCCGTCAAGCCGTACATTATTTACGAGATGAGCCCTACGAAACAGATCTTGCACCTAAAATTGAAGTGCTAACACCTGATTCACTTGATGAACAAATCATCGGGGAATCCTTGTCTCCCAGTGCATTCAGGCCTATTTTTAGTGTCGAAGAGCATTAATTGTCACAGATACCAAGGAAGCTCATTGCGAGCTTTGGTTGTGATGCGTAGTATGAAGCTTGATTTTAATATCAATAACTTAAATCAAACTAATTCGAATGCACTCACGTCAGCCTATTGTGTGCATTCGAATTAGAACGAGCAGAATTCAAAAATAGATAATTAGGAACAAAAGTACATGCAGAAAACGATTCGCACAATGCCGGCACACAAGCACATCGCACTGGTGGCTCATGATCATTACAAACCTGAGCTTCTGCGCTGGGTTCAAGAGAACAAGGAAAAGTTACAAGGTCACTTTCTGTATGCAACAGGGACAACGGGTAATATGCTTAGTAAGGAAACTGGCCTTGCCATCAAAAGCATGATCAGTGGCTCAATGGGTGGCGACCAACAAATCGGTGCGCTCATTTCTGAAGGGAAACTGGATATGTTGATCTTCTTCTGGGATCCTCTTAACGCAGTACCACACGACCCTGATGTAAAAGCCCTGCTACGTATTGCCAGCGTATGGAACATCCCTGTCGCAACCAACCGCGCTACCGCGAACTTTTTGTTTGAATCTAATCTACTCTCGCAAGAAGTGGATATTGAAATTCCAGACTATGATGCTTACTTGGCTGAACGCATCTAGTGTCACACATTATTTGGTGTACCAAAGGGGGCATCGTCCCCTTTCACTATTCAAGGGAGGACTTGAGGCCCACTAAATTGCTCCGCCAAGTAATCAATGATCGCTTCAGGCTCAGTGATGGTCTGTTTATCCTCCAGAATCAGTACGGGTAGCCATTGATGCTCTGATCCTAATGCAGCTACTAATACGTCACGAGGTTTCGCAAAAGGGATACGACACACCTCAACATTCGGCTCGCAGAGCACCATACCCCGAAGGTTCAGATCGGTTCACGACCAGAACCGCCAGCCCCTCCGCTCAAGCGGGAATTTTTCTTTTTAAGCGAATACCAATTCCCTATCTGGCTCGCCGTCTAGTGTCTTACTGCCACTGCTCTGCCTAACTTCACCTTAATTCATCACGACGTGATGAATTCATTTTGCTATAATGAATTACAATGAAAAGTACACCGAGTCATACAACTATGAGTAAGCCCAGTTACATTCCTTATTCTGACCCATGGTTTTATCATCGCCCAGTATTAGCACAGCACATAACAAATATGTGTAAAGACACGCTATTTTCTCGAATGGTGTACTTAGGTACGCGCAGGATTGGCAAGACATCGTTCTTCTTAAGTGATTTAAGCCCCGAGCTTATCAACAACGGTCTGTTGCCTATCTATATCAACATGTGGGGCAACAAGAGTGCACCTCATACCGAATTCGCTGAACAGTTAGCAAGAGCGCTTGATGAAATAAAGCAAGAAGGCGCGCTGAAGCGGCTCCTCAATACAGAAATAAAAAAACTCGCGATTGGCAATCAAATTGCCAAAGTTGAACTCGAGTTTAAACCAAGGTCTGCCAGCGACGCAGATATACTCAACATTAAGAGTCATCTTAAATCCGTGATAGAGGCTGCTGGCGGTTCTAAGGTAGTCTTCATATTGGATGAATTCCAACACCTTTCTACATCTAGTGCTTTTGACAACTTTCTCTACACCCTGAGAACTCTGTTCGACTCTTACGGCTCTAGAATTACCGTGATCTTTACTGGCTCAAGCAGGACAGGCATGAAAGCGGCTTTTGAAGACGACAAAGTGCCCTTCTATCAGTCTGCACAAGTGAACGAATTTCCTGTGATTGATGACGGTTTCATTGAGCATTGCACCAACCGGCTCAAGGATTCTTATAACATTCATATTAACCGCTTGGAGCTGCTCGACTTCTGGAACGAAATTGATCACTCACCACACTGGATAATTAACCTGATGCGTGAATTGGTCGCCAATCAACGAACGCTTAACCAAGGTGTTAATTTTATCAGAGAGGCGATTCGTGCCGAGGAAGGACATAAGGACATCATTAAGAACTTAACGCAAACAGACAAAGCGGTCTTGCTATTGCTCCATGCGCAGCGTGGGATTTACAGTGAAGCTTCTCAGGCGTTTGTAAAGAAAATCGGCGGTAAAGCAACCCGAAGCGCGGTACAAGCCGCAGAGCGAAAACTAGAGTCAAAAATGATAATTAGCTCACTCCCCAATAAGAAAGTTATTGTCGAACTGTATGGGCTCATTGATGCAGTTTGGCAAGACATTGACATCCCTGAAAAGCGATTTGATTAACTCTAACGCTGAAGGAAAAAGCCTCTAACAAGAGGCTTTTATAAAGTCTTTATTCCACACTTTCACCCGCCTGCTGTACGACGAACGAGGTAGTTGGCTTAACAGTGTTGATGAGTGATTCAACTTGTAAAATCGCCTCTAATGAGGTGCTGTTTTTACGGTAACTTATGTACAAAGGCCGAGCCCATTCATCGGCTCCCTCGACTCTAAATAGCTGCTCAGACTCTATGAAAGGCTCCACAAGCGACGCAGGAAGATAGGCACAGCCTCCCTTCTCCAAAACAAAATCCAACGCAATACGCCCCGTTGACGTACGCAGGTAAGGAGCTGGAATATTAGGGTGTCGATCGGCATGTTCAAACGCGAACTGCGTTCCCCAATCTACATAAACATATTTACTGTTGAACGCAGATTCAATGTTATTTGGTTCTGTTGATACTAACACCAAAGACAGTTCGGCAATTTGGTGACTCTTGAACTCTTCCACCTTAAATGGATCGAAAGAAAATGCGACATCCAACGTGCGCTCAAGCAACTTGCGGTTTAGCTGCTCGCGACCTAACGACTCTGCGACAAAGCCATAACCAGTCAAAGAGTCTGTCACCACACTCAAACCATTTTGCAAATATGCGTCCCAGATATTGGGTGTGCCGCCTAGAGTTAATTGCAGCGCCTTATTACTCTCAAGAGATAAATCAAAGGTTGCCTGCTTAAGCGTCGAAACCATCACCTCTGCGTACCCCACCAACCTTTGACCCGCTGAGGTCAATTGAATATTGTTGCGATGTCGGGTAAACAACCGCGTATCAAAGTATTCTTCGAGCTGTTTGATACGTGCACTCACCGCGGCCTGCGTGATGTAGAGGTTTTCGGATGCGCGACCAAAGTGTTTCTCCTTAGCGACTTCAAGGAAGGTTTGGAATACTTTTACGTCCATAATGTGACTCTTAAGATATTTCTAATAGATTGAGCTAACGTTCTGGTTAGCCACGTATTCTTACACAATTAAGCTTAGTTAAGCATAAAGAAATTTTGTGCATTCGACAAAAACAATTCGTTTTCTTTCTTGTTCATTTCCAACTATTTTCAGCATCGAACCAGCACGGGATTCTAAGGCTTCTCGGCGTCTTTGGATGGCAAAAAGTCCCTTGAATTACCTTGCTTTACTACCTATTTGCTTTGAGGTCTCTATGACTGAAACTCAATTTCGCCACGGCAAGAAACGTTTTTATGATGCAGTAAAGTTCCCACGCGGATTCGCGAAATCGGGTGACTTTACACTGATTGAAGAAGACATCTTGGTAACTTACGGAGAAACCATGTTAGCGCTTGAACGCGGTGACATTACCCCAGAAAACGCCGAAGAAAAACACTTCACAAAAGTGATTGTTAACCCTAGCAAAGCGAAATCCAAACTGGAACACACCTGGCTTAAATACGTTCGCTTGGCGCGCGGAAGACGAGCTTTCCATACGTTGAATAGTAAATCTAAGTTTCATGAAGCCGCGAAAGACTATGATTACGACATGGAAAACGACGACGTTTTAGAGCCAGCATAAGTTGTGATCTTTCCTCCTAAACGCAAAAGTAGAGCCTAGCGCTCTGCTTTTTTTTGTCGCCACTTTCTCACTCCCCCCTCTTTCTCCATTTCTCAATACCACATTCTAACGGCAGAAACTGTCGGTTGTTCTCGTTCCCAATATACGAGCAAAACAAAGCCGCCCAAAGGCGGCTAGGAAAGCTGGTTAGTCAGACTGATTAATCAATCAGAAACGCTCTGCTTGGATCCACGTATACTTTGTCGATCATAGCTTCACGCCCCAACAGCATCATATAAGACATGTCTTGGCGATTGCTTAGCGTGATCTCAATGGGCCACTCTCTGTCACCAAGTTTGAACAAGGTTTGGATAACGCAGCGCTGTTCTGAATCACCGTTGGATGATTTGATACGTCTTGAGTCGTAAATTAACGATTCACAATGTACGATCTCATCTAAATGATAGATGTCTGGATGCAAGTCATATTGGACGTATAAACGACCATCTCGTTTCACACGCTGTAAGTTGTCAACGTGAAGCGAAGAGGT
The DNA here is from genome assembly GCF_040412085.2 of Vibrio sp. CB1-14. Classification (NCBI taxonomy): domain Bacteria; kingdom Pseudomonadati; phylum Pseudomonadota; class Gammaproteobacteria; order Vibrionales; family Vibrionaceae; genus Vibrio; species Vibrio chaetopteri. Next base: position 1,615,004 of record NZ_CP115921.1, on the reverse strand, counting down.
TTTTGCACCTGTATCAATGCGTACTTCTAAATCAAAAATACCCAACTCAGGAAGGCTACAAACTTCCAAGTTGCCAATGATCATTCTGTCGTTATATGTGTTTGGCATAGTGTTACATGCTCGGTTCTACTGGAACAATCGACTCTTGCATGATTTCGATGTGTTCAAATACCTCTTCTGCGTTATCTCCAAAATACGCAATGTGATACATAGCTTCCCCTTCTTGAACCAGAGGAATGTTTTGCTTGCCGATAATGATACCAGTGCGGTTTGACGTAACCTGACCAATATTGTTACCCAGCGGGCCGTTAATGTCGGCTAGGATCTCGCCTTTCTCGACCATAGAGCCCAAATGAACGTATTCTTTAACAAATCCACTCGCATCTGCACGCGTCCAGTCACTACGGTTGGCAATAAAGGGATCCGTTTTTGCCTTTGATACACGTTTGCGAGTCATACCTAGCGCTTTAAGTACGCGAAGTACGCCTTTGACACCGGTCTGAATAGATAGCTCATCAAATCGTAGCGCCTCGCCTGCTTCATACAGAAGTACGCGAGCGCCGTGGTTAACAGCGGCTTCACGTAATGAGCCATCTCGAATGTTGGCATTAAGCAAAACCGGCACAGCAAAGGCCTCTGCAAGACGCTTTGTTTCTTCGTCTTCTAAGTTTGCTCGAATTTGCGGCAAGTTAGAACGATGAATAGCGCCTGTGTGTAGGTCGATACCATAGTCACAATGCGAAACAATACTCTCTAGGAAAGTATGCGCTAGACGTCCAGCCAGCGATCCTTTCTTTGAGCCAGGAAAACAACGGTTTAGATCTCGGCGGTCTGGCATATAGCGGCTCTGGTTTAGAACACCATATACGTTGACCATAGGTACATAAATTAACGTGCCGCACTGCAGTTTTAAGTTTTCTGCAATTAGGCGACTAATAATCTCTATGCCATTTAACTCATCCCCGTGGACAGCGGCGCTCACAAACACCACTGGTCCTTCTTTCTTTGCTCGTATTACTTGGACTGGGATACTTACTTCTGCGTCCGTGTATAATTTCGCAACTGGGATATCGATTTCTTTACGCTCACCAGGGCGTATTTCTACGCCCGCTATGACAAGCTCTTTAGCCATTTTTAACCACGTCCTTTCGTTTTATTGTTGTTTGGCTTGGCATTTTTCTCGATAAATTCGTAAATAAGGCCCGCCACGTCTTTACTTGTCGCGCTCTCAATTCCCTCTAGGCCTGGTGATGAGTTTACTTCCATAACCACTGGACCATTTTTCGACTGAAGGATATCAACCCCGCACAAGTTCAACCCCATCGCCTTGGCAGCCGCTATCGCTGTCGCACGCTCTTCTTTAGTGAGCTTGATTAGCTGTGCAGTACCACCACGATGTAGATTTGAACGGAATTCACCTTCGGCAGCTTGTCGCTTCATTGCAGCAATCACTTTTCCACCGACAACAAAACAACGAATATCAGCACCGTTAGCTTCTTCGATAAACTCTTGAACCAAAATGTTGGCTTTTAGACCCATGAAAGCTTCGATAACACTTTCTGCAGCTTTTTGTGTCTCTGCGAGCACCACACCAATGCCCTGAGTACCTTCAAGAAGCTTGATAACAAGTGGCGCGCCACCAACATTTTTAATCAAATCTGGAATGTCGTCTGGCTTGCTTGCAAAACCAGTGCGAGGTAGACCAATGCCTTTACGTGATAGCAACTGCAGGGAACGCAGTTTGTCACGTGAACGGCTAATCGCTACCGACTCGTTAACACAGAAAGTACCCATCATTTCAAACTGACGAACCACAGCGGTTCCGTAGAAAGTAATAGATGAACCAATTCGTGGAATCACCGCATCGTATTGAGGCAACTCCTCACCCATATAACGGACTTTAGAGTTACTACTAGTAATATCCATATAGCAATGCAGGGTATCTATGATATCCACTTGATGTCCCCTCGCTTCCCCTGCTTCTTTTAGGCGACGAGTTGAGTACAAGTTTTCGTTGCGAGATAGAATCGCAATGCGCATGGCAGTATCCTCTTTTAGGTATATTGTTTTATGAGTGTGAAACGCCGGTTACGAACGACCGGAAAGAGCGTGCACCTTAAGAGTTTAGCAATTAAAAATAAAACGATTGTTTTTAGTCGTGACGACAAAGAAAAGTTGTTGTTGAATACGCAGATTTCACGCATAAAAAAACCGACTTTCGTCGGTTTTTGTTAATACTTTCATTCAGTTAAAAGATTTGTAAATAAAATGTATGAATGAAGACTATTTTGCAGCCATTTCTTTTTTAACCATTACAACCGCAGCTACAACGAAAGCAATGATGAGTGCTAACTCCATGGAGTCTCCTTGTGGTTCAAGACTAATTTTACTGGTTAAATTAAGTACTGAAACCATTTTAGCAAATATTCAACAATATGATATTTTTTATTCAATAAATAAGGCGACTTGGATCAAAAAAAGGCGCTTTTAGCGCCTTTTGTTAAGTTTATGCGACAAACCACCAGATTACTCTGGATAACCAGTCGGATTCTGCGACTGCCAGCGCCATCCATCTGCTGTCATATCGGATAAGGTACGTGTCGCCTTCCAGCCAAGCTCTTTGTTAGCTTTGCTAGGATCTGCCCAGCATTCAGCGATATCACCTGGGCGACGTTCCACAACTTTGTAAGGAACTGGCTTACCAGAGGCTTCTTCAAACGCTTTAACCATTTGCAGTACGCTGCTTCCGTTACCTGTTCCTAGGTTGTATATAGAGAGCGCTTCTTTGCCATTTAACGTTTTCAGAGCGGCGATGTGACCATCTGCCAGATCCATTACGTGAATATAATCACGAACGCCCGTACCATCGGGTGTTGGATAGTCGTCACCAAAGACCGATAGACATTCACGTCGACCCACAGCAACTTGAGATACAAATGGCATTAGGTTGTTTGGGATCCCCTGAGGATCTTCACCCATTTCACCGGAAGGATGAGAACCTACTGGGTTGAAGTAACGAAGCAAGGTAATGGTCCAATCTGGATTGGCTTTGTGGAAATCAGTCAGACATTCTTCAACCATGAGTTTACTGCGACCATAAGGGTTAGTGGCACTGGTTGGGAATGATTCAGTAATTGGCACTGATGCAGGATCGCCGTAAACCGTTGCTGATGAACTGAACACAATGTGCTTCACGCCCGCTTCACGCATCGCATCCGCGAGAACCAAAGTACCATTGACGTTGTTATCATAATATTCAAGCGGCTTTTCAACAGACTCTCCCACCGCCTTTAAGCCGGCAAAGTGAATCACTGCATCAATGTTATGATTCGTCATCACGTCTACCAGGGCTTGCTTATCGCGCACGTCACCTTTTACAAACACCGGACGATTTTTTGTGATTTTCTCAATACGACCAATCACAGCCGATTTTGCATTGTAAAGATTATCAAAGATAATTGGTGTCATACCCGCTTCAATAAGCTGCACACATGTGTGACTTCCGATGTAGCCTGCGCCACCTGTTACTAGTACGTTCATCATAAATTCCTTGTATTTCTCTACAGCGATTATATGCAATCGGAGCAGATTTGCGACCCTTTATTTTGCCTTGTCTTTATAAACCAATGGATTAGCGTATATTTAGTAGGCTACAGCTAAAGATTCTGGGTAACCTCGATCGCGTGCTATTTGCTTTGCTACTAATTCAACATCTAAAGGCTTTAACGCAAGAGTCGTGCTCACGTTGAACGGCTGATTAACAAACCAACGACTCATTATCTTTTTTGCAGCAATTAAAGCGGATGAAGCTTTAACAATCTCTAGGCGAGCATAACGTTCACCATCAAAACTAACATCAGCAGAACGAAGACTTGGCTCCAACCCTGGTATTTGCTGTGCGCCATACAAAGGCTTTCCTGCTGGTTCAGCTGATACAAATTCAGGAACATACTGAGCAAGATGTTGGATAGCGCTTTGCGAACGCGAGGTTTGTACCTGCTCTGGCCAACCATTATCAATTTTATCGACTAAGTGCTGTGGAAGCTGTGGCTGTGACGTGTTACCACCTGACTGCACCAAGCCATTCTCAAACAAGGTGATCGATTTGGTCATGCCGTGAAGTTGAAAATAGCCACCAGGATAAGGCGTTAATTGCGCCATACCCTGCGGAGTACCGCGCTGACCGTGAAAAATCACTTCTGGCCATTTTTCATGCTGGTGTTTTACCCATTTGGTGACGTAAGCGGCTTTAAACTCTACTAACCTTTGACGAGGTTTCTCTAACTTATCGTCAATAGTGCCGGTACGAAATCCACAAGCATTGATAACAAAATCGAATGACTCTGTTTGCCCTGCCGCTAGCTCTAACTCATATCTATCTTCTAACTCACGAATCTGTTCTATATTGGCACCAGTGCGGATATGCAGGTTAGCTATTTGCTGAGACCATAGTTCAACAGACGAGGCGACACGGAACAAGCTGAGTCCATATTCTTGAACAACATAGACTGGGAATTTAAGCTTATCTAGATCGGTATGTTTAGCAAAGGGGATAAGCCACTCTTCGAGTGTTTGCGGCGCTTCTGGCGGCTGTCTCTTTGACAGCTCATTCAAAGTTTGACGGTCGAATTCGTGGAAGTAGTCATCCGGTTTACCCAGTACTTGGTTGTCAGCGTCCAACTCAACTAACTTTTTGTATGCATCGCGAAGTACATTTAAACGAGGAAGCAAGGCCTCTGGCTTACCCTCATCCCCTCGTGGTACCGCAATGACGGTTGGGCGAACATTAACGACCGACGGAAAGAAGCGTACAAATTCTATCGATTGCCTAAGTAGCTCAAGACAATGTTGCTCAGAGATTTCACGATACAAATTACCACCAGCATGGAGGTGACAAATCGGTGGTCCACTAACAAGGCGCTGATTTTTTTCATAAACGGTCACATCAATACCTTGTTTTGCAAGGTACAAAGCAACCGTAGATCCTGCGACGCCCCCACCTATGATGGCCACTCGTTGACGACTCTGCATCTCTGGGAATTCTTGACTCATTTCTTATTGATTGAAGTGATGAAGATGCGACATTTTAGCCGCATCTAGAGGGAAAAAAAATCCTATTTTTTGTGATGTTTTTTCTTGACAGTTAATCGGTGAATAAGTTTTTTGACAGCAACATGACAATCAGATTACCCGCCATCACCGACCAATCAAAGGCTAACGATTTTTATCACTAAGGATACGATTGAGTTATCCAAAACCTTATCCACCGTTTTTGTGGATAACTTAACAAAAACGGTGGTTAAGCATTATGCAAACTGCTTTTGCGAGGTTGTAAGCATCTGTCTTATCAATGAAAAAAGAACCAAGGCTAACGTCGCGAAAGCGATTGCGGGAACCATAATCCACGTGGATAAATGCCAACTCCACGGCAAATCAAACCCAATAGTCATGATCGAACCAACGACTAACTCAGCACCAAATGTCGCAACAATACCCGCCGTAATCGCCATGATCCCGTATTCAGCCCAAATCGTTCGAACGATCCGTTTACGGCTCGCTCCTAAGGTTCGATAAAGACGAATTTCAGCTTGACGCTGAGAGAGACTCAACCTGAGTAAAGTAAAGATAAGCAATACACCTGAAAGTACTCCCAATGCTGCTAATACCGTTATCGACCACACTATCTGACTGAGCAGCCCTTGTATCTTCTCTCCCATCAAGCGTATGTCCATCAAACTAACCGTTGGGTGGTTGCGTGACAAGGTGGCTATCAAATCATTGTCTTTATCGTGAAGCCTAAAGCTCACTAACCATGCACTCGGTATATTCGCCAACACATCTGGAGTAAAGATAAAGTAAAAGTTAGGCTTCATGTCTCTCCATTCAACAAATCGAATTGAGTTGATGACAGCCCTAACCTCTTGGCCGTTAATGGTAAAGCCAAGCTCATCTCCTATCTTAAGACCAAGATTTTCGGCCACCTCTTTTTCCACTGAGACACCACCTGTCTGCGTCCATTCACCAGAAAGAACATCATTGTAGCCAGGAAGAGTGTCTGCATAGGTAAAATTGAGCTCTCGACTTAACGCATCTTCCTCATCAACACCCGTTTTTTGTCTGGTTTGTGCATCTTCGCCATTGATGAGCGTCAATCGTCCACGAGAGATCGGAAACGCTTGAGAGCGATCAATGTTGTTACCATCTAGAGCACTCAGATAAGCATCTTTCTCATAATCAGCGATATTAAGAGCAAACGCGTTGGGCGCATCAGCTGGAAGTGTTCTCTGCCAGTCACTGAGTAGGTCATTTCTAACCAGCCAAATTGTTGTAAGCAGCATCAGCGAAAGCCCTAATGCCCCGTATTGCAATCCTGTATGACGTTTACTGCGATTAATACGGCTAACCGCAAGTTTCATCGAAATCGGCAAAGACAGGCGGCTCAAGAGCAGCGTGAAAAGAACACTAATGGCAGCCAGAACGACAAACAGACCAATAATACCAGCCAGTACAATCCACACGAGATTATTGTCGCGATACGCAACGAGTAGTGGAATAACCGGGACTAAGACCAACAAATAGATCCAGCCCCCACGCTTCTCGTCAGCACTTTGCAAAACTTCTACAGATGATACAGAAATCAACTTATAGAGCGGGATACCCAAAGCCGGAACGCCTATGAGTAAGCTCGATACAATCGCAATAACGGCTGGTTTAAATCCATAGGTAGGAAGAGGATCTGGCAGTAGATCGGTAAGAGGCACGCGAAGAAGCGTTTCTAAGCCCATCCCTAGTAATAATCCCGCGACAACCGATATACTCACAAGCAGCAAGGTTTGAATTGAAAGCCAACGTACTAACCAATGTTTACTTGCGCCGAGGCTTTTAAGCATGGCGACCGTTTGTCTGCGACTTTGCACGTAATTCTGACAGGTCAAAACAAGTGTCGTCGCTGCCATAATAATGATGATTGCAACAGTGAGAGATAGATATTGCGTTGTCCTGTCGAAAATATCATTGGTTCGGCTACCGGATGATTGGTCACGCCATCGGTCACTTGGCGTGAGTTCTATTTGCTGCTTGAGTGCGTCAATATTTCCCTCATCACCGACTAAATATGCGCGAAACTGAACTCGACTACCAAGCTGCACTGCACCGGTTTCATCCACAGAGCTTTGGTGTATATAAGCGGTTGGCATCTGCTGAAACGGATTAAAGCTGATACCAGGCTCTTCTAATATCACCCCACTCACAGCAAGCTCAGCATCGCCAATAGTGACAACGTCACCAGGGGAAGCGTTCAATTGCTCCGCTATCCTGCTATCAAGCCATAGTTCACCTTCTTTGACCTGGTTTTGTGTACCTTGTTCGGATCCTAAGGTTAGCGTACCGCGAAGTGGAAACTTTGAGTCCACGGCTTTCACCGTTATCAACTGCATACCGCTGTCACTGAACGACATAGTCGCGAAGCGCGTATACCACGACGTTTCAAGTCCTGAGCCTTTGATAAACTCAGTGTTTTTCTCGGTGATCGGATTTGCTGAAATGTATATAGAGTCAGCAGTTAGCGCATCTTTTCCTTGTTTGACAATCACCTGCTCCATTCGCTCAGCGAGTGCCGCTAGACCGAAAATACAGGCGATAATTAGCGTCAAGGAAATAGCAATAGGCCAAAGCTGCCCCTGCCTAATCTCGTCAAAGCTCCACGTCACGAGGCGACTGTTTAGATTCGCACTCGTGTTTTTGTGTTTGGAACTGATTTTAGTAGAACTGGTTTGCTGTTGTGACATCCGCTACTCCTGCTCAAGCCGACCCGCATTCATATGGAAAATGCGATCGCAACGTTTAGCTAGCGACAAATCATGAGTAACGAGCACGAGCGTCGTACCATGCTGCTGGTTAAGATCAAACAATAGCTCGACAATTTTGTGCGCTGTATTCTGATCTAAGTTGCCCGTTGGTTCGTCTGCAAAGAGTATCTTAGGGCTGGTCATAAATGCACGAGCAATGGCGACGCGCTGCTGCTCGCCGCCAGAAAGCTGTGATGGCAAATGATCAATACGGTGTCCAAGCCCTACTGACTCAAGGAGTTGACGAGCTTTCGCTTCGTCCTCTTGCTCACCTTTTAAAAGGCAGGGCAACGTCACATTTCCAAGTGCGGACAAACTTGGGATTAATAGAAAACTCTGAAACACAAAACCGAGGTGCTCACTACGAATGCTGGCTCTAGCTTCATCACTCATCTGAGAAATGGGATTAGAAAGTAATTGGATATTGCCCGTGCTAGGGACATCTAAACCAGCTAGTAACGTCATTAGCGTAGATTTTCCTGCCCCTGACGTTCCAACGATAGCAATGGACTCTCCTTCTTGAATCGACAGATTCACATCCTCGAGGATTGTTAAATGTTCCGTTTTCGTAGACACTACTTTGGACACTGATTCAGCTTTGATTATGGAAGAACTCATGATTCGGCAACTTTCCTCTTTGATTATTATTTTTGTTTCCTTGGCCTCTTTTCACGCAAAGGCGGCGTCTATTCTAATTCTCGGCGACAGTCTGAGTGCTGGCTACAACATGTCGGCAGACCTCAGTTGGCCGACAATGCTCTCTAAACACCTATCTGACGATGATACCGAGTACAACATCATCAATGGCAGCGTATCAGGCGATACCACAGGCAACGGTCTTGCAAAACTGCCAGGCTTGTTGAGTGAACACAAACCCGACTATGTACTTATTGAGCTCGGCGCAAATGACGGACTACGTGGCTTTCAGCCGCCTATCATTGAGCGCAACCTATCGACATTAATCACCCAAAGCCAAGAGGCTGGTGCTATCGTATTTTTGATGCAAATTCGTGTACCGCCCAACTACGGTAAACGCTACAGCACCATGTTCGAGAACATCTACCCGACGTTGGCTTCAGAGCACGACATTCCACTCATACCTTTCTTCCTTGAAGAAGTTATCATCAAGCCAGAATGGATGATGCAAGACGGTTTGCACCCAAAACCTGATGCTCAACCCTTCATCGCACAATTTGTAGCTGAAGCACTAAAGCCGCACCTTTAAATTGATAATTGGCGATTTTAGCAACATTGTTGCAGAGTAAATACGCTCAGAATCGCCAAATTGATGCCCTAGCTCAATATAATTTACAACACTTTACGCTATCTTGAGTTTTTATCATCGTCTTAGATAGGTTGTATACAGTGATAGTTGAACCAGTTATCAGCGGTGTTGTCGCAAAGACCTCTCATCCACAAGGGTGCAAAAAGGCCGTCGATGACCAAATCGCGTACGTGAAATCGGCCAGTCCGATCAAAAATGGCCCCAAACGCGTGCTTATTTTGGGCGCGTCATCAGGGTTTGGCTTAGCGGCCCGCATTGCCCTAACCTTTGGTGGTGCAGACGCCGATACCATTGGTGTTTCTTTTGAACGTAGCCCTTCTGAGAAAGGATTGGGAACTGCTGGTTGGTACAACAACATCTACTTCAAACAACGTGCCCAGCAAGCCGGCCGACGAGCTATCAATATCGTTGGCGATGCGTTCTCTCATGATGTCCGAGAGCAAGTTATTGAAGCCATAGAAACTTACTTTGAAGGCGAAGTTGACCTCGTTATCTACAGTCTCGCTACGGGCGTTAGACCGAAAGCAAACGGTGAATTCTGGCGTTCAGCTATCAAACCGATTGGTGAAGCCGTTTCAGGTTCACTCATTAACCTTGAAACACAAGAGTGGGAAGATACGCTACTCGAACCCGCTTCAGACGAAGAAATTGAAGGCACTCTAAAAGTCATGGGCGGTGAAGATTGGGAAAGCTGGATTGACACCCTGGTCAACTCTGATTCCGTCGCCAACGGATTTAAAACCGTCGCATTCTCTTATGTTGGGACAGAGATCACTCACCCAATTTATTTGGATGGTACGTTAGGTCGTGCCAAAGTCGACTTACATCAAACGAGTCATGCGCTCAATCTTGAACTGTCTAACTTTGATGGCAACGCCTATGCTGCGGTCTGTAAAGCACTCGTCACTAAAGCCAGTGTGTTTATCCCGGGCTTATCTCCATACCTACTTGCGCTGTACAAAACCATGAAAGAGCAAGGTACTCACGAAGAGTGTATTGAGCAAATGCAACGTTTGTTTGCAACCAAGGTCTACGGACAAGGCAAGGTTCCTCTTGATGGTGAACGTTTAATTCGCATGGACGACTGGGAGCTGAATCCCGAAGTTCAAGATAAGGTTAAGCATTGTCTATCTGAAATGAATCAAGACAACTTCAAGCAAATTGGCGATTTTGAAGGCTTCCAACGCTCATTCTTAAATCTGAATGGTTTTGGATTTGATGACATTGATTACAGCCAACCGCAAGATGTCCAAGCATTAAAACGGTTAAAGCCATAGCAATCATTGCGGCAGAAGCTCCTTCGGACTTCTGCCGTTTTCCTTTAATACGACTGCCTTTCCCTCTCAACTTTGAGACTGTTGCCATTCTTAGTGCTATTCACCTGTCTCAATTCATAATTTCCCAACCGTCTAGTATTCAACACTTATACTGTAGAGACTGAATCTTTTGCTTTGTTAGTGTTAACGAAGCGTTTCCACAGGATGTGGTCAACATTGATGAAAAGAGATAATCGCTCAGTATTACGCAGGCTGAGCCCAAGTGAGCGACAAAGGATCTTTGAACTCGTTGAGTCATCAAAGTCCCCATCTAATGTAAAGTCCGTTTGGGGCTGGTGTGCGATTGAAGGCAATCAATTAGAACTGCTTTATATCAACAACTATGCAGTTCCTAAAACAAACACAGTGTCGTTCAACGATATGTCTGAGCGTTCACTAAAGGAAGCACTAGCAAAGCTCCTTTCTCCCGTTAAGGCCTCTTACTTGCGCTGTTTGTATCTATCTTCAATATCGAAACAACCTACAGGCTTAGCCTTTGTCCTTTCGGTAAGATCAAGCGATGGCGAGCAGCAGTTAAACAGTTTAAGTTATGAGATTTCGTCTTGGATGACTCGTCAAGGAATGGCTGATTCCATAAAACGCGTGCGACAGCAGTACCAACAAAAACTACGAAAAAGCCGAATCGACATTGACTCATTAACTTACAATAACCACCAACTCGAAAAGCGCATGCTTTACCACTTAAGTCATGATTCAGCGACAGGCATGCTAAACCGGAACGGTCTAGAAAGTGCGCTTATCACCTCATTAAACAGTGTTCCAATTGTTAACGGGGACGCTTTTATTAGTGTCATATTCGTTCAGTTCACCAACGGTGAGCGAGTTCAGGCTAGAATCGGTTGTGACGGCCTCGACGACCTTCTTAAGGGTTTTGAGAAAAAAGTAAATGAAGTGACAGAGCAGATACAGCACATAGCAAGAATATCGACGACTGAACTTGCGCTTACTACTGTTGTTCCTGCTATGAATGAACAGTATCTCCCTACTTTGTGTAAAAAGATCGCTACCATTGCCAAGCAAGGTTTTGTATTTAAAGACAGCGAAGTTCATCTTCATTCCTATATGGGTGTTGCGAACTCTTTCCACACTCAGAATGAAAATCAGCTAATCAACAATGCCTTCCACGCCGCCCTCGCATGTAAGGAGTCCGGTGAGTTAATCACCTTTTTCACCCAAGCCGATCAACAAGACCAAAAAGCATTCAATCAACTTGAACACTATTTACTACAAGCAGTCCGAAACGACGACCTAATTTTGTACTTTCAACCCAAGGTTGATATTAAAACGCAGAAATGGATTGGCGCAGAAGTCCTTTTGCGGTGGAAACACCCTGTCCTTGGAGAAATGTCTAATGAAGCACTAATACACATGGCGGAACAAAATGGTCTAATTATTGAAGTGGGTTATTTTGTGCTGAGCAACGCTATGGATCGCGCCTCGGAGTGGATAGAATTTGCGCCAGACTTTTGCCTCTCGATTAATGTTTCTGCAAAGCAGATATGCCTTCCTGCGTTTGCCAACAAAGTCATGGCACTATTAGATCAATATGAACTGCCAGCACACAACCTTGAGTTAGAGCTGACTGAAAGCTGTTTAGTTTCTAATTTTGATATCGCCAAAGCGAACATTAACACCCTAGAAACAATAGGCGTTAAGTTTGCGCTGGATGATTTTGGAACTGGCTATGCTTCTTTCAACTATCTGAAGAAACTTCCATTTAGCGCACTGAAGATTGACAAAGAATTTCTATCTAACATTGTTGACAACTCGCAAGACAAATCTATATTTCGTTCTATCACGAGCATCGCGAAAAAACTAAACAAGCAAGTCGTAGTAGAAGGCGTTGAGACGCAGGCGCAACACCTGTTTATCACCAAAGAGCACTGTGATGTAGGACAAGGCTTCTACTACGCGAAACCAATGTCTCGCGATATTTTTGAAAGCGAGCTTCAAAAGCAATACCCGCTCCCGGACAAGTTCATCATTCGGTGACACTAGTTGCTGTAATATCGATAAACCATCATGGAAGTACGATTATTCAAGCAAACCCTTTACCCGCGATGGATCGCCTCCTATAATCGCGCACCAACCTTTTGAAATTCGAGACATTCGACATGGATCTACTCATAGCCAAACTTAAAAAGATCGAAAAGCAAAATTATCGTGCTTACCAGCAAATTAAAGGTAGCTTCGATTTCACTGATTTTGAGTTTCACATCGATCACGTACAGTCTGATCCATACGCAGCGGCCTCACGAGTGCGTGCTTTTCGTCGCTGGGCACCAACAGGCCTAGAATGGCTAAAAGAGCAATCTCCAGCCTACCAGATTGCTGCTCGTGATTATCTTGCTAGGCAGTTTGCTTTATTTGCTAAACAAGAAAATAGTGTCTCGATTTCAACAACAGGCCAAACCGTACTTGACTCGACCGCTGTCGTGTTTACTGACGAAGGTATTGAACTTCGCTTCCGCATTAATCTACCGGCCGAAGGTCGCAGTATTTTGGCGAAAAAAGCGATCAACATCATGACTTTCCATTTGCCTAAATACATTCGTAAAGCCACGATTGATCGCGAACTGGATATCACGGCTCTGAAACATCACTGCGAAGTGATTGAAGACCAAGTCATGCTGCGCGAACAGCTTAAAGCCAAAGGTCTAGTGGCTTTTGTTGCTAATGGCAGTGTTCTCCCTCGTCTAGCCGGCAACTGTGACCTACCTATGAAAGATGCTGTGCCATTCCGCTCGCCTGCATCTCTAGAGGTGACATTGTCACGCCCTAACCAAGGTGAAATACAAGGTATGGGCGTTCCAGCAGGTGTTACCCTGATTGTTGGTGGTGGCTTCCATGGCAAATCCACACTTCTTAACGCACTAGAGAAAGCGATTTACGATCATATCCCGGGTGATGGTCGCGAAGGTGTGGTGACTCTCAATGATGCTTGTAAAATCAAGGCAGAAGATGGTCGCTCAATCCACAACCTCAACTTAAGTAACTACATCAACCACCTACCATTTGGTAAACAGACTAGTGACTTTAGCACTCAAGATGCTTCAGGCTCTACTTCACAAGCGGCTTGGCTTCAAGAGTCTATTGAGTCTGGCGCGACAGCTATCATGATTGATGAGGACACCTCAGCAACAAACTTCATGATTCGTGATGAACGTATGCAGGCATTGGTATCAAAAGGCGATGAGCCTATCACCCCATTTGTCGATCGAGTCGGTCAACTTCGTGAGGAACTTGATATCTCAACCATCATAGTTATGGGCGGTTCAGGCGATTATTTGGATGTGGCTGACACTGTGATTCAAATGCACGACTACCAAGCGATTGATGTAACTGATAAAGCACGTGAAGTCATCAAGCTTCACCCAACCGAGCGCCAAAACGAATGTGAGAAGCCGATTGAACTGATCCCGCCACGTCATGTGGATTGTGCTCACCTCCAGAAACTACTTATCGACGGTAAGTATCGCGTTTCTGGCAAAGGTGGCAACAATCTAAGATTTGGCAAAGAGCACATTGATGTTCAGGCACTTGAGCAATTGGAATCGAACTCTGAACTCAATGCAATTGGCTGGACGTTGTTTCAGTTTGCGCAAAATCCAGACTGGTCAATGCATCCGCCAAAAGATATTGCGACACTGCTAGAGGGGAATTGGAGTGCGACAATGCCAAACTCGGGCGATCTTGCTAAGCCACGCGTTGTTGATGTGCTCGCAACCTTAAACCGTCTGCGAGCTGGAAAAATGAGACAGCCTCGCTAAACAGCACTCTCTCATTAAACAGCACTCTTTAATTAAACAAAATAGTTAAGCACCGCGTGGTCACTACTCTTTAAGCAATGACCACGCTTCACAATAAATCCGAAACTTTTCTGTATCCCCACCCGATCGATCTGGATGCCATTTCAAGGCTAACCTACGCCAAGCATGGCGTATCTCCTTTTGTGTTGCTGATTCATCTAGCTCAAAACAAGCCAAAGCCTGTTTTTGTGACATTGTCACCTCTCCAACGCCAACATACTGCTTGTATCGAGTCCAAAACTCTTCGAGTAGCCGTTTTACTTCTCGGTTATCAGCTTCGTAATGTGACCAATCAAGATAGTAATCACGCAATGGGTCTTCATTGGTAACGTTATGTTTGGAAGGATTGTATGGCATTAAACGAATGTCCATCGCTTCGACTTGTAGCCATTTTTCAGGCAACAATATCGCCTGAAGTTGATAGAGCGCGTTCATTAGCAAGAAGTTTCGTTTGAATAGATCTTTCTCTGCGCTGTCATCGAGAATTGGGATAAGTTCTTTTTCAGCGAGTACAGCAAACAGTTTGTGGATTTGAAGGCTGTCGGTCTGCCGCTCTACAACGTTCAGTACAGACCATAGCAATGGGTTCTCGGCCTGACGCTGAACGTGTATTTGATGAGATGTAAATTCCGTCAAGCCGCACTCCCTGTCTAAACGGCGATACTTCTATCTCTCTATGGTAGCACTACATCGTAAAGAACAGGAAATGGCAAAACACGCAAAGTGCTATGCCGATTCCGAAAATCCGTGTTAACTGAACAGCCAGTTAGCTTTTCAGTTGCATCGCGTTGTAAGTCTCGCTTTTCACACCGGATTGGTGCTTCTTCATTAGTACTTCAATCGATCTCGCACTATTAGTGACCTTGTAACGAATAGTTTGATTTAAGTAGGTGTCATTTTTACGACCTTCTCTCGCCTCAAGCTTCATTGTTTTACTGCTGCGACTAACCTCACAACGGTATTCCCAATCACCATCAAAGTCTTTTAATGACAGCAATACACGCTTTCCCGAACCCGCTTGTGTCTTGATCCCACGTGGTTTTTTGTCCAGGGCTAATGACAGTCCTGCAGTACAGATCTGTTCGTTACTCATATTCGCCGCCATAGTCGGAGTCGATGCTACCAACGCCAAGCCAAGTAACATCCAATTATTAACTTTCATTTGCTTCTCCCCTATACAGTATGCTGCACATTAAAGCATGACGTACGGTAAATAACAAATAAAAAAGCCTTCACCAAGGTAAAGGCTTCAAATAAAAGGGGTTTACTTACGCTTTACGACGCGCTTCAACAGCATCCGCTAGTTCACGTAGAACTTGCTCAGTATCTTCCCAACCGATACAAGCATCTGTGATTGATTGGCCGTAAGTTGGTGCAACACCATCAACCAAGTCTTGACGACCTTCAACTAGGTGCGACTCGATCATGACACCAAAAATAGCGTCTTCACCGTTCGCCATTTGCTCAGCAACATCTGTCGACACGACTTTTTGACGTTGGAACTGTTTAGAGCTGTTAGCGTGACTGAAGTCGATCATAACTTTCGCCGGCAGACCGTTAGCAGTTAGCTCATCTTTAATCGTTTTAACATGTGCTGCACTGTAGTTTGGCTCTTTACCACCACGCAAAATGAGGTGGCAATCTGGATTACCTGCGGTTTCAATAATCGCAGAGTGACCATATTTAGTTACTGACAAGAAGTGGTGAGAAGCGCTTGCAGAGCGAATTGCGTCTGATGCAATTTTGATGTTGCCATCTGTACCATTCTTGAAGCCAACTGGGCATGAAATACCAGACGCTAGCTCACGGTGAACCTGAGATTCCGTAGTACGTGCACCAATTGCGCCCCAACTAATAAGATCTGCAACGTATTGTGGCGTGATCATATCTAGGAACTCACTGGCTGTCGGCATGCCCATATCGGTGAGATCAAGCAGAAGTTTACGACCCATGCGAAGACCATCGTTGATCTTGAACGTATCGTTTAGGTACGGGTCGTTAATGAGACCTTTCCAACCAACCGTAGTACGCGGCTTTTCAAAGTAAACTCGCATCACGATTTCTAGACGATCACCAAGCTCATCACGAAGTACTTTCAAACGCTTGCCATATTCAACCGCAGCTTCAGCATCATGGATTGAACAAGGGCCAACGATAACCAGTAGTCGGTCATCTTCGCCTTCTAGAATGTTATGAATCGCTTTGCGCGCGTTAAACGTGGTAGAAGAAGCAACTTCAGTCGCTGGAAACTTCTCTAACACAGCAACCGGTGGTAAAAGTTCTTTTACTTTATTAATTCTTACGTCATCAGTTTGGAACATCGCTTACTTCTTCCTATTCTTTTGAATCTACATCTTATGAGCGCGACCACCACAATCCATTCTGTGATTTGTATCGCGCTCTTTCCTGTAACTTATCCGCTTAGAACAAGAAGTGCAATCACTAATTTTAAAAAAACGCAAATTACTTAGCCGTTTTTGTAAATTAACACCATGTAAACTTTTAAATACAGTTAATTTTTTACCCTTAAGGATTGATTAGCAAAGAAAACTTGCTGGAATTTCGACCAAACTCCTGTTTGACCATACGATCAAGATCACTCAAAGTTACGCTCTCTGCCACCGATTCGTAGTTATAAAGTGCCTCAATGCCATAACCCAATAGCCAATAACGGAACAGCATAAAGCTCATATTTTCTGGATTATCTGCCCAAGGGGAGAGATCGCTTTTTAGCTGGGCAACCACTTTGTCACGCTCTTGCGCTTCGAAGCCTTTGATCACGCCTTTGGTGACATCGTTAAACAAAGTCATGGCCTTCGCTTCGTCTTCCGGCTCTACATGTGCATAGAACGACCAACCAACTAAGCCATTTCCTTCCTGTACAAAACCATAAGCTTCTGGGCTGTAGTCTAGAGAATTATCCACTCGAACCAATTGCATTACTCGCTCATTGAGTAGCCTTTGTAATAAATCTTCTGCAAACACATCTTTTGCTGTTCTAGGTTCATTTCGTTCGGCAACAGTCACCATATACACTTTAGATTTACCGTCGTCAGAAGGATAGTTGTCGACGGTCGTCATATTTCCTTCCCCTAACAATTTCAGCGAGGCGGTAGGCCACGGGTATGCTGCTTCACCAGTAAATTCTATGTTCGCAATGTACTGCTCTATTATCGGTTGAACCTCAGTTACCGGTTTAGTTCCTACTAGAACCATTTTATATCCACGGTTTATTCGGAATAGTTTATTGTAAGCCTCAAGTACGTCCTCTTTATTCACCATCGCAATCTCTGCTTCTGTCCTAGGTTGCAAGTGACTATTGGCATCCAAACCGAGTTTAAACGCATCATTAAACGTTTTGAATTCAGGACTTTGATTTAAGCGATTGATTTCATTGGTAAGCATTGTCTTGGCTTTATCCACTGCCGAACTATCTACATCGGTCAAAGACATAGCATGATGCATTACTGACATGACATCTGCGATACCCTTTTCATTGGTACCAAACACCACCCCGTGTTTAACGTCGTGAATGAACGGTTCCATGTAACTATTGGTTCGACGGAATGCTCGCTCTATTTGCTCTGGAGTCAAGGGGCCAATATTACTGTTCAGTGCAACTAGCGGGAAAAGTTGCCCGGAGGCCATTAACTCGTTGTCGAGTGCCGCAGAACCACCAAGGGAGCCGAACCAACCGTAGAACTTATCGGCTGCTTTATCATGTTGCGCATATAAAACTTCAATCCCATTAGTTAACGTCAACAGAACCAAATCATGGCCTTGCTTCTCCAATGAGACAACGCTTCCTTTGGTGTTTGGAACAATAAGTGCCTTAGAGACGACCATCTCAAGTGGCTTGTCTGTTTTTTGCTTAAGTCCAGCAGTAATGTCTCCAACATCAACAGACTCAAGTTTAGTATTCACCGCAATAATCGGGGATTGTGAAAGCAGCTTCTTGATGGCTCTATTGGCGTCTTTTAAAGTCATCTTATCGACCAAACGACGATGAACAGCAACATATTGATTTGGATCTTGAGCAATACTCTGAGCTTGCAGCATACCGAACTTATAGTCGACTAGCTCGTTAGGCGTCCAAGTCTGAATATCATTGAGCAATTGGTCATTAAACGATAACCAACTTTGTTTTACCGTATCTAGCTCCTCTTCACTGACTCCATGCTGAGTTAAAGATGCAATAGCAGCGGTCACCGCTTGCTGGACTTGATCCCGCTCTGACTCTTCAAATCCCGCACCAATCACAAACAAACGGTTGCCATTCAAATCCAATGTATGAGAATTGTTCCACTGTAGGGTAAACTCTGGAGACCGGCTTAGTTCAGACAGTCTGTTTGAAATCAAATCACCAATAAAATAGGTACCTAGTTGAACGAGTTGATCAGCTTCGGTATTCACTATCGGGTTTGGCATTTGATAAGCGAGATCCAAAGCCGCATGCTCCTGTGACAAAGCCGTCGCGACTAAAGGTTCATCATTAAATTCGATAGGCTTAATGAGGGTTCGCCTTGGCTGTTCGCCCTTTTCTATTGAACCAAAATAGCGACTTATACTAGCCACCACGTCGCTTTGTCCCCAGTCACCTACGATCATGAGATCCATGTTCTGCGGTTGATACCATTGCTGATAAAATCGCTTAAGTTCCTCCAAGTCCAAATTTTCAATTGAAGATTTGCTACCGAGGATGTCATGAAATTCTAGTTCCGTTCCCTTCAGCAAATGCAGATACGCTTTGTCGACGTAGGGTTGAGGTTCTGGTCTTCTTTGTCTCATCTCGCCAATGACCACTCCTTTTTCTTGCTCGATCATCTTCTCGGTAATGGTCATCCCACCTGCGACATAAGCTAGCCAAGATAGAGCCGCGTTTAGTGACTCTACATCATCTATAGAGAGTTCATAAGCCGTGTATTGGTTGAATGTAAACGCATTAAGATCAGCACCAAAACTTACCCCTGATTTAAACAGTACTTCTTTCGCAGCGTTCTGTTCAGGCACATCCTCCACTCGGAAAAATAAGTGCTCTAGAAAATGTGCATAACCCGATTGTTTTGGTGTTTCTTGAAGGCTTCCTCCATGAACAACGAGCCTGAGCGCAATCGGCGCACCCGTCTTTTGGTATTGGCTTACTATAAGACCATTTTCCAACTCAGTCGAAACCCAACCCGTGTCTGGTTTAATGGGCACATCGCTTTCTGGCGAACAGCCAAACACAAACAGTAATACCCAAGATACACACCATAATTGCAGTTTTTTCATACCAATACCTAGCTTGCGACTCATACCGGTAAACGCTACGATGTTTCATAAACCATTGAAATACTGTTCAATGGTTTGCATCTAGTTTTACGACTCAATGCGAGTCAATTCATAAAACCAACCTGTAGGTTATGTCGTGAGTAATCCTTCCCCTATCATCCTCGAGCCTAAATACTATCTGAGTAACTTCATAACGTTGCTTCGCAGCGTAGGGGGCTGTATGGTGATCTATTGGCTGCATCGGAGCGAAACTGGTTAGATCGCTTTTACTCTCTGGAGGAAGATGAACAATGTCTATTGATCCGTATGATGACTCGCAAAGGAGAATGGTTTCGAAGCGATAAACTGGTATACCCAGAACTTGCGACTACAGAACTGTTACTCAGTAAACTCGAACTCGCAGGCTTCATCGATCTCACTCTACCAAGCTCGCCGAATGTATTGGCCGACAAACTCCTTACCAAACCTGAGCTTTTATCCCTATACCCTGAGCTACCAAAGACACTTCGCAAGCCAAAACTCATTGAACTGTTGCCTGAACAGTTTGAAAGCTCGACTGTATCATTGCCATTTACGCCAATTAAACTTGTCGACAACGATAAACTGCCACTGTTTTGTTTGCTGTTTTTTGGGAATCGGCATCAAGAGTTCGCTCAGTTTGTACTCGAGAACTTAGGGATCCATACTTTCGAACAGTACGAAGTTTCTACTAAGACACGTATATTTCATTCTCGAGAAGAAGTAGTCTCATCACTGGCGATAGGCGAACTCGCTGCCTCCTATGAAGAGATAGATCGTAAGTCACAACCGGAATTGCGAGATTTTTCTAAATACATACCAGAGCCACATGGAAAACACGCTTCTCGCACATACAATAAACTGGTTAATTTGGTTGCACGAGATCTTGAGCGAGTCGGTGCATTTGATGACGCATTGGCTCTATTTAGCCAAACAGTCACTCCCCCCTCTAGGGAGCGTCAAGCACGCATACTGAAAGCTCAGGGCAAGCCGGAAAGTGCAAAAAACATCGTAGATACAATGCTCGAAACTCCACTTAGCATTGATGAATTCGAGGTAGCGCAACGTTTGTCAGCGCCTCTTTGCAAAGCGCTGGGTCATCCAAAAGCAAAAATAGAAAAACTGTCTCCCCCAGAAGTACATCGTAAACTCGATCTTAGCGCGAACCGTGTCGAACTTGCCGTTGTAGAAGCGCTAAACAAAGAAGGTTGGCAGGCTTTTTACCTAGAGAATCAGTTTCTAAATACCTTGTTTGGGCTCGCTTTCTGGGACATTTTATTTGCTCCTGTTGAGGGTGCTTTTGTAAACCCCTATCAACGCCAGCCTCTGGATTTATATCGCAAGGAGTTCGTTGAAAGCCGCAAACAGTTAGTCGAGCGCAGACTTAATGACATCCGCCAGCAAGGCATAGCCTATTTGGTTGACCGCCACAAAAACAAAAACGGCCTTCAAAATCCGTTTATTGTTTGGGAATTATTAGATGACTCATGGCTGACTCTTGCTATGGAAAGCATTCTCAACGACCAGCTTGTCGGTCTATTTGAAGTGATACTCTCAGACATTCGCGCATATCGAGCCGGTCAGCCGGACGTTGTCGCTTTTAAAGATGGTGATTGGATGTGGTATGAAGTAAAAGGTCCTGGAGACAAATTGCAGCACAACCAAATACGATGGATGAAACAGTTCGAGAGACTCAATATCCGCTACCAAGTGTACTACGTGAATCATAGATAACTAATCACGCATTAAACAATTATTGGTAAAAACCAAGATACCAACCACAAAAAAGCCCAGCGTTAAAACCGGGCTTTAGCAATTCAGTATCTAGATTTAGAAATGCAGGTGAATAACCGATGTTGCAATGCATGCTGGGCGGCGTACACCTTCGATCTCAACTCGAATTTCACGTTCAATTTCTAAACCTTTACGAATAGGTGTTACCTTAACCAAGGTACTCTTAGCGCGCAGGTTACTGCCTACTTTCACAGGATAGGGGAATCGAACCTGATTAAGGCCGATATTCACCATCATTTTCGCTGTAGGGAACAGTGGTTTGTCTGGATCAACACTGTCCGTCAGGGCTGGCAACAATGACAGAGTAAGAAAGCCGTGCGCAATCGTCGTTTTAAACGGTGACTCTTGTTCAGCACGTTCAGGGTCTGTGTGTATCCACTGATTATCTTCTGTAATCGAACCGAATTGATTGATACGCTCCTGACCCACATGAATCCAGCTACCTTCGTGAATAACTGTACCTATTTGGTCTTGCAATTCATCAAATAACACTTGAGCTGCGGGCTTGAGCACAATTTCTGGTTCGACCTGTGTAACTTCTGGTTCATTCACCGCTGGCTTGTGATAGTCTCGAACCCACGCTAGGAAATTACTGTGGTTCGTTTTATCAACAAACTCAGTCCAATACTCTCTAATCGCCGGCGACATCCATTGCATAAGCTCAGACTGATGCTTAATAGAATCAGCTCTTTGTTTAAACAATTTAACAACTTTCATCTTGACCTCAAATCACAGTTCGTGAGAACTAACCGTAATATTTTGAAGCAACATACGCGAACACGCAAACATTTTTGAGCGAACATGCGTATTCTGAATGGTGTTTTATTCCAATAAAACAATATCTTAGCAATAAAAAACAAAGTTTTATTTTGTGCACTCCATCAGCTTCGATCCGCTACGGAATCGTTTGCTGCTAAGGCACTCGTTTCTAAAACACATACATTGCGTAACGTTTCACCAGATTGGCCAGATTTAAAGCAAACAGTCAAAAAGCATGAATTTTTCGCTTTACAGTTACCTCCCCCCCCTCTATTATTAGCGCCAACACGGAGAGATGGCTGAGTGGTCGAAAGCACCGGTCTTGAAAACCGGCAACCGTTAATAGCGGTTCTAGGGTTCAAATCCCTATCTCTCCGCCACATTCTAAAAAGCCGCTGATAATTCAGCGGCTTTTTTTCGTTCTAGCTCATAAAACTTATCAATTGCTAGCACGCTACTAGACTCACAAAATCTACCTACCCCCTGCCTATCTCCACCGTTAAAGATTCGGTTCTAAGTTGTGAAACCATACACGAATCCAGTTAACGCGACTCTGCCCTTCTATGTCGTAAAGAAGCTAACTTCTTAGTAGTTACTCGTATGTGTAGTGATTTGACTCATGTGAGCATGACTTGCCCTACGTAAACACAGACAATATTAGCCATGGCTACTATTTCCACTCTCTACAAGTTTGGGGCACAACGATTTCTAGCTCTACGTCTATGCTCAGTGATGACATTGAATTAAAGCAAGCTGATCACCTCAGCGATTTACTACGCGATCAGCCAGGCGTTGATGTGGGTGGCACTCACTCTATGAACCAAAGCATCAATATCCGTGGTTTAAGTGAACTTGACCTAAACATCACTATCGATGGTGCCAGCCAAACAAACAACGTTTTTCACCACGTCGGTAACCTTCTGATTAACCCAGATATTTTAAAAGCTGTTGATCTTAGAGTTGGTAATAATTCTGTGCTCAATAGCGGTCTTGGTGGCGGCGTTGCATTCGAAACAAAAGACGCGAAAGATTTGTTGCGTCCAGGTGAGAAAGCAGGCGCTCGTTTGTTTGGCGGGATAGCGACAAACGACTATCATCACTACTCTGGGACATTGTTTTCTCAGCTTTCGGACAATGTCGATGGCCTTTTCTATTACAACGCTATTGACCGTAAAAACCCTAACGATGGTGAAGGCAACACCATGACTGGTGAAGAGGGTAAAACCGAAAACTACATCGCCAAGCTAGGTTGGGATATCAATGATTCTAACCGTATCAAACTTTCTTATGACTACTACAAAGATGCAGGTGACTACAGCGTTAAGTCGAACATGGGAGATAGCTATCCAGACCATAAAAAGCTAATCCGACCAACCAAATACGTTCGCGATACTGTAACACTCAACCATGAGCTCTCTTTGGGCATGACAGAGGTAAGATCGAGTTTGTACTGGAACCAGATGAACTACTCGAACCTGAACCCACAAACAAGCATTGTCTCTGAAGGTAATACACAAGTGTTTGGCTTAAACAGCCTTGCTGAGTCATCTCTATTCATTGGCGACACGAGTAACCTGGTTCGCTATGGATTGGACGCAAAGAAAGAAGAAGCTAAGAGAATAGATGCAGGAACCTCATCGGGTGAAGAGTCAGCAGATACCTTCGCAATTTATGCCGAAGATGAGATTGCTATTTCCGACAGTTGGACCGTGATACCAGGCGTTCGCTACAACTACTACAAGTTGGATATGAAGGCTTCGGACAACTCATTTTCCACACCGACTTTCGGTTTAGCAACAACGTATGATATTACCAATGAATGGCGGGTAAGAGCTAGCGCTACCGAACTCTTTAAGGGGCCAGGTCTGACAGGTTCTTACTTAGAATCAGGGTCGAGCTACAACCCAAACTTAAAAGCTGAAACTGGCGTCAACTATGAAGCTGGCCTAGCCTACCAGACTATTGGCATGCTTGGGCTCGATCAGTTCGGTTTCTCGTTCACTGCTTTCCAAACAGACATCAATGACTATATTGATGACGTTTGGACTGGTAAATCTCAGTTCATAGACAACGAAGGTGACGTAGAAATCCAAGGCTTCGAGTCTGTGGTTAATATGACTTATTCAGATTTTTCAGGTCGTGTAACCTACGCGAAATCAGACTCTGAGTTCACTTCTGTTAAGCCTGGCGGCCGTTATGTAGTGGGGCAATCTCTTGATGATGAAGTCGGTGATAGCATTTCTGTTAACCTAGGTTACGCTTTTCCTGAGCTAGGGTTAGACATGAATTGGAACAGCCAAATTGTGTTCGACCTCGATAAAAAAGTCGAAGAAGACACGGCAAAAGAAGGTTATAACACGCATAAATTTGATGTGCGTTGGGTACCGACGACGCTACGAGATCTAACAGTAACCGCATCTATTGAGAACATATTTAACGAGCAGTATGTGTCACATGCGTCTCATGACCTTGGGTATGCGGACTATGAACCAGGTCGTAACTTTAAACTCTCAGCTGCATACGTATTTTAAACGTTTTCCAGCCTAGAGAGGTATACATAAGAACGCCCTTCCCCTTCCCATCAAAAAAGCTCGCATAGCGAGCTATTTTTAATCACGTTAGTTTTTCACTGACTCGATATATTGATTTCGAACCCATATGAAAGCAGGATCTTGGTGATATCGCTTGTGCCAATACAAGTAAACATCTCTAGAAGGATGCTGCAGTTCTTTTGGAACTTCTCGACAAACGATGTCATGGCAACTCTCAGCTCTCTCTGCATATGACGTTGGTAGATGAAAAATGATGTCTGTAGACGCTGCAATGGGGATTGCAGACGAAAAATTATTCAGCCGAACTGGCGTAGAAATCTGACCATTATGACCCAGTAAACCTAAAGCTTGAAAACGTGGTTCTATGGATAACCTCTTATCTCCTTGGAGTGCGATTTGTCCAAAATGACAGTGCTGTAATAATTCCGGCGTCAACTTAGCTTGCGCAAGTGGGTGAGCTGCGGACATCACTAGTCGAAAATCTCTTTGTATCAAACGATGCCTGTACAACTCTTGATCACTAAAAGGTGGTTCGTGATGAGAAATAGTAAAGTGATGCTCTCCGGACAATAAACCTTCAAAATGTGGTTTCGAGACGGTATCGAGTTCAAACGTCATTTGTGGCGCAATACAGCGCATTCGCGCCAAAAAGTCTGGAAACATTAAGTCCATATGTGGGGATAAGCCAAAAAACTTTATTGTTTTTTCACTCACTTCCGGGTCGAACTCTTCCCCATCTATTAGCTCTTCTAAGTTAGCAAGGACAGAGTTTAGTTGGAGCTTAATTCGTTCTGCTTTGGGTGTGAGGTCATATCCGTTAGAACTACGAACCAAAAGAGGATCGTCGAACAGCTTTCGCAATTTGTTAAGTGCTCGGCTAACCGTCGGTTGACTCAAATTCATAAAGAGTGCGGTATTACTAACGTGTTTCTCTTGGAGTAAGTGTTTCAATACCACTAACTGATTAAGATCTATTTGACTAAAGTTCATCGAGTACTGCTGATGTAAATTGGAATCGTTATCAATAAAGTGTAACAAAAGTTGCATCCAGAAAGAACCATAGAAACACGATGACATCTACTAACCGCAAAGAGTCCACTATGAGGAGTCAACTATACTGATAGACATAACTTCTAACGGAGTGAGAAACGAATATGAAGATAATCCGTTATCTTGCCTTACTACTGTATTTCCCTATGATCAGTCTTGCCGCCGACACTCACAGCATGAGAGTAAAAGCGAGTGCCTATACCTCAGCAATCGGCGAAACCGACTCTACGCCTAACATTGGCGCCTGGGGAGATAAACTGACACCAGGAATGAAAGCTATCGCCGTCTCTCGTGATCTCATTGAGCTTGGTTTGACACACAACCAGCGCGTTACAATTAAAGGGTTCGAAGGTACCTATTTCGTTTTAGACAAGATGAATAAGCGTTGGACTAAAAAAATCGATATCTATATGGGAAACGATGTTGAGAAGGCAAAGCAATGGGGAGTAAGAAACGTCACTATTTACTGGACTAACGAAGAAAAATAGGTGAAACACTCAATAAAAACGAACGGCCGCCTCTCAGCCAGCCGTCCTTTTTTTATTGAATAGAACTAGGCATACCCCATTAGGCTCGGCAGCCAAAGTACTATTCCAGGCATGACCAGTAGCACCGCTATAGTGATGACATCCGCAACAAAAAATGGCAAACAGCCACGGAAGACATCTTGTACCGAACATTCAGGACGGACACCCGCGACCACGAAACAGTTTAGACCAATAGGCGGCGTAATTAGACACAACTCGGCCATTTTCACCACGATGATACCAAACCAAATCGCGCATCCTACTCCTGACACCCCAAAAGCAGAATCTACAGCAGCCACATCCGCGCCACCATTTAGTGCAATCACGGCGGGATACACTACAGGCAGTGTGAGCAGTAACATCCCAATCGCATCCATAAACATTCCAAGCACAGCATAGGCGCAAAGGATGAGTAGAAGCGTCAACATTGGGCTTTGTTCAAGACTCACTATCCAATCGGAGAAAGCCGTTGGTAAATCGGCAAAACCCAGAAAGCGGACGTATATCAGCACGCCCCAGATAATCGCAAATATCATCGCAGACAGCTTTGCTGTTTCCATCAAAGAGCTTTTGATTTCTTTCCAGCGACTACCATGAAAAATAGCCAGCGCCAGAATAAGCGAAGCACCAAGCGCACCAGCCTCGGTTGGTGTGCCAACACCACCATAGATACAAACAACAATAATGCCCACTACAGCAAAGATTGGCATTGCGCCCGGCAGCGCTTCAAATCTTTCTTTCCAAGTAAAGCCTCTCACCGGTGGGCCAAAGTTCTTTTTGGTTAGCGCTAAAAATACGACTAGTCCACCGTAGATCAACGCCGATACCGCTCCAGGTAAGAACCCCGCCATGAGCAATGCACCAACATCTTGTTCAACAATAATGGCGTAGATCACCAATATGGCAGACGGGGGAATAAGCGATGCCAGCGTGCCACCAGCCGCCACGACGCCCGCTGCAAATCGCTTGTCGTAACCGAGCTTTAGCATTTCTGGTACAGCTATACGCGCAAAAACAGCAGAGGTGGCGACAGAGGCACCCGACACAGCAGCAAAGCCGGCTGTTGAAAATACCGTTGCCACACCCATACCACCCGGTAGCCAGCCCACCCAACGTTTGGCAGCTTCGAACAGAGAGCGAGTTAAACCTGCATGGTAGGCGAGAAAACCAATAAGGATAAAGGTTGGAATGAGCGATAGTGCCAGTGATGACACTTTAGAATGCGGGATCGTCCCTGCCATTTTGATGGCAACCAGTAGACCACGCTCAAAACCTAGCTTGGCGGAGAAGATCCAGACCAGTCCAAAGAAGCCCGCGATTGCCGCAGCAAACGCAACGCGAACCCCGATGACCACCAAGAGCAACATAAAACCAGAGACCCAGAGCCCTATTTCAATCGAATCCATAGAGCCCATTGCGTCAAACAGAGACATCATTTCTGCCCCTCCTTGCCATCATCAGCACTTACCGTTTCGGCTTCTTTGGCAGCAACTTCCGCGGCAGATTCAATCATTGGTACCGCTACGGGCTTGTCATCTCCTCGTTTAAACGCTCTAAGGTACGCCCACAGTTGTAAGACGAGCCTAAGCGCTAATATTGACAAAGCAAAGGGTACGACAAGTTTAGCTGGCCAAGTTGGTAGATTAATATCTACCGAAGAGTCGCCAATGGAGTATGCGCGCCAAAAATGCAGATAAGAGCCGTATATCAACAATGATGTAACCACCAGCATCAGCAGTGTCGAGATAAACTCGGTCAGCCACAGCCAACGCCCCTTGAAACGACCAACAAGAATATCCATACGAATATGACCGCCCATCCGCTGAGTGTAAGCAATACCCAGAAAGGCAATGAACGCCATGGCTTGCTCGACCCAATCGATGTAGCCACTAATCGGCATCGAAAACAACCAGCGGCCCAATATATTGGTGGTCGCTAATGCCACCAGTGCAACGATCACGCACCCCGCGGCGAGATTGAGTAATGACTCAAGTTTAAAGAATACCCTATCGACCCGACTTACCGCCGAGCTGTCCTCTAATACAGACGCAGACATACTCGAAATCCTTTTGGTATTTACAAATAAAAACGAGCGCTAGTGTTACCTAGCGCTAAAACAACTAAATAGAAATAGTGAAGTTAGTTTTTCTGTTTGAACAGAGCGTCGGTATAATCGAATAGCGCCTTAGCGTCGAACTGCCCTTGGTATTTTTTCACCCAATCTTCACGCACTGAGGCTGCGAGTTCATTCAGCTGCGCTGTTTGTTCTGGGGTAAATGTCACTTGTTTCACCGACTCATCCGCAATGGCTTTGTCAAACTTAGCGGTGGTATTTTGCTCATAGTTTGAAACATAGTAATCAAGTGCTTCTGGTACCGAGCTTAATAAGGCTTCGCGGTGTTCCGGTTTTAGCATTTCCAGTGCTTCTGTATTAACAACAACTGGGCAGTTTGCAGAACCGAGGTTGAGGTTAGTCGTCACCCAATTAGCCACTTTATAGGTATTGGTCGCTAGGTGAGCATGAGGCGCAAACGAAGCCGCATCGATGACCCCAGAGTCCATAGATTGACGTACTTCAGAGAAAGGTACCGTTGTTTTGACTGCACCAATCTTACCCAACACACTCATGATTCCGCCGGGATCACGTACTCTAAGCCCTTTAAAGTCTTCCAAAGACTCAAGGTCATCACTCTTACTGGCAATATTGTACTGAGGAAGTGGCGTTGGCATTAACAAGGTTGCGTTCCATCTCGCCAAATCTTTTTTTACCTCTGGGTGATTAAACACCTCGGTATAAATCTCCCCGACTCGCGCTAAAGACACATCCTGTGAGAATGGAAGTTCAGTCACCGTGATTGTAGGGTTTTTGTCGGTATGATAGAAAGAACAAAACTGCGCCATTTCAAACGCACCAAATGAGATACCATCTAGGTTTTCACGCGCCTTCGACAAGCCGCCATAGGAAAGCACTAATTTGAAATCGCCGTTGGTTTTTTGCTCTACCAACTCAGCTAGCTTTTCAACATTCTCGGTAAACGCTCGACGTTTACCCCATAAAGATACATTCCACTCAGTAGCAGCATGAACTTCTGCCGCCACGAATCCTGTCAAAATAAGTGATACTGTTAATGCCGTTTTTGTTGCTTTCATCGACAACTTCTCCTAATCCTTTTTCATTTCTTTAGCGCGCGTTGACCACGACACTACTAGCCCAGAATCCACTGTTTACCTGGGTCTTAAGCTAACTCAATGATAAGAATAGAGTATTGTTAACATTTCGCTCAAAATGTTAACGTTTTTGCAGTGCAGGGCACGTTATCGTTGTTCAAACGCACTTGAACTGGTCATTCATCACGACAGTCAATTCAAAACCCATTCATTTCCAAGGGTTATGATGATTGACCCTCTCCTGCAGATACACTAGCATCGCCCTGATTTTACTCGACGCCTGTTTTATTGAGTCTTTTATGAAGCACATTCTTTCTTTGGCTATTCCTCTTATTGTCTCTCAACTTATCTCAATGGCGCTGGTATTGACCGATGTCTGGATGATGGCCAGACTCAGCGTAGAAGATCTTGCTGGCGGCGGATTGGGAGCGTCTGTGTATACATTCGTTTTCCTGGTTTCAGGAAGCATCGTCGGCTGTGTAGCTAACCTCATTGCAATAGCGTACGGGCAAAGCGTTGCGAGGCCGTCCTTTGGCAGACAACAAATACGCTTTGCCGTTAAGGGCGCTCTTATTCTCTCTGTCGTAATAACCGCAATTGCTAGCCTTGCTCTTAACCTTACAGATGAGTTACTGGCAGTGGCGAAACAACCCGTTGACGCCATTCCAATCGCTACCAACTATCTTGATGCGCTTAAATGGGCCATGTTACCTACCCTGTTGTTACTGATCCTACGCGGTCTAACTAGCACGTTTGGCGATGCAAAGTCGGTAATGTGGATGTCACTTGCCACCGTCGTTCTCAACGTACCGCTAAGTTATTGGTTTGCTTTTACCCTTAAAGGTGGAATTGCTGGGCTTGGTTGGGGAACAACTCTCGCAGCAACATTAATTCTGTTTGCATACGGTGCGTGGGTGTTTCGCCAAGAAAAATATTATCGATTCGCGCCATGGAAAAGGGGTTCAGAGTATTCATGGCGCTTAACACTCCCACTGTTATCACTCGGTTTACCTATTGCTGTTGCTAGCGCGCTAGAACTGAGCCTAATTTATGGTAGTACCATACTCGCAGGTATGCTTGGTGTGACAGCACTGGCACTACACCAAGTACTTCTTCAGTGTTTAAATTTTAGTTTCAACATAAACTTTGGCTTCTCCCAAGCCGCTGCAATTTTGACAGGCAAAGACTTTGGTCAAGAGCGCTTTCAAAACATTAAAGTGATTGCACTGCGAAGTTTCATTCTAGTCACATTGATTAGCGCCTTGCTTGCGATAACATTTAGCACCTGGCCGCACGTCATTGCTGGTATGTTTGATTTTGATAGCTCGAACCAAAACCTTAGTAATGAGCTAGCGTCAATTATTTGGGTTGTTGCGCTTTGCTTCGTGGTGGATGGTTGGCAACTTCTGACAATGAACCTTTTACGCGGTATGAAAATCGTCAATATGCCAATGCTACTTACCGCAATTGGTTACTGGGTCTTTGGCCTTAGTAGTGCGTGGGGGCTAATGGCACACTTCCAGTTAGTTGGCGTGTGGGGAGGGGTGGCTATTGGACTTGCGGCGACGGGCATACTGTTAATAGGATTGCTAACCATCAGCTTTAAGCGTTCAATCAAGCCTCCAACCGTAACTCAAAAGTCCCAGAAACACTGTTACTAATCGTACATATTTTCTTAGCGTCTTTTAGTAACTTTTCTGCGAGCTCTCGCTCTGAATATATGCCTTTACTTAACTGGATGTCATAGTGGGTAAAATGGGCCGGCAGAAACTCGCCTTTGTGCCCAGTAATTTGGATATGAAATGACTGTATTTCGATTTTTCTTCGAAGCGCTAGCTTTTGCAAAGAGATGGCCATACAAGAACCAATTGAATACAGAAAAGTCTCTGCTGGATTATCTAAAACGGGAGCAACTGAAAGCTCACTAAGCACACGGCCATACCTTAAACCTCCATGCTCATCGAACGAAACCAATATAGGGCCTTCACTCGATGGCTTCACTCTGAACGTCATTTCCTTCTCCGCTTGCATCTGCCTAATCAAACACTACTGGAACTTTTTGTTGTTGTACATTTCCGTCAGCGGTGCCTAAAAGCACTATAAACGACAGTGTTCCTAATACAAGTCTCTATAAAACCAAACAAGCACTCCATCAGGAAACCAAAAAAGCACTCCATCAGGAGTGCTTCATTTATTGTGCGTTCTATTCAACGGAGTGTGAACAACCTAAAGCTCAATTGTTACCGCTTCACCATCCACAGTTAACTCAAGAATATCGCCGACTAGTTTATAAGACACTTCCACTTGCTGACCTTCGTTCTTATTAGGAACAAGCAACGTCAGAATGTTATGCTCTTTCGCTGCACCGAACTCAACTTCCACGTGACGGTGGATTTCAAGATCTTGGTACTCGTATGGGTCAACCTCACCAAACCCTTCAACGTTCTTCACAGACAGGATGTTGTCTTGAGATTCATTGATAAAGTTTACGTCTAGGTGGGCTACTTCGCCTTGAATTGTGAATGACTTTTCAGCCACTTCGTTAGCGAATGTGGTGTGCATCAACCAAGTCATGTCTTTCTCTTCAGATAGAGAAGCCTTGTCTTGCATAACAAACACTTTACCCTTCACAAACCAGATCTTGCGTTTGTAAGATTCAATTTCAGGGACAAAGTATTGGTATGATGCCGTAGCGTCACCTTCTACCATCTTCACATCAGACTCTGTGTCGTAATCAGTGATCTGACCGCCAGCTTCAATACAGAAGCGATCTTGGTGACCTTCGTAGCCCGTGTTTTTGTTCTCACCGTACTGACCTTTGCCACCAAATAGAGGTAGGTTTTTAGAGAACGTTTGACGGCGCCACTTAGTATGCATGTCCACACCGAAACCACCGTAGTAGCCAGTGATCGCTGCTAGCGTCTCACCGAATGCATGTAGAGTGAACGCATTCTGGTCACCGTGAGAGTGAGAGATAGAACCAAATGGAGAACACTTAAATACCATATGGATATGGTTATCACGCTCAGTCATCTTGTTATGGAAAGCTGCCCAGCCAGTGATTGGGAACACCTTCAATAGTGGATCATTTGATGGTGCTTGCTCTTCTGGTGCATCCCAAAGAATGTTGAAGCGGAGATCGTCGTAGCCGAAGTCCCACCAACCGAAGTTGTAGAATTTCGTGTGTGCTTCAGTATCACGCCCCTTAAGCTGGTTATAGTACCAAACGTACTCAGGCTTTTGGTTAACACCTGCGTAGTGCTTGATGTTGTAAGCCAGTTTAAGACCAGGGAAATCACCGATTGAAGACTGGTCACAGAAGCTCGCGCGCTTAGAGTGAACAGGCATACAATACAGCGGGAAATCACCTGTGCTTTCGTAGAATGTCTTATTGAACATATCTACACCACAGTAAGCTTTCAATAGATCGAATGCTTCGCCTAGGAATGCAGTTTGCGTATTCCAGTAGTCAGGGCCTTCAGCCCAACCGCCATCTTCACCGCCCCATGGTGGGTAGTGTACTGCGTAGTATTCCAATGCATATGCAATGTACTCACCTGCTTTCGGGTGATCATGGTATAGCGCGATACATGTCGGGATGATAGCAGAAGAGATAGAACGAACACCGTGGCTGTTCAGTGGGTTGTTCAGTAGATCAACCGTTACTTTTAGGTGGTGCATGATTTCGTCTAGACGCTCAATCAGCGCATCTTGAACTTGCTGACGCTCTTCGTCGGTGAAGTGAGCGTGTAGCCAGTCATAACCCCAAGCCATTGCCGCGACAACACGGAACGCCGCTTCGTCATTGTAACCGCGAGACGTCACACCTTCAGGATCATAAGTAGACAGTTTTAACGTCCAAGCTTTTGCTTTGGCAATTAACTCTTCATCTTCTTTGACGATACCAGCGATAGCTAGATTACGAGTGGCATTAAGAGCCATTTGGCAATCAACATACATTTGACGCCAGTATGGACGCCATAGAGACGCCTTGCCAACTGTCTCCTCAGGATATGGCTTCGGCTCTTCATAAGGCGCTGTATCCAAAAACTTAACAGTTGAGTTGTTGTAGAAATCATCGAACATGCAGTGAGATTCGTCTGCACGCACAGCCGCTTTGAATGCTTCCAAATCAGCAGATTGGACAAGAAGACGCGGACGCGCTTCGCTCAAGTTATCTAGGAAAGACAAATCAAAGTCGCGTTTTTGGACTTCGATTGGGAGTAGGTCTACAAGGTTACCTGCTGAAGTGTCATTTTCCAGCTTCATCTTCCTGATGGCATCAAGAGATTTTTGGTTGCTCATGCTAACTCTCTTATTTCAAATTGAGTGAAATGGTATGAGACCCAATATACATCTTATTGTAATACAATTACATCAATTTCGATGAGTATTCGCTATTTTTAAGGAAAATCGTGACCTAGATTAAGTATTTTCCTCGTCCACATTTTAAGCAGTCTAGTCGCCACGTGGACATAAAAAAATAGCCGCTAATTTTAGCGGCTATTTGCTCAGTTAACGTGTTGAATACGTTATTACTTTGCATCTACACTTAGTTTGCAATTGCTTTCTGTGGTGCTCGCGCTGCGTTCACCAATAGAACACCAACTGAAAGCACGATTGAGCCACACAAGATGAATAATAAGCGACCTGTTGGTTCATTTGGAATCAGTGCCATCGCTAGGATACCGAAGCCAGCTACGCTGATTAGTTTACCCAACATACCACGCTGTTTCGTGTCTAGGTTTTGCTGTTCTTCCGAGTCGGCTACGACAGGTGTGTTCCAGTTCTCAAACAGTTTTTCAACTTCAGCTTCACGCTCTGGCGTACGGCCTTTGTACACTAGCGTTGTTGCTAGGAAGAAGCCACCGGTAAGCACTACGTGAGCTGCCAAGCTAAGTGCAACTTTCAAATCACCCCACTCGCGGCCAGTAAGAGCTTGCTCTAGACCAAACCAGTTTTGGATGTCTTCTGCCGTCAATGCGATACCAAAGATGTAAGAAACAAAGCCACCTACAACGAGTGTTGTCCAACCTGCCCAATCTGGCGTCTTGCGTACCCACATACCTAGAAGTACAGGGATTAGCATTGGGAAGCCGATCAACGCACCAACGTTTAGTACGATGTCGAACAAGCTCAAGTGACGTAGTGAGTTAATGAACAGACCAATACCAATGATAATGAAGCCCATGATAATCGTTGTAACCTTACTTACAACCACTAGCTCTTTTTGGGTCGCATTCGGACGAACAATCGGGCTGTAGAAGTTCATAACAAAGATACCAGCGTTACGGTTCAAACCAGAGTCCATTGAAGACATGGTTGCCGCGAACATTGCAGACATCAGTAGACCAACCATACCTGCTGGCATGACGTTTTGTACGAAAGCAAGGTAAGCTGCATCACCACCTACTGAACCGTACTGGTCAGCGAAGTCAGGCATAAATGCACTTACGTACCATGGTGGTAGGAACCAGATGATTGGACCAACAATCATAAGAACACATGCTAGACCTGCCGCTTTACGCGCATTTTCACTATCTTTAGCACATAGGTAACGGTATGCGTTGATGCTGTTGTTCATAACACCAAACTGCTTGATGAAGATGAACACTACCCAAAGGATAAAGATACTCACGTAGTTTAGGTTGTTACCAACGAAGAACTCACCGTCGAAGTTGCTAACAATATTGCCGATGCCACCACCGTGGAAGTATGCTGCAATCGCACAGGTAATCGTCACGGCCATGATAACAAGCATTTGCATGAAATCTGATGCGACAACCGCCCAAGAACCACCAGTTACTGCCATTAGCATCAACACCAAACCAGTCACAACGATTGTTGCTTCCATTGGGATGTTGAATACCGCTGCGACAAAGATAGCCAAACCATTAAGCCAAATACCAGCAGAAATCAAGCTGTCAGGCATACCAGCCCAAGTGAAGAACTGCTCTGAAGTTTTACCAAATCTTTGGCGAATCGCTTCAATCGCTGTTACTACGCGCAACTGTCGAAACTTTGGAGCGAAGTACAAATAGTTCATTAGGTAGCCAAAAGCATTGGCCAAGAATAGGATTACAACAACGAAACCGTCGCTGAACGCGCGTCCTGCGGCACCTGTAAACGTCCATGCTGAAAATTGCGTCATGAAGGCGGTTGCACCAACCATCCACCACAACATCTTACCGCCCCCACGAAAGTAGTCACTGGTTGATGTTGTGAACTTGCGGAACATCCAACCAATCGCTACTAAAAAGAAGAAGTAGGCAAGAACAACGAGAGTATCAATAGTCATTTTTTCAGCCTTAATTAAGGTTATCAATTTACTGCAGTTAGATTACTCTTTTGCCAACCTTATTTGTACTACAATATACCCAAGATGTGATCTAAAACAAAGGTTTCCGTCTTTCTAAAACGACCTTAAAGCCTCACCACAACTTATTACAACTGATGTAAGCACACAAATACAGAGCCACTACAAAAAAAATCTTAAATCATACAATACCAAATAAAAATTGTAAGTAAGTGCTGCTTAATCCTAGTTGCTAAAGAGGCCAAAACCAAAAAAGCGAGCTATCAAAGCTCGCTTTCCCTTATAGAACTTAATTCGCTTAGTTCACGTGCTCTACTGCCGCTTTCACCAAGGCACCTAGTTCGTCCCACTTACCTTCATCCATCAGCTTGGTTGGAACCATCCAAGTACCACCACACGCTAGAACTGATGAAATAGATAGGTAGTCGTCAACATTGTTCAAGCTAACGCCACCCGTTGGCATGAAGTTTACTGGGTAAACAGCTGACAACGCTTTAAGCATGCCAACACCGCCCGAAGGCTCCGCAGGGAAGAATTTCAATGTACGAAGACCCATTTCCATCGCCTGCTCAACCAGACTAGGGTTGTTCACACCAGGGACGATCGCCACACCTTTATCAATACAGTATTGAACAGTGCGAGGGTTGAAGCCTGGGCTTACGATAAAATCTACACCAGCTTCAATTGACGCATCAACCTGCTCATTAGTGAGTACCGTGCCAGAACCGATCAGCATTTCTGGAAACGCTTCGCGCATCGCTTTGATTGCATCAATTGCACATTCAGTACGTAGCGTGATCTCCGCACATGGCATGCCATTTTCTACTAATGCACGGCCAAGTGGAATGGCGTGCTCAACGTTATTGATAGCGATTACTGGAATAACTTTTAGCTTTGCTAGCTGTTCGTTTAAGGTTGTCATAATTTTCAAACTCATGTTCTAGAAAAGCCCGCAGTAACGCGAGCCTTTGGGATTTATAGGGATAGTTCTGGCATTTCAGTCAGAGGAATGATCGCGCCTTTGTGCTGAATTACTTGTCCTGCCATGCAGTGCCCGCTAAAAGCAGACTCTTGCGCAGTACCGCCTGTTAGGCGTTTCGCGAGGAAACCAGCACTGAATGAATCGCCAGCAGCAGTGGTATCGATAACATTCGACACTGGGTTAGGTGCTACAAACTCACGATTGTCACCTTCAACAACCAAACACGCTTCCGCACCACGTTTGATGATAATCTCTTTCACGCCAAGCCCTGAAGTACGATTAATACAGTCATCTAACTCTTTATCACCGTATAATGCTTGTTCGTCATCAAACGTCAGCATCGCGATGTCGGTCATTGATAGAACTTGCTCATACCAGTTAATCGCTTCTTGCTCATCACTCC
Source organism: Vibrio sp. CB1-14 (assembly GCF_040412085.2). NCBI lineage: Bacteria > Pseudomonadati > Pseudomonadota > Gammaproteobacteria > Vibrionales > Vibrionaceae > Vibrio > Vibrio chaetopteri. Next base: position 1,577,886 of record NZ_CP115921.1, on the reverse strand, counting down.
AGAGCTTCGGACGGTAGTTGTTATCAAAGAAGACTTTACCACCGCGTTCTTTGAATTGCTTTAGAGTCTCAATCAGCTTTTCACGACCAGCTGGTGTAAGAATTGCCAACGTGATGCCGCTTAGATACAGCGAATCGTAGCCAAGTAGTTTCTCAACAAGAGCCGATGACTCTGGTTGTTCAAAGATGAATTTTGCCGCAGCCTCGTTTCTCCAATAGTGGAAGTAACGCTCACCTGTTTCATCTGTCTCAATGTAGTAGATGCCTGGGTTTTTGTCTTTGATTTGAAGGACATTAGAGGTATCGATACCCTCTTTTTGCCAAGTGCTGAGCATTTCACCACTGAACTCGTCGTGACCTAATGCCGTTACATAACTGACGTTGACATCATGCGCTCTCGTTAGCCTAGATAGGTATAGAGCGGTATTTAGAGTATCACCGCCGAATGTTTGCTGTAGCTGGCCATTTTTCTTCTGGAGCTCAACCATACACTCGCCAAGAACTGCAATATTAGTATTTTTCATGGGTGTTACCTTTGCAACAGTGATTGCTTAATTGATTATTTCAAAAAGTCTTCGCGAGCAGGGTTAAAGATGTCTAGAAGAATACTATCCTGCTCTAACGCTACGGCACCGTGCATCGCTAGCTTGCGAGCAAAGTAAGCATCGCCTTCTTTAAGCACTTGCTTTTCGCCATCAATTTCCGCTTCGAAACTACCACGTACAACGTAGCCAATTTGATCATGAATTTCGTGAGTGTGAGGATAACCAATCGCTCCTTTATCAAAGCACAGGTGAACAGCCATCAAGTCATCAGTGTACGCTACGATCTTGCGCTTTATACCATCGCCTAGATCGTCCCATGCGTGCTCGTCATTTATAAAGAAAGGATTCATGTTGATTCTCCACTTAAGGTTCACTCTAAGTTCTAACTAGTATGTACTATAAATCAAAAACGCTTTTGTAATACAATATACCCATAAAACTGTGATCTAGCTCAATATTAGCTTAACAAGAAAAAGTTAATCGTTTGCAATACACATCAACAAATACAGCTAAACATTCAAATATAATCATTAATAAACAGTGTTTTACAAATTACATAGTGACTTCAATCATCATTCTATCGACTCTAACTAGGCTTTAAGATGCTATTGTATTACCATTGTATGCAGAGACCAATTTAGTGAGCAAGACTCAACAGCGCAAGCGATAGAGTTTCGCTCCAAGCAATCAACCGGGTTAGTTCCAACGGGTAAGTTGTATACTAATCCACCGAGGAGAAACAATAATGAGCTATCAACCTCTTTTAATGAACTTTGAAGAAGCCGCTGAGCTTCGTAAAGCTTTAGGCACGGATAGCCTTATGGGAAAAGCACTGGCGCGCGACATTAAGCAGACAGATGCGTACATGACACAAGTAGGTATTGAGGTTCCTGGTCATGGTGAAGGTGGTGGTTACGAACACAACCGCCACAAACAAAACTACATCCATATCGACTTAGCGGGACGCTTGTTCTTGATTACGGAAGAGCAGAAATACCGCGATTACATCGTTGAAATGCTGACGGCTTATGCCAAGGTGTATCCAACTCTAGAAAGCAACACCAGTAAAGATACCAACCCTCCAGGCAAAATCTTCCATCAGACTCTTAATGAAAACATGTGGATGCTGTACGCCTCATGTGCGTATTCTTGTATTTATCACACGCTAGATGAAGAGCAAAAAGCCCTTATCGAAAATGACCTGTTTAAGCAAATGATCGATCTTTTCGTTGTAACCTATGGTCACGACTTCGATATCGTTCACAACCATGGTCTTTGGGCAGTTGCAGCTGTAGGTATCTGTGGTTACGCGATCAACGATCAAGAGTCTGTTAATAAAGCGCTCTATGGATTGAAACTCGACAAAGTGAGTGGTGGCTTTCTTGCTCAATTAGATCAGCTATTCTCGCCAGATGGTTACTACATGGAAGGGCCGTACTATCATCGTTTCTCATTGCGACCAATCTACCTGTTTGCAGAAGCCATTGAACGTCGCCAACCTGAGTTAGCTATCTACCAGTTTAACGACTCGGTTATCAAGACTACCTCTTACGCGGTATTCAAAACGGCATTTCCTGATGGCTCCCTACCCGCTTGTAACGACTCATCGAAGACCATCTCGATCAACGATGAAGGCGTCGTTATGGCAACGAGTGTCTGCTTCCATCGCTATGAAAAAGCAGAAACTTTGCTTGCTATGGCAAACCACCAGCAAAATGTTTGGGTACATTCGTCTGGCCTAACTCTATCGAATGCTGTGGAAGCAGCGGACGAGATCAAGCCATTCAACTGGGGTAGCTTATACCTAACAGATGGGTCTCAAGGTGAAAAAGGTGGTTTAGGTATTCTTCGTCACCGTGATAACCAAGACGACGATACCATGGCACTGATTTGGTTCGGCCAGCACGGTTCAGATCACCAGTATCATTCAGCACTCGATCATGGTCACTATGATGGTCTTCACTTGAGTATATTCAACCGTGGCCACGAAGTACTTCACGATTATGGCTATGGACGCTGGGTCAACGTAGAGCCTAAATTTGGTGGACGCTACATCCCAGAAAACAAGTCATACTGTAAGCAAACTGTCGCTCACAACACGGTCACTGTAAATCAGAAGACGCAGAATAACTTCAACACCGCACTTGCTGAATCTAAATTTGGTGAGAAGCATTTCTTTGACATCTCAAACGACAAGCTTCAAGGCATGAGCGGCCGAATTTCTGGCTACTACGACGGCGTACATATGCAGCGCAGCATCCTGCTTGCTGAATTGCCAGAGTTTGAAAAACCACTGGTTGTCGACGTATACCGAATCCAGTCAGAGGCAGAACATCAGTATGATCTTCCTGTTCATTATTCAGGCCAAATCATTCGTACCGATTTCGAGTATCAAACCGAAGCAACATTAAAGCCACTTGGCGAATCTGACGGTTATCAGCACCTTTGGAACCTAGGTTCTGGCAGCGTTGAAGACAGCTCGCTTGTGAGCTGGTTGGTTAATAACAGCTACTATTCACTTGTGACAAGTGCCAATAAAGACAGCGAAGTAATCTTTGCTCGACTAGGTGCAAATGACCCTGACTTCAACCTACGTAGTGAGCCTGCAATGATCATGCGCCAAACGGGTAAAGATCATGTATTCGCATCAGTACTAGAGACTCACGGTTACTTCAATGAAGAGTTTGAGCAATCTGTCAATGCTCGTGGCTTAGTAGAATCAGTGGGTGTTGTAGGTAACAATGACATCGCTACAGTCATTCAAATCAACATGACGACAGGTAAAACCTATTGCTTTGCTATCAGCAATCTCTCGGAAGATGAACAACAAGGTCAACACAGCGTTGAATTTGCCGGTCAAACGTTCTCATGGGAAGGCTCATTCGGCTTGGTTTAATGGGCATGGTTTAGTTGGATACCGATAAAACATAGGCGTCCAGTTTGCTGCACTAAATAACGCAATAGGCCTCAACAACGTTGAGGCCTATTTTTTTAATCGAATTATTCAAACCACTGAGTGAAATTAGGTTAAATCAATCGCGTGGGACATTGGTTAGCCATTGGCAACCTTCGACAACCTCTGGTTCTCGTCATTCAACAAGTACATCGATGCGTTTCGAGCATCGTCTGCCCTGCCCGACATAATCGCTTCGTATATTGCTCTATGTTCGTTTAGACAGAAGCGTCCACCCTCTGCGGATTCACCCAGAAACTGCTTAAAGATAGTTTCCAGTATATTGCCAAATGGTACGTAGAATTGATTTCCGGTAGCAAAAAAGATGGTTTGATGGAATAGATGGTCGTTGATGGTCCACTCTTGTTGATCGTTCGCTTCCGCGGCAAGTGTCATCTTTTGAAAAATTAGAGAAAGAGATTTGCGCTGCTCCGCTGTTGCGTATTTCGCGCATAATGCACAGGCTTCGGGCTCTATCGCTTTTCGTAAGCCAAGAAATTGAGACAGAAACAGTTTGGTATCTTCAAGGTCTTGAATCCAATGAAGCAATTGAGGATCGAGAAAATGCCACTCTGTCCTGGGTAGAACGGCCGTGCCTATCTTAGGACGTGATGCTATCAACCCCTTTGCCGAAAGTAACTTTGTAGACTCCCTCAAAGCGGTACGACTGACACCGAATGATTCACACAGTGACACCTCGTTCGGTAGTTTTTCACCTTCACTCAACTTTCCAGACAATATTTGTCTAGCAATCTGCCTGGCAACGTGAACATGAATCTTACGACTTGCATCTTCTACAAGTGAAAAAGTAGCCATATACTGCTCCGGATAAAAATTAAGATTTAGAAACCATTTTAAATAATACAATATTATCAAATCTATTGCTTTAAGACTTGATAAACTCTTCGCAGTTTCTGCCATTTCATTTGTATTGTGAGCTATACCATTCGACATTACGCGAAGAAACAACCACAAAGTTGACAACGGGAACCGTCACAAACGGCGCCTATATGGCTCCAGAAACAATAAAGGCTCTCATTGATGAGAGCCTTCGATAAAGACCAAGGTTAGCCTTTATGTTTCGCTTAGAAGCTGTACGTCAAACCGATACGGCTACGTAACTCACGCTTATCGCTAGTAGAACTCACGTTTACATCACCAAATTCAACAGATGGTGTCCACTGACCCAACTTCTTAGCGACTGTTGCATTTAGCTCATAGTTGGTGTTTTTGTTGTTGTATAGGTTGTAACCTTCTGCTTTGTAATAGTTACCTTCAAAGCCAAAACGCCAGTCATCTAGAGCGTAGTTGATGTTTGCTGTAATACGGTGACGACGCTCATCTTTGCTTGCGTTTACAACTTGATCATAGCCACCCTGGTCGTTCTCTTCGTACGACGTAGACTCATTAGTGTGTTTAATATCGTAGCGGTAACGAGCACTCAGGCTTAAGCCATCAATACTGTCAACTTGATAAGTCGCACGAAGCTGAGGCTTGTACGTCATGCCCGCACTACGACCTTCAATAGGCATACCGTATGTTAGAGTCCAATTGTCGTTCAAAACATGACGATAGTTCAAGCCAAGTTCCCAACCGTTGTTTTGCAGGTCTTCCATAAACTTGCCGTTTTGACCTTTGAACTTAGCTTCAATATCGACAAGGAAGTTGCCGATGTTATCCGCAAGCTTTACACGTGAAGCGTGCTGCTTAGTTTCGTTCTTATACTCATGACGTACGTTAAAAGAAGCTGCAGAAACGGCGGTTGTCGCAAGTAGAGTCGTAACTGCGATGGTTACTTTAGACAGGTTGTTCATATTCAAACCCTAATAGTGCTTGTGTTAATGTATGACAAATATATTAAGGGGTTTGAGAGAATTTATCTGTGATCTACATCACCAGGACTATGTGAACTAGCAGCTTGGTTCGTGCTTGAAACCACTAAATCAATCCGTTAATCACTGATAAATAGCGATATTTTAGTAGTTCCACCTACAAACCAACAATAATCAAGCTGATTTCAATTCTGTGATGCAATACATATTATGCCCTCTGCTTTACTTTTATTTGTAATATTTTATATCTAAGATAGCACTATTGTCATTTACAAAATCATTAAAAAACACACAATCAACCAACAAGCAACAGCTTTTGTAAGAAAGCCCGGTGGATACTGTTCACCGGGCTTTTTTCCTCACGAGTACAACAATATTCAACTAGGCTTAAGCTTTGAATGTGTCGACGAAAGGACAGGGGTTAACTGATGAGTCAGAAACTGAACAATGCGACCAATTTATACATGGAAGGAATCCGTGATGGGCATGCTCGGCAAGCCGTGACCAAATATACGGGTGCCCGTTATACCCAACACAGTACAGGCGTTAGAAGCGGCATAGAGGGCTTTGTTGAGTTTTTTGAGCCATTTATTGAACGGTGCCACGACCGCGACATACGCGTTGTTCGCTCGCTTGTCGATGGTCAATATGTGTTTGTGCAAGCGTATCAAAACATCAACAACGGCGAAGCATACTGGATAACCACCGATTTATTTGATACCGACAATAATGACAAGATAATAGAGCATTGGGATGTCATTTCCGCCTATGTAGAAAATGCAGACACCCAACGAGATCAAATAAGCGGCCCTACTGAACCCGGTGATATCGATAAGACCGAAGACAACAAAGAGTTAGTTAGAGACTTTTTGTGCGATGTGATGGTATTAGGTCGAAAAGAGAGCGCTAGCAGCTACGTCGATTTCACGAACCTTCCTATGCACGCTGCTTTAGATGTTGATCCGGCCGAGAAATATGTTGGGAGCTACGATCAGGTATTTAAAATTGTCGGCCAAGGTAACATGATTGTCGCCTATAGCCGTTTGCTTTATGAAAACACAGAAATAGCTCGCTTCGATATATTTCGCATAGAGAGCAAACAAATCGTCGAATGGTGGGTTAATCAGGAGCCCGTCCCTCCCAAAAGCGAATGGGTTAACGGTGGGAAGTTTTAACGCCCAATAACACCTTCAATAGCTGAGTGTCTGAATACAGTTACTTAAATGAAACTAGGCACACTACCCTTTCAAAAACTCAAGTTATATTGCAAACAAAACAAAACCCCCACTGATAGCATCAGCGGGGGTTTTATTTATTCGTTTCTTAGTGCGACATATAGCTCACACTAAGCAGCAACGATTACTTCTTTAGGTTAGTGAAGTAGTCGAAGATCACTGGAACATCATTTTGACCTAGGCCTGCATCAACAGCTGCTTGTAGGCTTGTAGAAGTACCTTGAGCGATTAGAGACTCAGTACCTAGCTCTTCACATAGAGCAAGGAAGTAGCCAAGGTCTTTGTTTGCGTTAGCAACAGAGAAACCTAGTTTTTCTTCACCGTCTACTGCGTAGAACTTACAGAACTGCATGAATGGAGAGTTAGATGGACCAGCTGACATAATGTCAAACAGTTGCTGGCCGTCAACGCCAGCTAGCTTAGCTACAGCGAAAGCTTGAGACATAGTTGCAACTGTCGTCATACCCATGAAGTTGTTAACTAGCTTAGTCACGTGACCTGAACCTAGTGCACCTAGGTGGAATACGTTTTCACCTTGCTCGTCAAGAACTGGCTTAACTTTGTTGAACGTTTCGATGTCGCCAGCAGCCATGATGTTTAGAAGACCATCTTTAGCGTGAGCTGGAGTTCGGCCTAGAGGCGCATCGATCATGCCAGCGCCTTTTTCTGCAAGAGCAGCACCGATTTTCTTAGTTGAAGCTGGGATAGAAGTACCGAAGTCGATTAGCGTTTTGCCTTCAGTCATACCCGCTAGGATACCAGCTTCGCCGTATACTACTTTTTCTACAACTTCAGACGTTGTTAGACATAGCATTACGATGTCACTTTTCTCTGCCAACTCTTTACCAGAAGTTGCTTCAGATGCATTACCACGAGCTAGAACAGCTGCAACGGCATCTTTGTTCAGATCCATAACGTTAACTTCGTAACCACGGTTTTGAAGGTTCTCAACCATGTTGCCGCCCATAAGACCCAGACCGATGAAGCCGATGACAGGTTTAGTCATGTTTAATTCCTCTTTACGTACTATTGTATTATTAATTAATGTAAAGCATATAGATAAGTGCGATTTAAATCAATCAAAAAACAACTTGAGAAAGAGTTTAAATAAGTAATGTGATATTGATTAGCTTAGCGAGTGGACAAACACTAATCAAAACTGTTGTGGCTACTGTTAATAGACAACTGAGAGGTAGATAGTTTGAGGGTAGATCGAAGTCAAATGTCGTCTTCACAAAGGATAGACAAGGTAATAACTGATTAGCGTACAGTCGTGGTGTTCTCAGTGAAAGTGTCGTCCATATGAACGACACTTTACCTAAATCACACTATTCCCAATCGAGAATAACTTTACCAGACTGACCGCTACGCATAACATCGAAGCCTTCTTGGAAGTCATCAACCTTGTAGTGGTGAGTGATGATTGGTGTTAGATCTAGACCTGATTGAATCAAGCTCGCCATCTTATACCAAGTTTCGAACATTTCAAGCTCAATCACCTGTTTTCCATTATTATTCAAAAGCCTATGAATTTGATCTTTTTCTTTGGGGCTAAATTGGGGCCATTTTCTGGTGCTATTTCAGTTGTAAGATCCTTTATCGTTTGTCTGATAAACGAATTTTGTCCCCTATCCCATCCCATTTAAGCTAGTCAACTACAATCTCACTGTTATCCTTATCCAAGGCTATGTCAATCGACGCAGAGCCCGCTCTAATGTTGAATGTGTGATTTAAATTTGGACTCCCAGGATTACAGGCGATTGCTAAACCGATGTAATGGGAGCCACTTCCATATGCAGCATCGATATCAATTGACCACTTAAGCTCCTGCTCATTGATCAACGCTTGTCGATTCGTCGGGTTCCAAGCTAGCTGATCCAGATAGTGTTTCGACAGCGACGTTAACCTCGTGGATGACTTATTACTGTTAATGAGTGACCCTCTACTTGTATATATAAAACTTGTAGCGCTCAAACGAAGGCTATCCCAATTCTTTACAGACTGCACCATTCGATAGTTAGGGTTAGTAGTAGAATCTATACTCATATCATGCAATCTCACCGTAATTACACCTTTGCGCTTAAAATCTGCATAAGGGATTCGGAGGTTGAACACTTTATAGTATTTAAAACGGTTATGCTCACCTCTTCGAAACGAGAAAATTATACCGTTAATGAAAGTGGTTCTTCTTGAGGTCAGGCCTACTGCACCTATCAGCTTTCCGACTTTTACCGTTCCTTCAAATGTACCAGTAACGCCGTAAATTTCTCCACCTATTATCCTTGGTGAGCGAATTTCGGTTCCTGCAACAATGTGATCCCCTCGAATAGTGCCGATTGCTATCAAGTCACCGTCAACTATGAGTTTTGGCTCAACCCATCTTCTACCATCAAACATCCTAGAAGAGGCTCTTGTTACAATAGATTCCTCCATCGCATAGACCGTTAATACATCGTCTCTGACTGGATCACGAAGAACATGAGAACGAAAAAGAGAACTCGCTAAACCATATGAAGGAAAGACACCTGTAGAAGTTTCAATACGATATATACCAGCACCGTCTATACCAAGACCATCATCTCCCTTGAATTTCGACCACAGATAATTGCTAGGAATTCTTGAAGGGTTATTGCTCGTTTTATTGTACGCAAAGCCTATATAGGATTTACCGAGTGGAAGAGCGGACATTCCATTTCCTTTGGCATCATCAGCATACCTTATCCAAGTATATCTCTCACGGGCATCTCTTCCTCTGATACCTTTCAAATCAGACACGCCACCCCAAGCTGAAGCCATCCCATTCGTGACCGTTCTGCTTTTCATAAAACGATCTCCTGGACGTGTTGGAAAATGCCAATTCCTACGGTCGGGACTAAACTGGAATTCGGTGTGAATAGTGTCTCCATCTTGTCCACGTTGTCCTTTAATGTCACTTAGACTAGAGACGCTATGGCCGTCAAGCAATTGGATCTGTCCCTTCACGACCAACGTTCGTAAATTGTTGTCCCAATATAAGTTTCGCTGCAGCGTGTGTGGGTCAGAGAAAGACACGTGGTCAGCCAAAAAGTCGACCGCACTGGCTGCACTTTCTGCAGTCACGGTCATTCCACTCACACGTCCTTCGTTGTTCACCACCAGTGCTGCTCTGTCTTCTAATAAAACAACACTAGCCTCATTGTACTCAACCAGTTCTTTTAACTCTTTTGCCCAATCAAGCTTCGGAATTTCCGACCCTATCAAATCTAAGATATCACTGGGCTGTAACTTAGTTTTGACTGACTTGGCAAATAGGCGACTCCTGCCCACAGCATTAACAGCCTCTACCCCATACCAATACGTAGTATCAGGTTTTCTTCCTTGGTGGTTTAAGATGTAGTTACGTCCGAGGTAATGGGTTCGCATGAGAACTTCCGTTCTATTTCTCCCAAAGTACCAGTCGTAGTTAGTACCTAACGTTTGAAAACCATTGAGTAGAGGTCTCGCCGTCACTGTATAATTCGTGGTCTCAAATTCGATCTGACTTGGAGTGAGTGGCGCAGCGATGGAAAAACTCGCCATACTCTCAGCTCCAAGTTGGTCGCCTCGATTTCTAGCGCGAACAAACAGATTGTAATTTCCCATAGGAAGAGCCCGAAAATGATGCTCGGTGTCGTTCGTCTCTGTGTTTAGATAGATCTTGTTATCTCGCACCAGTTTTAGAAGAAATGTTAACTTCTCCGGCGCCTGAGGCGTGTCCCACGTTACTCTCACCTGGAACAAATCATCATATTGCTCAGCCTCCACTTGCAAACGTTCCACTGGCGGGAGTGTAGTGCCATACTTCGTTGGCCTACTCGCTTCGAACTTTATTCCTTGTTCAATAATCGCTTGTTTCTCAGGGACGTGTTGCAACGCAGTGATGTTATACCCAGATTCGGTTTCAGTAATATCGATACATCGCCAAAGGGTAGGTTTCAACGACTGCGTAGACAGTGTCCAGGCTAACCAATCCTCAAGTCCTTCAGGTACATCGACTAAGACTAAAGTGTCCGGCTTTGGTTGAGAGGCGACTGCCACACGTTTCGCTTGCCCTTCACCATCGATATAACCAAGCCACGCCGATAGACCTTCCGTTTCAACTGGCCTATCTAAAGTTATCGTATTCCCTTCAATACTAAGCACACGTCCACCAATATTAGCGCCAGCACGTTCGTTATCCGCCACCTCTATGACATCCCCTGGTAAATGTCTAAGTCCCTCTCTACCAGTTGAAAATGTGACCGTGTAACGCTCAAGCTTCTCTGTGATTAATAACCATTTCCCCGCTCTAACCGCTTGTCCACGTGAGGTGCAACCAAAAGGCTTGATCGTTTTAGTATTCAGACCATATCGTATTATGGACTCATCATCACTGACATACTCCGTTTGTTCACTCCATCCATTATTAGGATCTTGCCACTTCACATGTACAGCGGTATGACGGGCCTTCTTAGCACTTGCTTGATAAACGAACTTTCCATCGACTACATTCGCATTGTTGTATCGATATACTGGATCGTTTGGTAAATCTGCCGAGGCGGACAAAACCATCCCATTCCAGATTGGCATAGCCCTAAAGATCGCAAACAAGTTGCTAAGCACCGAATGAGCAGAGTTAGGCTTGTCCAAATAAACATTGCAGGTCATTCGAGGTTCTCTACCACCAAACCCATCGTCGACCAACTCATCGCAATATTGAGCAATCTTGTAAAGTGCCCACTTATCCATCCCGTCTCTTCCTAGACGTTTGCCAAGACCAAAGCGTTCATTCGTCGCTAGTTCCAACGCAACCCAAGCTGGATTATTGGTCCAAGCTGTCTTAAATGACCCATCCCAGAAACCATTGTAAGCTCGAGTGCTTGGCGTGTAGTTACGTGGTACTCGAATCCTTATTCCACGACCAAGCACATTGATACGAGGTACACCAGAAAACTGCTGACTGTCCAACGTTAGTCCCAACACTGACGTGTTGGGATAGCACAGTTTCGAGTCTATAATCTCTGTATAGCTCGACCATAGAGTGTCATTATTGAGCTTTTGAGAGTTTGAATCCGGTGTCAACCGCGTCACTGTAATTTGAAACGGCACTTGCGGTAGGGAATCGAATACTACTGACTTCACATACTGAGAGGTTGTCTTGCCTTTAATGACAACTGTTTTTTGTTCGCCGCCACTTAAAGCGACTTCTAGCTGTACAGTCGTACCAAAAGTATCACCTCGATCATTGACGCTTCTAAGTGCTGTCACACCCAACGTGACTCTAATCCGATCTACTAATGGGTTGGTGACCGTTCTGACAATTGGATTCGCCTTTTTTACCTTTGTACCAACGACGAGTTCCGATTCAAGCTCTGAAAACTCTGAGAGAGGTGCTTGTGATTGGGTTCCGGCTGTCCATTGCGCATTGACCCCTCTAAAGTTCAAGGAACCGTCATCGTTCATGATCGGCGTATCGTTTAAGTAGAGAGATCGAAGACCTCGTACTGGCCCTTCGACCTCGCCCTCACTCAGCAAATGAATAACTGACAGGATTTGCTTTGACTTCAGATTATCCGGCTTCTCAGAGGGTACGTGTTGACGGCCACCGCCACCTTTACCCATGCTACTCCGTCCTCAAACCTTGACTAAGTATCTTTCCGCCAATCATACACTCCCCTATTAGAACCGGTACGCAGCCACCCTGAGCAACCTGATTTTGTAGTGATGTAAAGTACTGGTTCGTTTGCCCATTGTTCACGGTGTCTCGGTCTGAGAGATCTGGTACATCAGTCAGCATCGTGGCAACACCTGACAACACCATTGACGCACCTGCCGCTGCCATACCGGTTGAGAGAGCTCCCCATGCAGCCAATGACGCCCCACCAGTATAGAACGCAGCTACAATCAACACAGCTCCAGCAACCACTTGCCAAACCCCTCCTTTTTGTGCCGCCGTCACAACTGGCAACACGTGAATCACATCTTTCTGGCCTATCGGTTTGAGTACCTCGTCAAACATTGAGTCAGCCATTACATCATGCCGTTTAATTCTCACTCTATATTGGCCTTTAGCCATGTGCCCTTGTAAATCAGGAATTTGCACCAGCAGTGCCCTTAAAGCTTCGCTCGTCGTACTAACTTCTAACTTGAACCTGCGACCAAATCGTTGTAAATCCCCATAAAATCTGACGATTGCCATCGTTCATATCTCCAAATCGAATGTAAATGGTAGTACCAATAACCACCAAAAGACTGGCGGTTTGAAAGCCGGTTTGGGCAGTGATGAAGGAGTTCGTTATCGCCCAAATAGACGGCACAGTGATTTGCCTTATCGCTAGCTAACTGGATCATCAGAACATCACCAGGCTCTGGATTTTTAACTTGGTAGAAGCCATGCTTGGGCAAGTTGTCGATATATAGGTTCTGTCCTTTCTGCCACCAATCTTCCTCATAGCGAAAATCAGGCAACGTATGCCCAGCTAACGCGTAGGCGTCTTTCATTAAGGTGTAGCAATCAAGTTGTCCAAAATCGAACTGGCGCCCGAGAAGATGAGGAACACAAGGAAACTCAACGAGGCCACGACTTGAGACTAACCACCAGGGTAGACTAGTCTGTTGCTGTGCTTGTCTATCAAGAGGACTTAATACCGCTGCCCCATCAGGGTGAGAATGAACTAAGGCAACGACATCTCCAAGGTCCTCAGCATCTATCCAAGCCTTTGGATCGAACACCGCATGTTCTTTAGGATTTTTGCCATGTTCTTAACGGGAAAGAACATTTGTTTGCCATTCACAAGCAGTACAAAGCCACACATTTCGGCCGGTGCCAACTGTGCTGCGTAGTTGAGTATTTGTTGTTTCATCGGATAGTAGTGGGAAATCCGCCAAAAGGTAGCGGACTATTAGCACCAAATCGAAGCTTGCAACTACCAAGCCTTTTGCCGCATTTGTCTTTGTTTAGATCTGTTGTAGGTCTATCGTCTTCATCTGCTACCGCTCCACCAGAATAGCCACAGTCATTATCTCGATATTGCCAAGAGCAAACATCCGTGGTGATCATCCGTGCTGGTATGATTGCTTTGTCTGTTTCACATGGCAGTGCCATTTCAAAAGAAGCTGACATCGCATCGATATTAACGAGGCGCTCTACGACAAAGCGAGAGACGACCTCCTGAGTCTCGTCGGCGTCAGAGTTCCCTTCCGGAAAGTTGACCGAATCAAGATGATGCAAATACATCTGGCGTCTTGTTACGATGGCGCCGACAAGCTCTTCAAATTCTAGAGTTAAGCCGGTAAGCAATCCATTGATATTAGCTAACGTTAACTTGGGGCGTGAAGACGTTCCCCTGCCTTTCAAGTCAAAACCAGAGCCTTTAACTGGATAAGGGCGATAGCTCTTTCCCCGCCAGACTAGAGTCTCCCGTTTGGCGTTTGTTCCATTGTGAAAACGAAAGACCTCTCCGCCTAACTGCGTGATATCAACGTCGTATAGCTCCAACAAAGGCGCTTGTTGTAGTTTAACGGACTCAGATAACATTTTTTGTGGTAGCACGTGAATACCTCTATTGAGAATTGAGAGCACGAGGCCTATTTAGCGACTGTAAATGGAGTTGACTTTGACAATTTTGAAAAGCGTAGATTAGTATCCGGATTGAGGCGTCGAAACCTCTTACAAAAGACGGACTATACCAACCCCGTAAGTGTTGGCTTTAGCCTGTTAAATGGTCATGCTCCCTAGCCTAATCCTATCAATTGAATTATGTCGGGAGGGCGACGAATAAAACACCCTCCGGGGAAATAAGTCCGCGGTATCTTTTGGCCGTTTCGAACCTCCTGACACTTATCATTCGCGATGAGTGCTTTTTCGAAAAAGCAAAAGGAGTTAACAATGCCAAAATTAACCATCCTCTCAAACCGAATTATTCGATCTAAAGAGGACTATTACTCCCTAGATGATATCCATCTTGCCAGTGGTGGCAGTAAACGGTACAAGCCAGAACTCTTCCTTGAAACCAAACAAACACTGCAACTGATAAAGGAAATCGAGCAATGTGAGAGTTCTAACTTGGTTGCCAAAACGCAGGGTGGCGGTAAACACACCGGAACTTGGGTTAGAAAAGAACTAGTCTATGCCTATGCTATATGGATAAGCCCTAAATTTCATCTTCTTGTAATTCGCGCTTTTGACGACCAACTCATTACAAGTCGTAAGCCTTACTCCCAAACCAAAACGATTGAGCTTCCGGACGTCTTCCACCAACGTATTCTACTTACCGTAACGGAAGGTAAAATTACTGAACGAAGACTGCTAAGCGGAGAAGAGCAAGTGATGAACAGAAAAGCGTTTATCAACTATTTCAAGGAACCGGATGTTGCATTTAATGATATTGACCAGTTGACTGAGTTGTCACGAATAGTCAATGAGAGGATTTGTATTGCGATAACGAGATAAATTAGCATGCGGGACAAGCAGTCCCGCTAATCTTACAATTCTCGAATTTCTGTGTTTTCAAAACTAGTTAAATCAAAGTTAATATAACCCATTGCTGAGTGAACCACCAAACGTAGTGATAGCCACCATGCATAAATAGAAGAACTAGAGGAGGAAGAGTTATCACATAGTAACCCGTGTGCTGCTTCATTCCTCAAGTTAGGACCAAGGGCACTTGTAAACAGTAATTTGATTTCAAGCCAAAGATCCTGACCTAAAATACTACGAGACTGGTCTAAATCAATTAACGTACTTAGCCCATTCTCATTTTCAATTCCGTCTCGATCTAGGTTGGTTGTTTTAACACCAGCATTCTTCAGCAAAGTTCTAACTATATGTTCTATTTGTGGGGATAAAATATGTATAGCACTTCCAAACTCGAGCTCAAACCCCAACCATAAACCTAATCCCATTAGTCGAGACCGCTCATCTGATATCAACGGTGATGCTTGACAAAGTTGAATCAGGAACTCTTTTGAAACTGTATGCTCTAAAAGAATTATGTTGAGCGCCGGCTTTATAGTCGCATAAACAACAAACTCAGTTTCGAAATCGAATATCTTTTGCATTTCTCTATACAAAACAGCTTTATTGACTGGGTTGTCCTCTCCTAAGTCAAATGTCAAAGGTGGTGTTTTTGCAATAACTCGACCGTCTTGACTCATATGAGTCGAGCCCATCATTGCACCCAGTGGATTGTCACGCATGCTCTGCTTTGTCAGTTCTAATGTTTTATCATAATTACTTACTCTGGCTAAACCAGAGAAATACACAATCGCTTCAGATAATTCAGCCTTTTTACTAACATGTTCAGTTGCTCTTTTGACATCGTCAGATATATCTAGACCAGGGCTCGTTATTACAGCCATCTCTTCAAGTGAATCTTTCCCAGAGATGGTCATTTTCTTACGAATCGCTTCTATTCTTTCTTCTACATTGTGTCCACTTCGAAGTTTTTTGGGAATTCGACGATATGCTTGAACTGCACTCTCATAAAACGAATTAGCTACCATATTACTATCTGTAATACGAGAATCCGCTTCTTTTTCATAACAATCCGCTATATAAACAAGCGAATTAAGATAGTCTTCTTCCCGTTCACAATGCTCATATTTAGTACTTGATAGCTTAAAATAAGACTCTGACGACAAAAAATCGTTCTTCTCGAACAATGCTAGCCCTTCATCAAATAATAGATCTGCCACCTCATCGATAAAATCCGAATCTAAATGAAGCCTACTCATTAGGTCAGCAACCCAGAGCTTCATGAATTTATGACTAGGGTATTCTCTATTCAAACAGGCGAATAGTTTACTCTTTACGTGCTTCACAAGAGCTTCGTCTCTAAGTTGAAGACTTAAACGAGCCGCGCGCTCCCAGCATAGTTTAGCATCTCGGTGCCAAAAATCTGGCTCTGCTGGGATCAATATATAGCTCGATATTGCCGCATGAGCGAACTGGCGTTTCCTTGGTTTTTTCGCAAACCATAATATTTCCGCCAGTCTGGATTGAAGCCAAGGCTCGGTACCATGTTCAACTACCTTTTCGAAAAACTCTAACTCGTATTCTGTAAAGTCCTCAATCGAAGTAGTGCGCCCTGATCCATCGACTGCTACGTAATAAGGTTTTAGTGGAGCATTCTTGCTCTCAGCCTCCAACTTCATACCCATTGCAGCGGCCATTAATTTTAAAATGCGACTTTGAACAATCAATTTGTTATCTAGTTTTTGTTTGGATAGTTTTTCCAAAGAGCTTGCAACGGACGAAAACCCGTGATGAGAATTGGCGCAAAAATCATACGACCAACGACAGTTCAAAAAATCCTTCAGTTCATACTGAACGGATGGATTATGTATAACAGCAAAAGCGTTCAGCTTGAGTTTTGACCAAGCTAACATTTTTTTCGCACGTCGCCTTTTAGTATCTCTGCGAGCTTTTACATTACTGTTAATTTTTCCAAGTCTCATACTCGTAGACACTCCATGCACTTACTATCGCCATTTATCACATATAGAGCATTGTTCCGACTGTTTATTTACAACTCAAAACTCTCTAATAATGAGCTGTAGTCATCTGAAATATAAAACTCAACTCAAATAAGCATTTTTGCACATAGTAGCATATCTAAACTTGATGTAGTATTTGCAGCTCATTAACCAATCACCTCTTCAAATATACCTGTAAGTTCTCCCTTAACTCCTGTTTCAATAACTCTCCAACGCTTACAAACGACCGTCCGTTCCACAAACTCACCAAACGGTACAAACAAGAACGCCTCTACCGCTCCTCTGTCGAACAGAAAATCATCAACACCCTTAATAATCTCAGAATTGTCTCTAAACGTTGCGGAGTAAGTTCTTAACTTGTAGTTTATTCCATTCGGCGAACGCTGCTGATAGCCATCACCAAACTGCACCAATTTGATTTTTGGTTCGCATATACGGCTAAAGCCAGCAACTGGTACCCAGTTAAATCGTTGCATTAAGTAGGCCTCCCGGTCTCAAATTGTCCACTAATTCCTCTTTCACTACGGTTCGAAATTGGCGTGCAAGATGGTGGATCGATTCTGTATCGAGATTCTGTTCTGCTGACATTGTCACATTAAGGTTGATGTCCCTCACTGAACTGGCACCAGGCCTCACCGATTGGAGGATGTCATACATTTTGTCCAACTTTTCAGCGGCTTGATTGGTGTAAACGCGCTCGCCCTTTTCAAGCAACCATGTTCCTTCTTTGGGGACCGCACTGATCCCTTCATGAGCCATCCCTGCCAACCCACTCGCCGCTGCAGCGGTGGCTGCAGCGGCTAAAGGTTCTGTGAAAGCCATCGACGCACTCGCGGCTGCTGGAGCCATAGCTGGCCCTGAATAAGGAATCGCTGCCGTGGATTTGTAGGCATTGATAGCAGCCACTTTGGAGGCTGATTCAGCCTCTGCCGCAACCTTCACCACTTGGTTCGACACGCCTTTAGTAAACATGGCCTTTTCTATTGCCCACAACACCATTCGTTGGGCAATGATTTTGCCAATAGCGGCTATCATCGACTGAGCCATTCCTCTGGCCATACTGGCGAACGCATCGCCTACTGATTCACTTTGCATGACAGCCGACGCAAAGGCGCTACCAAAGTTTGTGGTGAAGTTGTCGAAGGTCTTGCTCCAGAGCTCATCGGTATTGTATGCCGACTCTTGCATAGTCGTAGCATAACGATCCCAAAAATGTTGGTTCTCTTCTTCCAATGCTTGCTGTTGGCGTTTGGCAAGCTCAAGACGCTCATTGCCGTAGTGTTGTTGAATATCTTTAAGTGCAGTCTGATAGTTTTCTTCTGAAACCAGCCCATCACGTTTCACTTTGGCCAAACGCATGGCTTCATCCATATATTTGGCATTAAGTAACTCACTTTCTGCCATTGTTCTACGAGAGAGATCTTGCAGCCAGTCCTCCGTCGTTTGTTGGTTACGCGATCGTTCTCGCTGTGCCGTTGCTTTGTCTCTTTCCTCCTGAGCTTTCACTCTCGCTGCAACTCGTGCGGCCTTCTCCTCAGCAGCTTTTTCCTCCGTTGCTCTCTTTTCTCGCTCGCGTTCTTTTTCACGTTCGGCGGCGGATTTTTGCATCGCGCCCTGCGCCGCCTGCTCCTCTTTGAGACGTTTATCACGCTTGGCTTTAAGTTCATCCAAACGTGTGCTGATTTCCGTTAACCTGCGTTGGTCATTAAACCAATCACTTTTGGTGTAACCGAACAAGCTGCTTAATTTGTTCTTACCACCCGCCTTTGCCACCTCTGCGTTCATTTCAGACAAAACTTTGGCTCGTTCAGACATTAAATCCAGTGCTTCATCTGTCGTTGTCGGTGCAAAGAAATCTCGCACGACAAGAAGCCCTTCATTAAGCTCATCAACTACATCCTGAACGACTGGTTTTATTCCAGACCATTTGGTAAACGCTTCAAATACTTCATCTACATATTGGCTAAATAAGTCCATAGAGCCGATTAGCCCTTGCGACTCAGCGCCACCAGCCCCAGCACCTTTGCCTAGTTGCTTTTCCAGCTCTGCGAGGATAAATTGTTGCGCTGAGGCGACGTCTCCCGCGTCTTCCATTGACTTCACCATGTCTTTTTGAGCCAGAGTAAAAGAGAGACCAGCCCGCCTTAAAGCAGTCATGCCTTCTGAGGGCATCTCCAACGCTTTACCCAGTTGTTTCGACGCACTGACTATGTCTGTATTGAGCACGCTGGCCATACTTTGGGCCAAATAAATACTTCGTTCAAACGTCTTATTTTGATCGTTCATTACGGAACGAAAGGTCAGCATAACTCCAATGGCTTTACTTGCCTGCTCAGTATTAGTGAGTGTCGCTTCTGCTACTTTTCGAGCCAACATATCAAGCTGCTCTACCGTATAGCCACTAGCATTCCCGGTAGCCCTCAATAACTGCTCTTGTTGCAACATTCTTCGCTCAGATTCTGCTAAAACAGGCAGACCCGCTGCGATGGAACCTATAAACGCCGTTGCCGCTAATCCAACCGCACCGTAAACCACGCCTAGTTGTGAAACGGAACCGACGAGAGTGTCAACCTGACCAACTGCATTACCCAGAGGTCCTGGTAACGAAGAAGCCGAATTGGCTGCCTTGCTGAAACTACTACTAAGTTTCTTATTGCTCCTTTCAGCCCCCTTCGCTTTGCTTCCATAGTCTTTGACCGCTTTGCCACTGCGATTAACCTTACGATCAAGATTGGCAGTGTCGGCATCTAAGGTTGCGATTAGGTCGATGAAACTCTGTGCCATAACCATTCCCAATAAAAAAGCCACGCTCTCAATGCGTGGCCTGTCGACTATAAATTGTCCTACTTAGTCTTTGTAGTAGACTCCACGGCTGGTTTCTATCCAGAAAATCCTTAAGTTGGGCCTCTTTTTAGGATAAATATACCCTTCTAGCTTACCGCTTGAGGTCACTTTACAATTACTCTTCCGCATCGCACTTTTTGTGCTGAAACCCTCTTTCTCATGAAGCGTTTTGAAGCGATAGCCCAACTCACCACATCTACTATCGGAATATGGTATTGTGTAATAACCATCAAAGTTATTATTTGAAATTACAAAGTCTTTTTTTGAGTCAGGAGCAAGAGCACCAATGATATACAGGGTGACCATCGCAAGCGTCACTAGCAATAACATGTACTTGATTATGTTCCAGAGTATTCTCATCGCTTAGTTCCCGTCATTACAGTTAACTAATCTTAAACTTTATTCATTTTCAAACCCAATTGATATGGACGCCCTCTCCTTCAAGACCTGATTGACCACACTTTGTTGCATAATGTGACGGTTATTTGATTTGGTTTCCCGCCATTCGAAGTCGTTGGCGGTTACTGGGGTTGGTAACCTCCCGCTGGCATTGAGGACACCCGCATTCAATTGCTGCAGCAACCTTTCTTGGTTTCGATGCGTTAGGCCATTTTTACTCAGGTACGAGAGCCACCGGCGATATTGGGAGAGGGATATCTCACTCAGTAATCGCTCTACGTCGATTCGTTTTAGCTCCAGGGCCAGATCGTGCGCAAACGTCCAAGCCGCCTCCAACGCTTTCCCAGCTTCACATCCCCTGTATCCTCGTCAGGTACCTCTTCCCCTTTATTCAGCTCTGTGAGCATGTCATAAGCGACTGTCAATGCGCGATGTGGCCACTCCGTTTTCACCAAGGTTTCTAACGACACTACGCTTTCCTTACAGGTATGATGTAATGACAACGCCAAGCTATGAGCCATATTGTCTAATGTCATTCGTTCAAGCTTGACGAGATACTGCTGCTTCTCTTCTGTCGTCGCCTCCCCCTCCATGGGCTCGGTTTGATGACGTACGGCGTGTTCGAGATCGTGAATTCTATCGAGGGCCGTAAACTCGCTCAGGGTGTAGGAGCGCTCCCCAACTTTCAAGCAAGCGGTCTTTAAGAAGGTCATGAAGAGGAGCTCGATTGAGAGGTGGAGCGAGTGGGTTGAGTCAGAGCGGAACGAAGAAAGTCTTCAGCCAGTTTAGGACGACCTTCAACTGCCACCGTAATATCACGCTTCATATCCGCAGAATTTTCGATGGAACTTGGCGCACCTAAACTGCTCATTGGTCCAAAGTACATATTTACCACGTATTGGTTTGGGTCTTCGGTTGGAGACTTCACGCGATACCAGTTTTTTTCCACTTCACCATTCGAGACATCGTAGATATCGACCAATCGCTGCTGAACGGCTAACCCTGGTGCGTAACCAATCTGAAAGGACAAGTCGCCCGCGTCTTTACCTCCAGTCGATTTGGTCGTATACCCGTCAGGATTATCCAAATAGATTTCCGCGTTCACCTCTTTGGTCATAGTGACTGGTGTAATACCCGCCAAGTAACCAATGTGGTCCCAGTTCGCATCGTTAGCCTCTCCTGCAGAAAGCGCGGTTTCTATCGACACATTTTTCTTTAACACACTCACGATATTGCCTTTCCCCGCGACGGGGATCATGCCGTAATTACTCATTGTTCACTCCAATCGGTAAATATGGTTAAGGTGCAAGGCTCGATAAACCCCATCCTCGCTCCGTTCGTATCGGAAACCACGTCGATAAAGCGTGGCCAGCCCCTCGATGCGATGAGCAACAGGCATAGCCAACTTGATTTGCTCACCCATTTCATCCAACAACGCATCCGTGGTACCCGTCCCTAAATAAATGGAAACCTGTAAGACACCTGAGTATTTCTCACCGCTTTCCATATACTGGCTGTCCAACTCGCCGTCCTCCAGATAGACCATCAATAATGGGGTTTCCTCAACCGAGACTATTCGCCAGTCGTCCAATGACGTTTTGAATAGATTGCCTGGCAAGTTCTCAGTGAGATGCGCCAATACGCCACTTCGCAATGCCTTGTTTTGTTCCATGGTTATCGCCTTTTCATTTTCTCGACTTCTCGAATCAGGTGCGTCGCCAATTCTCGTGGAAAGATCTGGTTATAGGCTCTGCGCACATTGCTTCGATAGGTGTTGAGAGTTGAATGTTGTATGTTGAGTTTGACCGCCTCCAGTGGATAGCGACCTTTCCCTTTGCGCTGAAGAACCAAGGTTCGATCCAAGGTCGTCGTTTGATACGGCTTTTTACCTAATTGCCGCGCTCCCTTTTTGATATATCGTCCATACCCTTTACTGCCATCGGCAACGAAAGCACCGCGAAAACGATGTCGGCCAACACTCACCCCCTTCCTCGTCTGACGCACTTTGCCTAATCGGCTCGCCATCAGCGGCGCCAATCTCACTTTGGTCTTACGCGACGGCGAACGAGCCTTCGCTTTCTTGATGGGCTGGATACGTGGTCGAATCGCTTTTTGGGGCACCTTCTCTGCTTTTGCGATGCCTTTGATGGTATGACGCTCTGACACCCTCCCGACCGCATTGATGCTCCGATAAACCGCGTTCGGTACCGCTGTTTTTGAGAGTTGTGCGAGTGTTTTGGTCGCCGCATCGATTTGAGCTGAGAGGGGCGCTCGTTGATGAAATTTCGCCATCGGCATGCCTATCAATTAGGGATGGGCTCGTATTGCACGACCACTTTGTAGTTCGCTCGAAATGACGGCACCACACATGCCGCAATGTTCCCGCTTTCCAAAAAAGTAATCACCTCGTTGGGGCTGGCTTGTACACCAGAGTTCGCTTTGAAAATCAGGTAATAGCTCGATGCCTGCATCGCCTCTAGTGAGATGGCGTTTTCTTCTCGGAGGGCCAAGTAAGGGCCTCTTTGTCCTATCATCACGCGCTCTCCATGCGTTTCCCAAATCACGTCTTGAGTCCTAGCGACAATATCATCAACATTCATGGTGGCCCCTAAGCCAACAGCGTCCTTTCAGTAATAAGAGACGCCAAGGTTAGTTAGAAGAGTGAACTTCACAGATAAGCTGTGGGTTTCGTACAATAGGGAGGTAGATAGCGCGAGAGCGGATTTCTAATCCCTCATCGTGCTTTTTCGGTTCGGTGGTGATGTAACATTCACGATTTTTGGTACCGCCGCTCAACACATCGGCGGGTGCTCGTAGCATTGAGAACAACCCCGACTGGACATTCGGATAGCTGGCGCCCTTCTCCACCACTTCTTCCACTTCATCTGCAATGAAATCAACCCCACAAATCTTGATTCGATTTGGGTCATCCGCCCATTTCACCAGTAGCCTTGGGTGAAGCTCCGCGCCATAAAACTCGACCACGGACTGATGCGTGAGCACTTTGTAGATCATGTCTGAGCCAATGCGAACGGTGGTTCCGCTTTGAAGCATGTGACCGTAGTCTTTGCAAAGCTCTCGATTTTTCTTAGCAAGATCTTGCAACAGCTTAGGGATATCTGTCGTTGCCGTCCCTAACTTCAGATCCAGTCGACGCTGGGTCGTGCCCATCACACGATGAAGATTAACAAGCACGTCGCCTTTCTTGTTTTTAATGATGCCTTTCAGCGCAGAATACGCCGTAAAGGCGGCGGTATAACGGTGGTTAGCCCGATGTTTTCCCATGTGCGACTTAGTCAGAGTGGCCAAATCTTGGGCCTGAACCTTTTTGTTTTTCAGGGATTTGATGCGACTGAGATCATCAGGAACGATGGCACTATCAAACGGGTAACGGATCAGTACGACAGGCACCGCTTCTTCCGGGTTATGCGTATCGATATTTGGGTGTTGTCCAATTTCACCAGGCATCAATACTTGGAGGTAGTGACCCGATTTCACCAACATGACCGTGCGGTGTTCTACGGGATCAGTAATGAACATATCGAGTACATCTGACTCAATCGGTGTTGAGTAGTTGTACGCGGTGGTTAAGTTATGAAGCTGGAACGCTTCATGGTCAAAAATCTGGTCCATAACGCAGGTTACCTTTTCGAAATGAGTGTAGGAACGCGACGCGTTCCAAGTGAGTTATCGTTACGCTTGCTTAATGAAGAGGAACTGGCTTTCAAGATGATCAATCACATCCTGTTTGTCTCCGTCACTCATGCCCGTCGGCCAATGCAGGTACAGATCGTTAAAGACCGAGTTCGCCCAGTACACCTGACCTTTTTGCATGTGGATACCATACGCTTGACTGGCATCCCATGACGCCGTGGTCGGGTCTATCTTTGCTCCGTGTTTGTCCACCAGAGTCCCCATCGGCCACTGGGCAGCCGCAGAGATAGTTTTGTTGCACATCTCCCCTCGTTCATGCGTCCAGAGCAAGATGAGCGAGTGTGAGACGGGTTTAACGATGGAATTAATCATGAGTTAGGCTTCCTTTATCAGTTGGGTCATGTCGAAGGTGTTGTCTTGATCTTCTAGGTTTGAACTCAGCGATAACGTTTCATCTCGCTTAGCGGCTTCGGTTTTAATTTTCTCCTTAGCGGTGACTAAATCGGCCCCTTGAACCACCAGCTCAGCGGCGATATCGCGCACACCGGCTGACTCGGCAAGCTGATCGACTTGTTTAAGAAGGCGGAGTTGGTTGTCTCCTAACGCTTTCGCATCGGCCTGGATTTGTTCTATCTGTTGGGAGAGCTGTTGGTTGGTATGGTGAAGCGCCTGCATGTCTTGCTCATGCTCGGCGTGAAGCTCAGCGACGATCCGCTGATGCTTGGCGGTGGACATCATCATTTTGATTTCCTCTTCGGTTTTGATGCCATCAATCAGCCCTAGCTCGAGCATTTTGTCGGCGCTGAAGATATTGGCTTGAAGGGCTTCGACGTCCTCAGGTTTGAGGTGTCGCGCGTCTGCCACACGCTCAAAGAACGTATGAGCGGTCTCGGTAATCAACGTTTGCCAGCGCTTAAGCTCTGACTCGGTCATGGACAGGTAAGGCTGACCGTCCGCTTTGGCCTCACCCGAGGTGATATAGTGAACTTTGGTCTCGCTCTCACAGCGCTCTTCCCGGCAATAAATGGCCCCGATGGAGCCACCTACACTGTGGGGTGTCATATAGAGCTCGGTGCACTGACTCGCGATGGCGTAATTGGCAGAAAAAGAAGCGCCGTTGATAAAGCCAATGATGGGTTTGGACTGTTTTACTTCGCTCATGTAATCGAGTAGATCAAACAAGCCGCTTCCTTCCCCTCCCGGTCCGTCAAACTCAATCAGGATGTGTGTGATCGCCTCATCGGCCACCGCCTCGGCAAGATCAGCCCGAATGTCCCGGTAGCAGCGAATCACGTCACAATTGGCATCCACACCTCGAAACCGATGGGTCGTGGGACCAAAAACGGCCAAATGACAGAGGGAATCGTCTCTTGAACGCGCCCCCACAGCGCCTTCCGCTAGGAACTGTGTGGGGTGTTTGTAGTAGTCGAGAAGGGCGTGGTAGTAAGACTGATGGGCATCAGTCGTCATCATCATCACTTGGCTCGTCAGTAACTGCAATAGGTGTCTCATTGGGAATAATTCCTCTCTCTTCGACAGCCTGTTTGCTGCGCTGGACGCTGTCTAGGTGTTGCTCCAACGTGCTGCCACGTTGGTTGGCGATTTTCTCCATCGAAATAATGTCCAACTGCAATTCTTGGGCAAGCGCCTTCGCCGCCTTAAGTGGGTCGATTTCTTCCCACTCCGGCCACACCCATTGCGGGGTAATATAGGGATAAGGGTTATCAAAAAAGGCCGTGAGTTCAGGCTCTGGCGTAAGGTGATACCCTTCACAGAACCACCGAATCACTTTATTGAAGGCAGGCTCAAGGTAGATGGTTCGAAACTGAGCGATAAACCGGCGGTGGTTGATCATCCCTGCTCTTATCGACGAGTAATTGACCTGCGTTAAGTCACCCGTGAGCATTTCAAAAGGGATCCCAAATAACCCCGAAATCATTCTCAGCACTTGGTTGTTGTGCTCTTGGTAATTTCCGGTGATTTCAGGTGGCGATGCGGTTTTTATGTCTTTAACGCCATTCAAGACCGTCAGATCCCCTGCTCTGACGATGAGTTTTTCCTTCTCCGTCTGTTGGCCAGGTGCATGTCCATGCGGTTGTGGCTCCGCCTCTTTCAAGGCATAGACTTGTTGCCCTTGGCGCTTCATACGGGATTTAATTTCGACGGTTTGGTTATCCTTGTATTGCTTCGCAAAATCGGCGCCTGCCGTGATCCATGGCTGTGCACCCGACTGCCCTGGATGAAAGACATCGCGTATATCAATCACATCCTCGACAGGCAGCCAGTTCACGTCCGTGTCTGAAAAATCGGGGTGGTCTTTAGGGAGTTTGAAGAAAGCGTAGCGCTTCGCTTTCCCATTCTTCGCGTAGTGGATACCCCCTCGTATGTAACCATTGCGCCCAGGTTCTTCGAGTTCGCTCGCCATACCGGTTGGACTCACCACTTCGAGCTGCAAGGGAATGAAATTGGTGGTTCGGCGCCGCACGATAAAAGCGCGACCTTCCACGATGGCCGTCATAATTGCGAGGGCTTGAACCCCGGCAAAGTTTGCGTACCCAGAGAAATCACAATAATGCGTCCAGTGTTTAAACGCCGTAACGAAGGCGTCGGGGTACACACTAGGGTCAAACACTGGCGTCGCCCCATTGCCAATACAGCTGGCCCGAAAACGCGTCGCCCCAATACGTACGACGGGGTTGTTTCTCAACAAGTGATGGCTAGCCTTGATCTCTTTGACAAGCGCGGTTTCACTGCGAGTGTTGTCGTGCGATTGCGCATCAGAAAACAACGGAGACTCTGCGGTCGTGGAATAACTCAAAACTTGATCTCCACTTCAATGCTGTCCATCAGTGGCAACGGGTTCAGCGACTCTTGCATCGCTCGCTCGATGTGTCGTAGTTCGGTTAGATTGACTTGCGCATACTCGAACGCATTTTTAAATCCATCACTGGTGACGTATTCAACTTTGACTTGACGCTTCCCTTCAATCAGTTCGGTAATGGCCTGTTGAACCTTGTCGAGGTTGGCTTGGCTGGCGTAGATGGTCATCAGTAATTCTCATAGTCAGAGAGCTCATAGCCATCGTGATACGACTCGAGCTCGTCAGATTGGGCTTGCTCTGCATGAAGGTGACGCAACCCGAGCGGCCTATCAGGACTGGCAAGACGAATGGTGGGTCGCAAGTATTCATACAGCCAGAGAAAGTACACCAGTAGATCCCAGGGCTCGTTGCGCTTGTGCCCGGGTTTGATGTCCCATTTCACATTGCTCCCACTGCCAATCAGGTGCTCCGCCGTTAGCATTTGGAAGTAATCAAGGTTGAACGACTCAGTATTGGGATAGTGGACGTAATTCTTGCCAAACTTAGTAAGGTTTAATCGTTCAGCGGCTTTGTTTTTCAGTTGGTGAACATTGATGGTTCGATACTCACACCCCACCTCTTTGTGCACGCTATAAGACAACGTGAGGTCGGTTTTAAATTTGTTTTTGCCATAGGCATCGCCTCGAATGGCGTAGAGCCACCCTTGATAAGGCGCCACAAACTCAAGCATGGCCTTCCAGGCATGGCCATTACAGTCCATCACGACCGCATAGGCGACCAGCTGCCGACCATCCACCTGCGAAAAGGGTTGGGTCAGCTTTTCTATCAGGTGGGTTTGTGTCTCCTCCTCTTCAGGATCGCCATGGACGGCACCGTAATCCAAGGCCCACGTTTCCCCATTTTCCCCTACGGCCCAAAGGTGATATTCAAATCGGTACTTTTGCGTATCAACCGACCCAAGAATGCATCGAGTCGCCTTGGGTAACTGACTCTCGGGATTAAAGAGCTCCCTTCGGATGTAGAGTTGTTCAAAACCTTTCAGCTTGTAGTGTTCACCCGCATCCGAATACGGAACGCCGCACCTGGTATTCATGAACGTCTGCATTTTCGCGCTGTCTTTCTTGGCCTTCTCGTATTCAGCGGCGATCGAAGCGAGGGATGTGTTTGGGTTGTCATTGTAAGCCGACCAAATGTGCCAGCTGGCGTTAACCTTATCTCGTTCGTTTTTGTCTCCGGGCTTGCCACAAATAGCACAGAGGGCCGTGCCTGTATGGTCCCATGTTTCGGGTACCTGATGCGTGTCGCAACAGGTGAATTCACGTGTTGCTCTCCACTCGCCTTGATTCAGGATGCCGTGCTTATGGTGTTCATAAATCCCTTCTCCACACGCCTCACAGACGAAATGAGCAGACTTAAAGTCATTGGCATCGTAGCGAAAATTGTCGAGTTTCAGTCTCTGCTTATGTTGGCAGTGAGGACAAGGCACATAGAAATATCTCTGATCACCGAGTTTGAATTCCCGGCTGATCTTGCAGGTGCCTTTCTCTTTGGGGGTAGAGCCCATGACGATTTTTCGTTGTGCTTCGGTTTCAGTTCGTACCATCGCCAAGTCAATAGGGTCACCTTCCCCATCGACGTTATCCGGATACCCAGACACCTCATCAAGAAACAGATAGCGAATGGTTGCCATTCGAAATGAGTTAGCCGAGGTGGCCCAAACAATACCGAGTTCTCCACCAAGGAAACTCTTCTCTTTCGCGGTGTTTTTGCCGAAAAGTTGCTGACGAACGGCTGAACAATGGTTAAGCACCTTCCCGACTTCATTGGCCGAGAACTTATCAGCATCGTTCTCTGTGTTCTGAGCAATCATGATATTGCCGGGATCGTTACAAATGATCCAACCCACGGAGGAGTTCATAAAGATAGCGTAACCAACACGCGCACTTTTCTGAAGAACACTGGTTTCGATGTAGGGATGTTCGAGGGCTTCTAACCACGCCCGTTGAAAGACTTTAGGTCGATAGATCTGCGCATGAGGATTCTCGTTCTCAATCGTCCAATCCACTATCCTCTTCTTCTTCAACGGCACAATAATAGTGCGAATAGCGCTCGAGTATTGTCTCGATAACTTCTTGAAGTTCATCAGCGCCCTTTTCCCCTAAGCGTTCAAGCGCTTCCCGCACGACTTCCTCTATCTCCTTGAGCAGCTCTGGCTCCACTTCCGTTCGACGCTGAATTTCAGAGGGTAGTCCCATCAACTTGTTTCTGCAGAATGACAACGGGCCGTTGTAAAGCTCAATCATGGCTTCAGCGGGTACAAGTTCACCAACCGCTTGCTGGTTTGCGAGTTTGAGTTTAATGGCGTGCTGTTTGTCCTTTTCGGCTTTCCAATCGACACCTTCCGTTGACGAGTGAATATCACTGTGACTGTTTCCGGTCTTTCCGGATCTTTTTTGCGCGCTAAGATCCCTTATTTGGTTCGATTGAAAACGTACATACACGCGAATTGACGCTTTTACATCTACTTTGCCATCGCCCGTCATTTCAGGCTTGAAGCCTTTTTGCTTCGCGTTGTAGACCGTTTTATTGGAAACGCCCAACGCCATCGCCAATGCTGCTTCAGTCATAGTGAACAACCCCGAAAAACCGGAACCGGTAAGAGCAAAAAAAATTAAAAAAAGTTGTCTGAGCCCGGGCGTTTCCCCCCCGTAGAAATTGCCCCCTAGGCGAGAAGTACCTTAAGCCTCAAGCCGCTCTATAAGCCTCTGTTATTGAAGCATTTAAATGAAGACCTCACCTTCAATGCTGCTAGTGGCGTCAACCTAGGAGACGCATGGCGCTAACAATGAAGGTGAAGATAATATCGACGTGTTTATTATCGCCTTACCTCACTACTCTTCCGCTTGCTTCTTCTCGACCCACTTTCGTGTCTCATCAATTTGGTTAATACATTTGTACATAGACGCTCGCCAGATGAGATCTCGGTTTCGGATCTCTCCTAGATTTCGGTTGTTAATCACCTTGGGTAAGGGCTCTTTGATTGGCATCACTGGGACGAGGAGCAAGGCCGGAGGTGGAAACATCAGCACTTCGTTGCTCCGGTAGATCAGACGTTCTTGAGGTGTCGCGGTAAAACTGCTGCATCCGGTCATACTCAGCGTCGCTAAAGCTAAGCTGACACGCATTGGTAACGGGTTTGTCACGGGTAAGGTTCTCCAATTCAGAAATCGTTTGTTGAAGTTCTCTATCAATGCTGGCGTTGTACTGGCGTAATTGTTGCGCCAACTGTTGATGTTCGATGAGCTGATGTTTTAGGGTCGTGATGGTTTGGTCTAGAGAGCGATTGGTGGCGGTGATTGTGTCGAGTTCTGTTTGCTTGAGTGCGATTAGGCTGGTTTGCGTTTCGAGTTTGAGGGTCATGTCTTCAACCTCCCCCCTTGCCAACCACAAGAACAATCCGAGAAGTATTGAGACGAGTAATGGACCCGTCGTCATCAGTTTGGTTAGAAAGAGCACGTGAGGTCACCTACTGCATCTAGCTTTTCTTGGTTGTGCTTCGCGACGAACATTTTAGATTCAAGCTCGGGAAGGTTGTAATAGTCCACTCGACTTTGACTATCTCGAGCTGGGGAAAACTTTTCCCTAGCTTTGTCATCACCGAACATTAAACGAATTTTCTCGCTTATCTCCTTTTTTTCATAGTTCAATAATATTGAAACGAGTAATGGACCCGTCGTCATCAGTTTGGTAGAAAGAGCACGTGAGTTCACCTACTGCATCCAGCTTTTGTAGCTACTTGATACGATGCCTTCTGAATATAGGCGTTCCGCCACCCACATTTCAGCAGCAGGAGTGAACAGAGCCTGAGAATACCCCAGCTCAGTCTGTTTCAGCTCTCCAAGTTTTTGTTGGATAAACGATTGAGTGAAAACGCGGCCACGTTTGACCCTACCGTCGTATACCCCACCAATCTCTTCTAGAAACCGGTTCAGTTTGACGGCCGATATGTTGTGCTTTTGTGCGACTTGAGTAGCGGTCATTAAGGCATGGCGTTCTACCAAATTGTCGTAGAACTCGACTTTTGGTTTTTGTTCTATTAGCTGTTGCTCGGCGACTTGTTTTTGTTCCACTTCATCAGCCCAGGCTCGCGCGGCTTCTGCTGGATTAGTAAAGTTTGGCAACGTAACGCTTTGTTTATTTTCTAGCTCAAGCCAACGCTTCGTTATGGCGTGCCTCATTTTTACGTCATAGCCGGAGATCAACGTAATGGTTAGTTCTTTGTTCAAAAGAGCAACCTTGCGAGTGTTATTGTTACCATATATCTGCGTTCCCCAAATTTGGGGAGCGTCGATGTCCAACGTTACCA
This sequence comes from Vibrio sp. CB1-14, assembly GCF_040412085.2. NCBI lineage: Bacteria > Pseudomonadati > Pseudomonadota > Gammaproteobacteria > Vibrionales > Vibrionaceae > Vibrio > Vibrio chaetopteri. The sequence continues at coordinate 1,546,744 of NZ_CP115921.1, read as the reverse complement.
GCATATTTGAGATATCACGAATAACGTGATCATGTCTCTTTCCCGTTATTTCAGAAATTTCCAGACTACTCATTGTCAGTTCATTTTCATGTACGATAGGTTTCATCACGTCCATTCCTCTTAAAGTACAATGTATACAACAAAGCCCTTAGGCCGAACTCAGAGCTTTACTCTTTCTGTTGCTTTATCTACTCAGGCAAAGTTCCGTTTCTTTCTGCCTACGAATAACTAGACCTTTCAATTTGACACCGCCCCCATAGATCCAACGATTAAGCTGGTGGCAGGCCGCGATATACTTTCCTTTCAACACGTACTGATAAATCTGAGTCTTTGTCCCATTGCGATTGTGTTTGAATCGAGTGCAACCTGTATTGAAGATAAAAGAAGTAAAAGCATCGTACTGTCCCTGAGTCACGCGCGTATTAGGAAGCGCCTGCTGTAAACAACGTTGAGCATCTTCTATATTCTTTGCCCAGTCCTTGGTTGCTTTTTTAAGCGTGATCGTTTCGTTTGAGACCTCATGCGTATTCCCTATCCCATTCGTTATATGGCCTGCTGGACATGTATAAGGCGTTAAGCGGCACTGCTCAGCATTTCCAATCAATTCAAGCCCCTTTTTCGACACGATGACCTCATTCGGCACAATACCAGTCAACAATAACGCGATAGCGGCACCCACAGAGCACACGATTGTCTTAGTATGTTTCATTCGCTTTCTCCTTAAGATGTTTCTCTTGGAGTGCTAACAGCTTCTTTCTGTAAACCAGGTTCGTTACCACGGTAGCGACCGAGGTAGTGACCGTACAAAATATACCAATCACCACGGACCAATTACTTAAGCCAAACGCGCCTAAGGTGGCGGTCACGCTTCCAAACACAGCCGTTATCCTGTCACCTTTGGTGGCGATAATGACCATCATAGTGGTCAGGAATACTGCACAGACGACTTTCACCTTGTGGCGCTTCACTGCAGCGCTAAGATGCTCAAACATAAACGCCTCATCAAAAGAAAACCCACCTGCAAAAGCGAGGTGGGTTGTGAAATAGCCCGACGACTACGAATAAGACTCTGGGCATAAAAAAAGCCGCTCAATGTGACCTGAGCGACTTTCATGTGTATTTATCCATACTAGGAATTCATACAGTAATCTGCCATCATTTTTTATTCAAGTGCTTTTCGAAGCTTTTTTGAGCAGCGTTGTCATAGCGAACGACAATACCTCGAATCATCTCAATATGTGCTTGCCATCTTTTCCAATTATTTTGGTAATAGCGCTTACGCTTTTTCTTGTAGCCTTCACTGAAAACACTCTTCACCTTACATTCGAACTCCACGAGGAGAGCAATGAACGTTGAACGAGAGAGATTCGAGACATACCTCACTTCACCACTCTTAACTTCGGTCTTGGCACCGCTCGACAGTTCAATAGCTAACCCACCAGCAATATAGGGAATGAGAGAGGCCATTTTATCGTAAGTTCTTTTCTGGATGAGAACGCCTTTCGCTAAATTATCGAACACCCAGTCAGCAGCGATACTGTCAACTAAGCGCACTCGGTTTCCATGATTACTCCAACCAGGAGAGGCGTAAGCGAAATAACTCCAATCCGTTAAATGTTCATGCATTGCATCAACGGCTCTCAGTACTTTGGCGCCATCAAGCCTTATACCAATTTCGAGATCCACCGCATCGAAACCACCTCCTCGCATTTCAAGGGCATTTCTGGTGTTTAATCCTTTCGTAGCTAAGCTGATTGCGGCTGACATTGGCCAGCGTTCGAGAGCGATGACGAAACCCATTGATCCATTCCTTGATTACTCAAACACTGTATAAATATACACAACTTTAAAAAAGCGGCCAAGGCCGCTTAGAGGTGACTGGATTTCAATCAAAGAAAACCAAGTTACACGACTTCTCTTCTAAGATTGACAAGGTGCACTTCTGAGACCTAGTCATTAAGCTTAAGTTGGTCTGGATGGGATGCTCAATCTCATCTTTACTGGGCAGTTCGACATAGAGAAATCCTTTTAACCTAGCTTGTTAGGTATTTTTTTACCGCAGTGATTACACTTTTTGGGTTTAGACCATAAAGTCTTAGAATAAGCGAGTTTTCGGCAACTCGGACAAAAAGACGAGTTAAAACACGTTATCACGACACCAATTAACAGCCCCATAATGATAAATGCCTGCAGCTCAGTGGTAAAATCTCCACTTCCGAAGTGTTGATTGAAATAATAAAATGTAAAGTAAGCTAGGATCCCAGTAGTAACGTTCAAGAAGTGATAGATATTTCTTTGCTTTTTTGGAGCCGATATCTTTATCAAATTGTACGATATCAATATCGTCAAAGTGAGACTTATTAGATTTAAACTAACCACCAGGTATAACATTGTTAGCGCCCTCCTCAAGGTGTATTAACCTCACCATCAACAACCTTACCTACATCAAACGACACTGTGTATGATGATCCATTTACTATTTTACCCAGGACATTCGTATCATAAAAAAGCAAGCAATCAAACTTAGCTCCCTGAGTTTCATCTGGACAAAGCGTTGAATCAAAGCAATACTGTATGTATGTACAGATATTTTATTCCTATATGTTTTACTCTATACAGGTCAATGATGCGTATCGAATCGATCGAATCAACGTGCATGGACCCATTGGAAACAACAAAAGAAACGACGGCACTGTGGCAGCTTTACTGAGAAATGGAGATACATTTAAAGCGCCGTTCGGAGGCTTCATTGAAGGTAATACTATGGTCGGTCTCAGAAAAGTGAAGCTTTTGCACGTCAGATTCTTGTGTGAAGACGAAAACGCAATGAAGCCGATATACCAAATACCTAAAGATCATTACTTAGTGGGGGTTTATCTGGAAAGGAAGCTTTTCGTTCTCCTAATGAACGGTGAACCTCAACATCATTTTTACAAAGATAGTGACGAAGAGTCTAAGAACAATGTTTGTCGGTTATTCTGAGGGCATAGACCCTAGTTCAGATACATTCATCTTCTAGGCACGAAAAAGGTGTTGATTATCAATCACCTTTAAGATGTTAACAAGAAAATGTTCTGCTAAACGAATCTCCTATTGTTTACTTAATCTAGCTTTTTACTAGAACAATACGGACATCGTGTCTGTCGTTTCAACACGCTCGTACTATAAGAAAACATCATACAGTCTCGGCATAAACTGGTTCTTCTAACAACATCAATCGTTGCAAACGCGGAAAGAACTAGCCAAAGCGCCGAGACATTGAGCAAGTGAAGGACAACAAATACGCTCACACCTGCAAAAACTAGCAAGCCTTTTACTGCCGCAAGTCTCGTTTTGTGAGCAAGCTTTCTCCCAACCTTTGAAGTCAAGCAAAAGAACACAATGAGTTCGAATGGCAGTAAGAAAAATAGGAAAATAGGAAAATAGGAAAATAGGAAAATTATAGGGTCCATTAAGCCTCCCAGAACACTCTACTATCTCCCACCCCAACTCATTCCTACTTCCCGCTTCAGCCCTAGGTGTCCCAATTTAAAATTGGAAACCCGTTCCTTTTATAGAAGGATCATCGATACCCACTACTCTGATTACACCTACGTTCAGCGATGAAGTAGTATTGAACTCATTAATTGATCATCATTCAATAACTCAAAAGCCTGAGCTGGGTTATTGTAGTCTGCGACCAGTGGATTTCTGATTCCCAATTTCTCAGCGACCCAGTCGTTGTACTTTAACTCCCAAATGTTGGGTGGATCTAACTTCGCCCAGTTTCGATACACATTCAGGTGCTCCCCATACAATTCAGAGATCCCATAGACCAAACACATATATAGGATGGACCGAGCTAAATCCCCTTGTGTTCTTATCGGGATAACCCATTCCTTTTCATTGTCTAAGCCAAAGTCAGAGTAGATCCCCTTCATGTCGATCTGGTAGCTTCTTACTATGCGATCATCTTCCACATCGAAAGGCCAGTTCCAACGCGCGGAATTAATATTTCTGTGTGCCGCAGCAAAGTTAAGCGGGTTGGTTGTAGAGCCCTTAATCACGGTCTCTTCAGCCCCTATTTTACCCAAATAGGTTTTGAGGAATGATTTGGGGATAATGTGCTCGATACTGTACATGCGTTTTCGCTTGAGCAAATCCACCGGTACGCCCGCATACACCGAATGAATGTAGTCATCTGTCGTATCATCAAAGAAACTCCAAAAGTTCTCAGACTTCTGAGTACCACTCCATTGTGTGTAGTATTTAGTGTTTTCATACACACCACCAGCGAGATCGATAAAATTATTTCTATTCATTTTGCCTCCGACGTTATTTTGTTGTCAGCCTAAGCTTAGGTTGCAGTGAAGCTTTTGAAGTGATTTCTCATGCTTGAAATCACAACCTTGAAAGAAAATGTACAACAACATCTCATTTCTAATCCTGGCTACACAGGTAAGCGACTCCGATGCTTTTTTATCCCTATGACCAAACGATTCCCAATGCGTGTTACTTAGGGAAGTATCTCAGTAATAACTTAAACATATCGGCAGAATGGAGAAGTGGTTGATACCGCGGTATGTACTTAACGCGTCGACTTTGGGCGCATTTTTGTAACGCCCAAGGATAACTCACTTGAAGTGTTGTCTGATTCTCAAAAAAACGTTTCGCTTTGGTGTAGTCGTAGGTGATGAGCTTACTGAGGTTATGGGAAAAGGGGGTTGGCATCAGGATATCCCGCCCTATCAATGAAACATCCACTTTACGAATAAACTCATCCGCCACTTTTTGATAAGGAAACTCAAAGTCTGTCGAAGCACTGCTAGGTGAGCGGTCCCCTCGACGACTCATATAGTTCAACATTCCTATGTCATATCCGTTTAATGCCTGCTCAAACGCCAGCGTTAGTCGCTCACTGGGAGTCATACAATGAGGAAAACCAAGGATTTGTTTTACATCGTCCAAAATGAGCTTCGATGTATTACTTTGAGTACTGCCTCCAATATCACCGTGCACACCATTGACGATATAGCCTTCAAACCTTGTCATTGAGTTCAGATAAATGTCTGCAGCACCAAAGCCCGCCCTGCCCTCATCTCGCGACTTATACAAATGCAAATGTTTTACAAATTTCGGCGTTTGATAGGATTTATTCAGAAAGGGACCAGGAACAGGGTCAAGAAGGACAACGGTGAAATCAATATTTAGCCCGGGATGCTCTAGCTCAAGTTCTTGCAACGCTTGAGCGATAGCCACCGCTCCTCTGCTAAATCCACAGATTTTTATGCCTAGAAGCTCCGCTACTGGTCGAGGGACCTCCTTAAGAACATACTCCTTTATTTCATCAACCATGTAGCGCAAACCATAACCAGTGATCGCGTCTTTTGACATCCTTAGCGCATATTCCACAAGACCCATTCCTCCACTGCCCCCGTCGAAATAATAGGGTTCAGATAGAAGGTTGTCGTAGTAGGTGCCCATTTTTATCGTTCGGCCGGTACTCCCAATACCATCTATGTATTTGTAGTATTTACAATGCTCTCTAGCGAGCTTATCAAGCTCAGTCACATTACAGATAGAAGCTCTATCTTCACACGTTCCTTGGACAAGAATCACCGGTTCATACATAGTCAACTATTTCCTTATATACCATATAAATCAGAATGCATAATAGAAGAGAAGGCCGTGACTTCCAGAATTATGGGCAAGTTTGTTCCTGTTTTGTGCTTCTACGCTTTACTTGAGGTGTTTTTTTGAGAGATTTGATACGACTACGTTTTTATGGAAAGTCAAATTAATGCAGTGTGTATGTCTTAGGCTCGAGTTGATAACTGTTGCCGAGTTCGACTATCAACCTTACCATTTCTTCAATATGACTGGGGCGGTACTGAACCGAAATATCTGTGTCGTGAAGCAGTAATAATAGAAGAATATCTTCATCGCTCAGTCCGTTCATCAGGTGCCAGTCGATCTCTTCTGAACTTACGCGTTGGACCGCATTTTTCATTAACTTGAACGTCCCTTCAAGGTGATGGTCAGTGACCTCGTTGGTATGGTGAAGGATGACTAATAGTATTGATTTTGTGTCCATGCCGCCAATTTACACGATTTCAGCTTGGCGTATGCCTTAGAAAAGTACGAGAGAGTTCATCATACCTCTTAAAAATGGCGCTTAACCTGTGTCGTCAACCAATATAGTCACTTAAGCATCGTCCCAGTCCGCGCTTTAAGCTGTCATTTTGAACAGACCAAAATAAGCCATAGGAATGACTAACCAGCCCCATCGTACTGAGATGGTTCTTAAACCAAAAATACACTGACTTACTCCTCCCTTCTTGAGATTTCGATGTTTTTTGGAAACCCAAAAGATTTTGAAGCCAATCGTTCTCAGCAATATGCGAACAATCAACATAATCATTGGTTTTTAGGTAGTAGTTCAAGACCAGCGATTGCCAAACATAATTGGGACAATTCCAATGATAATTGTGTCTTTCTTGAGCAGAACGTATTTGACCTGGTTCCATATTCAATTTGCGCGCTATATTGGAGAATTTGGAATAGTCCGGTGACGCCTGAAAGGAGGTCACAAAGTTTTGTAGACTTTCACGCTTGGAATCTGCAGTGCGCTCTGCATTCTTCTTAAGTCTTTCTTGCCATAAGTGCAGATTTCTCCATCCTAAATGCGCTAACTCAACGTCATGGAGTGTACTCTCGTAGGTGTAAACCAGATGTACTTTGTCACTTAAACCATAAGTAGACTGACCGCTGGGTAGGAAGAATACTTCCGTCTTTGTTTTATTGTTAATAGTAACGAGCCGCTTCCAAACCGCTTCTCGATCAGTGTTCTCTATCGCAGAATTCACATTAGTCACCCTCAATGGAGGGGTGTAAATTTCTCGTCGTCCATCTATCGTTACTTCATGAGCAATCTCAGGTAGAAAGCCTCTGTGGTGCCTTCTCAACACCCACTCATCAGCCAAAGTCATGAGTTTACGAACTCTGTCGTCCATCGTCTCATCAGATTTTCGCTTCAAATTAGCATTGCTCATAGAGATCAAGTTTTCTTTCTCTGAGCTATAGAGCCAAATACGCGGCGCACTGTCGAGTACCGCATCTTTGAGTTTCTCGGGTGCCGTGTTTGGTTCCAGTTCACTAATGTCTATCTCGATAGCGTTAAGCTTTTGCGCCGAAAACTTAGTTTTATCTGTTTCCGATTTTTGGTGGGTGTAGAATATTTCGACCGCCCATTGCTCGGAGCCGTGATTAACTAATACGTCGACCACTAGGTTATTTTTTCTGACCTCAGTCTCTGCCGTATATCCGTTAATATGCTTCTGCTTAGTTGCAATATTGTGCTCCAACGAGGCTCCCAGGGAGTCTACAAACCTAGAAGTTCCTTCTAGACTAGGTAAGGTAAGACCTTCGTCAGCATAATCGACCACAATTTGTTTGGCTGCTGCGTGAAGCGCGGACTCACCAACACATTCTGTGTATGCCTTATGTGCAAAATGCTTTAGCCTATCTAACTTACCTCCATTTTTCGCAACTAATGGCTCCTCACAGTCGACACAACTGCAGTGACACGCGAGTCCATTCTCAACGTGAGAAATATGGACCATACGCCCCGAAATATGCTTTGCCCAGCTTATCGATGCTTTGCCATGCTTCCCTGTATTTTTAATGTTCACTGTTTGAAACCTTAATCAAGCTTTGGTGAATTTTTTCCGTGTTTCTATTCTTCCATTGCTCAACTTACATTTATAGCGCGAGATCAATAAATTAAGACAAAAGCAGAGGTCAGCCCCTTTAAAGTTCAACTTCTCAACATCAAGCATCACTCTGACGGCTCAAAAAACAGAAGTCTCAATATTGTTTATCCTCCAAAACATCGAATGGTGATTTTAGTTTAGCAACCACCCGCGCCGACTGGCCATCACCTATCAGACTTATCTGCTCAACCATGTATTCTTGACCGTTATGTCGGTACAAACGTTCTCGTTCATGACAAATACACAAAGCATTCACTGCTGGGCTGTTTGGTAAGAGTCGAATAATCATGGCGCCATCCACAATTTTGTTTTGAAACCTGTCGCTTCACTTCTGTCACAGTGAATGAGGACACCCTCGCTCCGAGCTTTCTGGATGAGCTTTGCCAAATCGCAAGGGGTGATCCCAAGTTTTTGGCTTAGACTCTCTGGTGTCCAAAGGCGATTAGAGCCTTCAAGCACATAAACAAGATCTTTTATGTCCATTTATCACCTCCCTTAAAACCTGACGCTTCGCCCCTGTGAATGCAAATACCGCCGAAATTCTTCAGAGGGACTTAGAGCGTTTGAGGTAGTTTGAAAACTGAGCACTTTTCTTTGCTCTTTGCTAAGCCAGCTCTCTATGAACCGAGACACGCCTGCTTTGGTCTTTCGACTTTTAGGATTGTTGAGACACCAGAGAGCCATCATTCTGAGTTGATGGTGGATATCGACACCTGGGTAGAGGCTCTCTAGCTGCGGGATATGTGACTTCATAACGGGGTGCATCTTGCCTCCCTTGAGCATCAACGAATACGCCAGTCTGTCGTTAGCGATTTGATTTAGCTTGTTCGGCGCAAGATCTTTTATTGGTGGATCTATTGATGGATCTAATGATGGTTTATAGCCAGATTTCGGCCTACCTCGAGCCAGATTCTGGCTGTTGAAAACGCCCCGTTCTGACTGTTCGAAATTCGAATGTTCAGATTTTGAATGTTCAGATTTCGGCTGTTCTAAATCAGAACCTTCCAAACTCGGCGGTTCAAAATTCAAACCTTCACTTTCGATACCCAGGTCGTCCGACGACGTTTTTAACGCACTAAGGGAGAGTTGATACTGATTGCTGTCGCGCACTACTCTTCCAGAATTCGACGTCTTAAATCGGTTTCGTTTTGTTAGCCACCCTGCTCCTTCGAGTTTTTTCAATGTCGACTTCACCGTCGATACCGATATACCCGACTTTCGTGCCATGGTTTCTATCGATGGCCAGCACATTCCATTGTCATCTGCATGGTCAGCTAAACAGAGCATCAATAATTTGTCTGAGCCTTTTAGTGTCGATACATCCCAAACCCAGCTCATCACTTTGATGGACATCACACACCTCCCTAGTTCCCCTTTCCACTCGCAATCCACTCACTATTTGGCCATACCCAACAACCATTAGCTGGTGGTAACGACATGCACCAAAAGGTCCTTCTCAGTAAGACTCTTTTCATCGCGATTTTTCCTCGCGAGAGATTTCACAACCAGGCTTTGGATAGTTATCACTATCTGAAGCCTTTTCTAATTCCGTTAATGCCGATGTACATTTGTTACTGATGGCTCTTAAGGCAGCCCGTTGAAGCAAACCTTTCTGCGCTTTATTCGGCTCTGCATCAATTGAGCAACGGTACATTGCAGTCAACTGCTCGACAGTAATCAGTGCGTGTTCAAAGATCATAGCGATATCCCCAAAGCGAGTTGCCAGAGAGGATGCAGATCAGGCTTACCGGACCAACCTTTCTGAACGCTTCTCATCGGATTGTTCAAGGCTTTTGGCCCCAACGCTTGTTCTATTGTCATCCCTTTACTCATTCGGTAGTAAATAGTTCCTTCGTTTACATCAAACGCTCGGGCTATATTGGGAATCCCCTTGATTCCTTTGTACTCATACGCAACTTTCTGTAGCGTTTTTTTAGCCAGAATTTTCTCAATCGCATGCTCCAGCTCATCGCCCCTGGCGATACGAGATTTCAGCGTATTAGGTGATACCCCTAAAGCTTTAGCAATATTGGGGAGCCCCTTGTGTCCCTTGTATTCGAACTGTCTTCGTTTCATAACATCACTCCACTGTTGTTATGTCCGAAAACATCAATGCAGTACTGATGCCTCCGAACCTTGCTTCTGCCACGTGGTATTGGCCATCGCAGCTGTTATCAAGGACTGAACCGTCTCTACAATCTTGGTGACTCTGTTAAGCGACACCATCGACATAATTAAATATTCTGTCACCTCCCCTAGTGCGTTAGTCGCCCCCAAAGCTCAGTGTTCATCTTGGCGCTCTCGGATGGGTAGAGCCGACCTACTTGAAAAGTCCACCAGCTCTCAACTTAATGGTGAATTTTAGCAATGAGTTTCTATACTTAAACAACTTAATCCGTTGGTATAAATGGCAATATTGTCCCTTGTCTCGTTGCGGGTCATATCGATAACTTTCTACTCTTCCTACAGTTACGTTATGCTTTGTTTCCACGCTGGAGTCTTCATTAGAAAATGAAACTCATAAACACGACTTTCAGGGACGAATTCTCCCCACTGGCTTACAGCGGAGTGCGTAGTAAATACAGCATCAGCTACTTTCTGTTTTGATCCGAAGAACGCAACAACGTCAGTCGTTCTTAACGGCGGTAAATGTCGTTCCATAGCTCACACTGAATGTTAGTTTTCTAATATTTATGCACATAAGAAAACTAAGATCAAGTAGATGTAAGATAACTAACATGAATATTGAAACGATTGGCGGCAGAATTCGCCGTAAAAGAAAAGAGCTCGGGCTTACTCAAGTACAAGTGGCCAAATCTGTTGGTGTTTCACCAACCTCAATTGTCTTCTGGGAAAGAGATGAAACTGTCCCTACAGGGAAGAACCTTTTAGGTCTTTGCAAAAAGCTCCATGTAGAGCCCGACTGGTTACTAACGGGCAAACAGCCTAAATCAAGCTCCGCTGTCGGTAGTGGTAATGCTGAGTTACTGGGAAACATGCAAGCTTGGGATAACAAAACACCATTAGGTGAAGATGAAGTAGCGATACCCTTATTATCCACAGAAGAGCTATCAGCGAGTAACTACCGCATCTGTGAACCTGAGCAAGCTCAAGAGGTTCGTTTAAGGTTTGCAAAATCTATTCTACGTAGCTACAACGTATCTCCTAGCGAAGTCGCTTGCGTCACAGTTCGGGGCGATAGTATGGAACCAGTTCTTCCAGGTGGCAGTACTGTAGGTATTAATTTTGGAGATAAAGAATTATCTGACGGTAAGATCTACGCTATAGACCATAATGGTGAACTTTATATCAAAAAACTATATCGACTGCCCGGTGGGGGTATGAGGATTTACAGTTTTAACGAGAGTGAGTACCCCGCCAGAGAATATTCCGAATCTCAGATAAACGAGCAGCGTATCACAATTGTAGGTCGCATATTTTGGTACTCTGTACTTCTTTAAACGATTGATATAAAGGTTTTTTGTGTTTAAACATTCACTCGCAATCTTATCCATTGCTTTACTTAGCGCGTGCGGGGAAAGTAGCTCAAACACGAAGCCTTCAGCAACTGTGAATGCCACCGAAGAATTTATTGCAAGTGCTGAATCACTTGGAATTAGTATATCGACGATAGATAAGATGTGTACCGATAAGGGTGATTTTACTGTTGAATGTAAGATGTTTGATGGTTTTTCCCTTTCCGGAAACGTTGGGGCTACATATACCACTATTAGTTATCAACGAAACAGCCACGATATCAATGCCAATACGCACACATCGATTCTTGTGAATTTAGACTTGGGCATGCTTGAAGTTTATCACTCAGATCTAGAAGTTCCAGATTCAAATCTGCAGAACTCTGTTAATTTAAACAGTTCATCCAACAAACAAATGCTCAATAATTCAATGAACTATCAAAATGTTAGTAATTGGTGTTCCGTAGAATTTGAGTACACAGACAGTAACTCTAACCCATTTACTTCCTTTCTCCCATGTACAGATGAAATCAATATCTATCCACTACTTCATGATGGATGGGTTATAACTTGGTAGGTCGATAACAGCATAAAACCGCCCTTCAGAGGTCCACTCACATGTTTGCACGTTAGGATCCCGTGTTGTGGTCCAATCTTAGTAATCTTAGATAAAATACTTGCACTATCTATATTAGTTTTCTAATATTTTAGTTAGTTTAGTTATTAAACTTAATTTAAGACCTGTTCTTTAATGGCTAGGCCCGGATTAAATGCCAACTACGGTAAGGAGAACTACCATGTCTTTATCCGTCGATACCCGCTACGGAAAAGTTATCGTCAGTACCCCCTACTACAGCTTCATACTTTGGGGGGAGGTCGTTTCTGTCACACTCTTCAAACCCGAAAACTGTCCCAACGGTTACGGTGTTTGCAAAGAGTTTGTAGCCTCTCGAAAAAAGAAAATCCATACACGCCGCTTCCTAGAAGAATTCGCAAAGCAAGCAGCTGCGATATTTTAAGGGTCACTATGTTTATCTTTCCAGTCAACATTAAACCTGATAAATACGGACATTGCACACGTAAGACCTTGCCTACCCTCGACGCTTATCAATTTTGCACCAATCGATTACTGCCCGTTGAGTTTCTAAGATGAGTAGGACTTAATATGATGTCATTACAGTCGAAAATTTCTATTATCACACTAAAGAAAGCTGCTGACGAAATCGGCCTCTGTACGAAGACATTACGGGAGAAAGCGAACGACGGCGTCTACCCGTCAACTGTAATGAGAAAGGTAAACGGAACATGGATGCTTGATATAGAGGAATGGAATCGATGGCACAGGACGAACAGCTAGGGAAACTTCCACAAGGTGTTGAAGTTCATGGAAACTACATCAGATTGGTATTCTATTATCGAGGACGTCGCTACAGGGAATCGTTGAGGCTCCCCATTACCAAACAGAATATTCAATTCGCGAGACTCAAACGCGAAACTATTCTGTATGAAATTAAAATAGGCATCTTTAACTACGCTTCACACTTCCCAGATTCTAAACATGCAATGGGCCGCCCTAAAGACCGAACGATTGGTGAACTAACTAAGTTATTCCTTAATTCGAAACAGCATGACGTTAGACGGTCAACGTATGAGCGATATGGTTGGGTCCTTAGGGATTTCTGCGAGCTCTATGGCTCTAACAGAAGCTGTAGTACCTTGTCAGCCCGATCTCTGGAAACCTTCAAACATGACCTCGTCAAGGGCAAAAGTGCTCGCACTATCAATAGAAACTTAGTGACAATTAACGGCTTTCTAAGCTGGATCCACACAATGGAGTATGTCGAAAAAGACTTATCCAAACAACTCAAACGAGTAAAGGAATTGCCAACCGATATTGAGCCTTTCTCAATGGAGGAAATAGAGACAGCTTTATCACATTGTAAGCAAGAGCAACATAGAAACATGATCACCGTGCTGGTATATACCGGAATTCGTAGTGGCGAACTTTGTGCTCTAGCATGGGAAGACGTGGATTTCGAAAATAAAACTATACATGTCCGTCGCTCCACTTATGATAAACGTGGTTTAAAGACCACCAAAACAGATACTGAGAGACATGTTGATCTCCTTCCACCAGCGTTTGAGGCACTTAGAGCCCAGCGCCACTTAACCTACTTATACCCTTGTAAACTTCATGATGTTGAGCTGCCGGGTAATACTTTTCGTAAAGAAAATCTGCGATTTGTTTTCAACCCAAAGGTGGTTAGACAGCAAAAGAACAGCGACTATGATTACTATGGTAAACGAGCGCTAGGAAGGCTTTGGCTGGAACTTTGTAAGAAAGCTAATATCTGTTACCGAAATCAATACCAATTACGACACACGTATGCCAGTTGGATGATTACGCATGCCAACGTAAACGTTAGCTATTTGGCCAAGCAAATGGGACATGCTGATATACGGATGGTCGCCAAAGTTTATGGAAAGTGGTTAGCCGAATCGAATAAAAAGGAATCTGATAGGGTTTGGTTAGAATTGAGTAAAGTCCTTCGTAACATGAGCTAAATTGTGCAGGTTTTATTCAGACCTATTGGCTATAAGATTTTCGAGGAGACTATTAGGATTCGAATAATGGACATCTCTGCCGCGTCGACAAGGCGATTGAAATTCGGCATCTTTATTTTCAGCCGCCTCATTACTATTAGCTCATCGGATTCAGTTTTCAATACCTAGTCTCCTGTCGCTTGATTAAAAACGGTTTGAACCCTATCAATCTTCGAGCCGGCGAGCGCCATCTAATCTCCGACTCTTTATTCCCAAGCCTTAGAAAAATCGCGATCCTTAAAGGCCTCTGCTAACCCAGTAATCTGTTGCATTCTGAGTACTTCGTCTTTATCCATCCCTAGTTCCCTACCGATTTTTTCGTCTGTCCAGTCCATTTCCTTCAGTTTAATCACTAAGCTGGCGGTCAACTCTACCTGATGTTCCCCCCTCGCCATGTTATGGCGAATCGATGAAGACATACGCTCCTCAAAGGTTTTTTTCAAAACGACAACTGGAACGTAGTTGGCCAAGGACGCATTAATGTCCGGTTCCGTTTTAATGAGTCGGGTCCGATGAGCCCCATCAATAACGACATACCGTCCATCATCGGAGTGCTTACCCACCACTACCGGCATGGTTACTCCATCACTTCTGATCGAATGTTTGAGTAAGCGGTATTCTGGAGGAGCCACGGTATTAGGGTTGTAGTCATTGTCCTGAACCAAGTGACTCTCCACCAGTCTTACGTTAAGCGCCGGATGCGTAAACTCCAATATTTTGCTCGACAGATCTGACAGTAAATTGAAAATCACCACCCGCTCCTTTATCGTTAATTCATCTAACTCATCGAAAGAGGTGGCAATTTCATACACTAAATTTGAGACTGCTCGTAAGGTTTTCGTATTCATAATTTATTTTTCTTCCTGAAATACTCATCATACAAATCGACATAATGTTCTGTCAGACGCTTATTTTGACCAAAAGAAAGCTCCCGACACCAATAATCATTTTTAATCAGAACTTTACAGATACGTCGCCAACTCGGGACTTTCTTTTTAGCTTCCAATTTCTTCTCGGCAAAATCCGGTATCGAACTAATTCCATATCGCTTTCCGTTTTTTCTCCACCAATTGAGAAACTTAAACAGTCGCTCACGATAATGGCTGGCAAGATGTGGCGGCATGCTATTGAGTAAATATTTACTGTAAGAGCGATAGGTATAGCCTTTTGGTAATTCAAATTTATAATACCCGAGTATTCGACCTTGCCGTTTGCAATATCTTGCTCCAAAATTGCACCCCTCCACCCGCTGCACCAATTTTTGCCAAGTCCGGGGTTCTAAAATGTGGTACAACCAAAGTCCTTTTCGTTGATCATCTCCGAATGGCTGACAAAGCCGCTGCTGGGCAAGGGTTAGACCCGCTTGATACATCAGATCATAGACACGGTTGTATGGCCAACCATAGCGACCATTAGCGACCCAAACATCAATCACATGCCAATCGTAAATGGGATAAGCCTTGTAGAAGCGCTCACTCGCTCTTGTTGTCCACCCGTAAGGCTCCAGCTTGCTTTTCTTTCGGTTTTTGATTGTGTTGTAGCGATGAAGAGATTCATCCGCACGAATCGCCACAAGACAAACGCCACGGCTCTTCTTCCATTCACAATACCACTCGCCAAACCCAGCAACGAACTCTTCGAACTCCATGGCATAACGATAAAAAGGAAAGTAATCCATCTCATCAATCACCGACGTATGGGTTGGCTTTCGCCTTACCCATATGTCCTCTTTATCCGGCTCCCAACACACCCATTTCGGTCGAAACTGCGAGACTGAATTTCTCAAACTTAACGGTAAACACACCCAAAACGCATTCACCTCCTCTTTGTCTACCATCGTCTCTATAAACCGAATGGTTTGCTGGTACTGGGCTTCTAAGTCAACAATCAAGACATCAACAGGCAGTCTTTTCCGTTTTTTCGCTTCTTCGATGACGAGGTTCAGCAGAACTCCTGAGTCTTTCCCCCCAGAAAAGGACACATAGAGGTGGTCAAACTCATCAAATAATATTCGAATCCTATCCCGAGCCGCTTCATCTACATCCTTGTTTAATCTACGCTTCATGGTATTTCACCTAAAGTAAAAAGGACCTACTCCACTCCTGGACGGGGAGGCACGGATAATCTAAATGGAGTAGGTCAAAATAACGTTATTTGTCCCTAAGTTATGACGAGCACACGTCGCATTCAAACTGCTTAGGTTCGTCTGAGCACCGCTTCAAGCTGCCACCCCCTGAGGTCTTGCATTCATTGCTCCCCTTCAAGAGACAAATCCCTGATCTCCTCCTCATAAAATGCCACAGTATTGGCGCTATTATTTCCACACCCGATCAGGAACAAGACAAAGATGACCACCAATACCAAATTAACTACACCAAAACACCCAGCAACTTTGCAGAACAACGACCACCATGAGAGCATTTGTGACCATCTCGTTTTATGCTGTTCCATTCTCATTCAGTCTTAGAACTTTGGTAATAAGTCAAACAAACCCAATAGCATCGTTAAAATGAGCAACATGCTGTACGCCAATATCAACCAAGGCGTGAACTCACCACCTAATGTGACGTAACCATTACTTGCCTCTTCCTTCTGACGAGTGTTTTTTCGACTCACCAACGCCATCAATGCCGGATAGACCCCAGCCCAAATAGCCCCAGCTAAACCAGCAAACCCTATCGCCATTAAGAAACCATATGGGAAAGTCAGAGACAGTGTTAGTGGCAGCAGTAAAACCACCACCTTCGCGTAACGCGTAGACAACTTATAGTGATTTGAAAGCACATCCATTAGGTAATCTAAGAGTCCCTTTGCAACCCCAATAAACGATGTCAACACGGCCATTTGTACAAAAAAGAACATGAGCGATTTAATGTCGTCACTTTGACTGATGGTCTCTACCACATTTTCGATATTGTCCTTCCCTTCACTCACCGACAAAATCATAGTCTCACGAGGTTGATTCCCCATAATTACCAATAACCACACCAAGTAGATAAGGGACACAAACCCAACCCCAAAAGCCACACTCCTAATCACTCGACGAGGTTTATCGTTATAGAGTCGCCTAAGCATAGGAATGACTTGCTGATACCCCATTGCTGCCATAAAAAATGGAAGGGTCATAAGCACGAATGGCAACAGGCTCAAGGAGTAATGATGTTCAACCGCCGGTTCAACGATATTGTTGAGAGCGACGCTAAAGCTAAGCTCATAAACGATGTAAACGAATGACAAGCTCATCAAGAGCATAAAGGCACTCAAAAAACGGCTAATGGTTATAGGGATCGTATAGAATATGGCACCAAAAACTCCCGCAAAAAGCACTCCAGCCAAATACCAATTTAATTCGTAGCCACCATATTCACGAAGGTAAAACTGCACCGCTTCAGTGCCCACAGTAATGTAGGCGTATAACAATATAAACCCGTTAAATATCATCATGAAATCACAGATAAGAGCGTGCTTACACCCCAATAAATCACGAACCATACTGTGTATTCCTGTTCCAATCGGGTACTTCATGTTCACTTCCAACAACAGTGAACCTGTTGCAATAACGTAAAACGCGGTGACAGTCAGAACAACAAGACTGAGAAAAAACCACATTCCCAAGCTAACGAGAGGCAGGCTCATCATGCCAACACCGATAGCGGTACTTGCGACCACTGCCGCGCCGTAAGCAAGCGGGACACGTTGCTTTAAGATGGAAAGAGAGCTGTCCATAGTAAATAGTCCTTTTCAGTTGAATAAGTAATGGCTGCCTCATCGTTCAGATAAGGCAGCGAATCAGCAAAATTGGTCGCTTAAACCGCAGGCACGAACTGCGCTAGAAAATGTCGAAGCACTAGAGGTTCATAGGTAAAACGATATCCAGATATCTTGCGTCGATTTTTCTTCAACCTAATCAGGCTTTCAGCAACATAATCTAGGTGTTCATTGGTGTAGGTTCGCCTTGGAATTGCAAGCCTTAAGAGTTCCGTAGGAGACGGTTTTTGGATACCCGTCTGAAGATCGCGTCCAAGCAGTAAGGAGCCGATTTCAGCAGAGCGTATTCCTCCTTCTAAATACAATGCGTTCGCCAACGCGTGTCCCGGAAATTCATCGGCGCCGATATGAGGTAAAAAAGCCTTAGCATCAATAAATACTGCATGACCTCCGGTGGGATTTTGCACGGGGATCCCCGCTTCAGTCAGTTTCTGAGCCAGTCTATTTACTTGATGAATACGGGCTGAAAGATAGCCATAGTCCATCGCCTCATATAACCCCACAGCCAACGCCTCCAAGTCACGACCAGCCATACCACCATAGGTTGCGAAACCTTCCATTGGAATGCAGAGCGCTTGAGACGAGCGGTACAGTTCTTCATTATCTTTAAAGCAACACAACCCACCAATATTGACCATAGCGTCTTTCTTAGCCGACATCGTAAACATGTTCGCATACTGGAACATTTCTTTTACGATCTCAGCGATACGCCAATCTGCGTATTTCTCTTCTCTATGTTTAATGAAATAGGCATTTTCTGCGAAACGTGCAGCATCCATGACCACCGGAATGTTATATTCTTGTGCAATATTGTGTACTGCTTTTATGTTCTCTATAGAGACAGGCTGCCCCCCCATGCTGTTACAGGTCACAGTAATAATAATCGCCGCTACATTTTCTGGACCGTTCAGTTCAATGTGTCCAATCAACTGATCCAAATCAATATTTCCCTTCCAATCGAATGGATCCGAGATTGAATAGGCCTCTTCAACGACGACATTTACCGCCTTCGCACCATTTAACTCGACGTGCGCTGCCGTGGTATCAAAATGATAGTTGGAAATAAAGACAGGTTTCGTCCCGCCGCGCTCCATTTTCATTTTCTCTATCAACACGGGAAATAAGATTTGTTCGGCTCCTCTTCCCTGATGCACAGGGATCGTATATTGATACTGGAATATGTCACTCACGGCTTCTTCCAATTTACAAAAACTGGTACTGCCAGCGTAGGATTCATCCCCCAGCATCATCGCCGCCCACTGATTCTGGCTCATCGCACCTGTTCCCGAATCAGTCAACAAGTCAATGTACACTTCTTCACTTTTTAACAAAAACGGATTAAACCCTACTCGCTCAAGCGCGGAGAGACGTTCTTTTTTGGGGAGTAAGTTAATCGGCTCGACGGCCTTAATTTTGTATGGTTGAGGTAAGTTACTCATTGTAAATTCCCTTTAATCTTAAAAGTTAAGGTTTCTTTATTATTTTCATTCGACAATAATTGACTGACACTAGGATCAATGTACCTTATCAAAAGCAACACTAAACTAATGATGTCAATATATAATTAAGACATTAACCAACAGTATTAAAGGGGAATTAGCCTTGAAGGTGTTTTAATGGTTGGATCAGCAGTATACCAGCGAAACCAAGATGTCGGAGAGGCAATATAGACACATGGAACAGAGCCAAAAATATTCATCACCATCTCCTTTTGTATTAATCTCATTAATCACTGTAGACAACAATAGTCTTAACATGAAAAAACATCAACCGGTAAAATGGTCTAGATTAATAATATTAAGTTATTGTTTAGTCTACAAAAACTCACATATTGATAATTTTCAGCGAGTTATATATAACAAGCATTTACTCTTTCCCAAATAATAAAGCACCTAATTTAAAAAAATGAGTAAGGAATCACATATTAAACTGCCCTGCTAGTAGATCAAAATTTTCCTGAGCAAAATATTAAGACAGTGATTTTTGAATGTGGAGCACAGCCGGTAAATACCGATATTTTGTGTTCAACACGATGGAGTCCACGGAGCAGGCAAGTATTTGCTCAACTTTGCCTATAAAGTAAATATTTGTCGATGTCGATATTGCTCCAATCCTAGACGAGGGGTGAAGCACTACTTAAAAGCGTCTGTAAATTTATTCTGTTGTTCACTTGGTAAAATTCTTTCATTTCAACCATCTTTATAAGAATATTACACTATAGTAAATAAACAAAAATAAGTATCGATCAAAATTATAAGCTAGCATTTATTATTAGAGCTATAGCTTTGTTGCATTCATAAAAAATGTCCTTTTTATTCACTAACTTCCATTGATAAAATCGTCAAAATAAATTATCGCTTGTGGACAGAGTTCTGATAATTGTGAAGGTCATCTCAAATCTAGCTCGAAAGTGCCCAAAATCATTTTGAGTTGCACCTT
The DNA here is from genome assembly GCF_040412085.2 of Vibrio sp. CB1-14. Classification (NCBI taxonomy): domain Bacteria; kingdom Pseudomonadati; phylum Pseudomonadota; class Gammaproteobacteria; order Vibrionales; family Vibrionaceae; genus Vibrio; species Vibrio chaetopteri. Next base: position 1,526,706 of record NZ_CP115921.1, on the reverse strand, counting down.
CACATGCATCGACGCCTCAAAGTTTCCCTTAGTCTGTTTAATGTTATGAAATAGTGGTTTGTAGGTCATCATGAGGGAGAATCCAGTCATTCGTTATGTGGCATTGCGCTTCAAAGTGCAAATGCAGTAAGCTAATCTCTCTGCTTGTCTGGACTACAGGTAAAAATATGATCGACCACGTTACAATCTCTGTCAGTGATTTAGAGCAAAGCCGAAAGTTCTATGAACAGGCTTTTCGCCCATTAGGCTATAAACTCGCGTTTGGAGAACAGGGTGAATTTTGTGCTTTTGACTTAGGAAAAGGTTTTTTATTTGAGATATGTAGCTCTAAAACAAAAGGTGCTTTAACTAGCTTTCATATTGCTTTTCGAGCTCCTAGCCAACAGAAGGTACACGAATTTTACGACGCAGCCCTACTTGCTGGTGCTAAAGACAATGGATCTCCTGGACCTCGGCCACAATACACAGAGAATTATTACGCTTGCTTTGTACACGACCCAGATGGTCATAATATTGAGGTGATGTTTGATAAGTGGGGCTCCTAATAAAATTTTCCATTTGGCGCGCTAGAAGCGTCTCTAGCACGAAACTGTCCAAGGGCGTGTTGACACAGAAGCGACAAACACGTCTTTGCCCCAAGATGTGTTTAGAGCGCAAGAAACCATCATGAGATTTGTTTGTGAAACAAGCTGTTTCCCAATTGTCCAACAGGTTGTTGGACAAACTCTAGTAACCAATTATGTAAGAGGGTCTTGCACAATTGCGAAACAGGTTGTTTCGTAAATCACCTCTGCTCCAACCCGGCTCTGATCTCGTCGCTTCGGCAATAGAACTAACTAATGTGCAAAATATGCACATTGCTTATCAAGCAACTATCGAGGATTCCTCGGTAGTTGAACTGTCGCAATTTTTGCAACAGTTGCCCGAGTAACGAAACAGCTCAGTGATTGCAGATTCTGCAACAACTCATATCTGTCCCATTATCAGTTTTACCTTTGTAGGGAGCGTCATTCCATAAATGAAATTTCCCCGAAAAAAAACTTATGGTAAAGGTAAATGGTATCACCAGACCAATGCGGACATAAATGGAGCAACGTTGTGTGTTGTAAGCCGACATGTAGTGTACGATAGGCAAAAAAAAGCACCATAAGTATAGATTTGGTGCTTGATACACGACAACAAGGAACTTAAAGTTACGTCCAACAGACTAGTATGGGAACTTTGATTTTCAAGTTATTTACACTGACTATTTCTGAATGTCATAGTAGGGTGAAATCAATTCAACTAAATACATAACCAGACTTGCCATGGCTAACACATAAATGGCAACTTCATTCTGAAGGAGTATCAAAGTAAAAGACTCTACCCAGCAAAATTGCTTCAATGATATCTTTGTGCTGTTCAACTATTGAGGCTGATATCTCAGCATTTACCGCAAATTCTAACATCGATTGATTGCCACAAAGATAGTTAGCTTTTTCGGCGACATTTAATGACTGAACGTAGCTGCAAGCCTTGGCGAAAGTTTGTTGCTTCGACACGATTAATGAATGCGACATTATAGTAGAATCAATCCGTATTACTCTGATTATATGAGCAGTATTCTTAAATTTTATATCAAACAAATATGTCGATGTTTGAGTCGGGTCTCCCGTATGGGTTGTCAACTATGTCATAAGGTGTTTTATTGCATTGTGGCAACACGTCCCCCTTATAACATTCGAACTCCACCTCTGTTGAAACATAAAAACACCCATCAATTTCAATTGTCTCTTGTATATAAGGCACCTTCATTTTTTCCATAGTCGCTCCAATGATTTCCTCTAGCGGCATAAAAAACCACACGCTTGTTTTTGGTTATGGCTTTCTCGACTATGCCATCTGACCAAAAAGCGTAAACGAGTGCGCATGACGACAAATGAACCGTTTGTATTGCGATAATGTGTCGCATGCTGCTCCTCACACATTGACTGCCATTCTTAGTTTAAGTAAAGGTCATTCTGAATATCAATCAAGACTAATTTTTAGGAAAAATCATATTGTAAAAAGCGATTGATTATCTAACCTACAAAATACTCAATATTATTCATGAGGTTATTATACGGGGATGACTATTTTTTCTAATGAAGAATGGTTTAGCATCGTAGAGGACGGTGAGTTTTGGGATATACATGGAGACGAATGTTGAGTGTCAGATGGAAAGAGATGATGGTTCTGAATACCAATCGGCCATTAAAGTGTATGTTCTGTAGGAGTCGTTGATGTATGGACAAACCAGAGTGTGTGGAGTTACATCTATGTATTAAAACAAGCAAAGGTGGATTTATCTTAGCCTCCAGCAACACCTCAAGAGCAGAGAGCATCACCTATTGGCTCATGACTCCCAGAGAGAAGCGTGAAGTTGAGTACTATGTGGTTCTAGTTCGGGATGAACAAGCAGTAGACTTTAAGTTCATTTCGAAAGAGTGGGCTGACTTTTTGCTAGAAAAAGTGGAGATAGTACTTCTTTGTAAATGTTCTGCGTGATAAGGAGGCAGAAGCTGATTAGGATCGACCTCGGTAGCGCAATATGGTGATCACTTCAAGGGATGGGGAGTTTCTTTTGTTATGAAGACAGTAAAGACATTACATTAATTTATACTAATATAATATTAGTTCTATGTTGCTAAGTCCAGCGTTACATGTGTTGCTAACTAGAGTTTGGTAGGAGACCATTATGAAAAAGATGATCGTGTTATGCTTGCTCTTTCTCTCTATGGATGGAGAAACGTCTGAAAAGCAACTGGTTTATCTTGTTTCAGATTTGAGAATACCCTTTTGGGAAATTATGAGTAGAGGAGTTACTTCGAAAGCAAACGTCTATGATTACGACGTGCTTGTCCTCTCTGCCAACAATGATGCTAAACAAGAATTAGAAAATCTTGTAGTGGCCATCGATATGAAGGCTGATGCCATTATCATGTCTCCTACGAATTCTTCTGCCGCGGTGACCTTGCTTAATTTGGCAAAACAAGCCCAGATCCCTGTTGTCATTGCCGATATTGGAGCAGAGAGTGGCGACTACTTGTCCTACATAAAATCAAACAATCTCCAAGGAGCCTATGATTTAGGAAAAATGCTTGCAGCTAAGATGGAGCGTAGCTCAAGTGTTGACGGCACCGTAGGTATTATCGCTATTCCCCAGATGAGAGTGAATGGTCAACAGAGAACACAAGGTTTCATTGCTGCTCTTGATGAAAGTGGTATAGACGTTAATGGCCTTTATCAGCAAGTGGATTTTAGTTATCAGGAAACATTTGATTATACAATCGAAATCTTAACAAAAAATCCTAGAACGCGTGCTATTTGGCTACAAGGTTCGAACAGGTATCAAGCTGCTCTTGATGGTATCGCGAAAATGGGTAAAGGGAAGGAGGTTTTGTTGATTTGTTTTGATGCAGAGCCAGAGTTTCTGGAGTTGCTCAGAACGGATGTTATTGTTGGAGCTGCGATGCAACAACCTTTTAAAATAGGAGAGCGTTCAGTCGAGACTGTTTATGAGTTTTGGCAAGGGGCGAAGATTGAATCAACACAAGAGCTTAAGGTGCTTGCTGTGGACAAAAATACCCTTGATAGCCAAGAAGAAGAAATTAAAAGAAATGTCCTCGGTTTGGATTAGAAAGGAACCTGATGGGGAAAATGAACGCTTCTTCCAAGTCCGTCGCTCTCATAAGAGTGACCATGCTAGTTATCATGCTCAGCATCAGTCTCGTGATAGCTATCTATACAACGATTACTCTTTCAATTGAAAAACAAGTACTCTCAAAACACATCAATAAACAAGTTGAAATGAGCTTAATTACACTGAGTAATAATATTGCTCCTTTGATGCAAGCGTATGCTATTAATGAATATAAAAAAATCATCTTAAATGAAGCAAGAGAAAGAAATTACCAAGCTATTGTGGTTTATGACAATCAGTTCGCCAAAATTCTTAATCGAGATAACTATGTTTCGGGTGTAACAAAAGTCAATGGTGAAATTTCAGAGTATGACGAGGAAAAGGGCTATTTGTTTGGTGATGAGTTTGTCATAACAAGCATGCCAATTGAATCACCAAACGGTGAGGAGATTGGCAAAGTAAAGATCAGTGTTTCTGATAGCATTATTACGGATAAGATGTATGAGTCGCTTTTTCATGCCGTACTCTCGGGTTTAATACTTAACGCTGTTATCTTATCGATATTATATTTTCTTTTACAACGGTTTGTATCGAAACCCTTAGCGAGTTTAAAGCTTCAGTTAGAAGTTGATGAAGTCAATGCCATTCCCAATCAGGAGTTGAAGCTCAGTGGGTATAATGAAATTGATGGTTTTATTCGGGTTGTAAACCAGATGTTTTCAACAATCAAAGCAACGCGAATGAAGCTGCTGGAAGAACAGAGAGATTTGAATAGTGTTATTGCAGCAACCAAAATTGGCACTTGGTACTGGAATATAAAGTCGGGTGAAGTTAAATTTAATGAAAGATGGGCAGAGATGCTCGGCTATCGCTTAGCAGAGCTCGAACCACTCACTTTCAAGACTTGGGAAAAGCTCTGTCATCCAGAAGATTTTGTTCAATCAGAAGAACAATTAAAGCGCCACTTTGAAGGTTCTCTTGAAGTTTATGAATGTCAATGTCGTGTTCAACATAAATCTGGACAATGGCTTTGGATACTCGCTCGAGGACAGGTGGTGAAATGGGAAAAGACTGGTGAACCGATAGAGATGTTTGGGACACATCTTGACGTAACGGAAAAGAGCCATGCAGAAGAAGAATTGAGAATGTCAGCGAGTGTTTTTGACAACACGAGAGAAGGTATTTTAATTCTTGATAATTTGGGGTTAGTTCGAAGAGTTAATGAAGCGTTTATTTCAGCTAATGACTACAGTAGAGAAGAACTATTGGGTCACTCTTTAGAGTCAATTTTAGATGAAAGTGAATCTCAGGTTCGCTATGCCGAACTGAAACAAAAAGTGTTAAGTAATGGGTTTTGGCGTGGTGAATTATGGCTCGTAAGAAAAGATGGTCAAGTTTATCCTGAACTTGTCAGCATAACGGCAGTTAGGGACTCTCAAAATAGGCTATCTAATGTTGTTGCTCTGTTTACAGATATATCACGCCTTAAAGAGCAAGAGAAGCAACTAGAGTTACTTGCACTCTATGACCCTCTCACGAAACTGCCTAATCGTAACTTATTGGTGACCAAAGTCAGTGAGTTACTAAAATTCAATGAATTCGGTCGATATATGGCAGTTCTTTTTATTGACCTCGATGAGTTTAAAAAGATTAATGATTCTTTTGGACATGAAGTTGGCGATGAGGCACTAAAGTTACTCGCTTCTACCTTGAGTAAAAACATTCCTTCAAACGATATTCTAGTAAGGTGGGGGGGAGATGAATTTATTATTGTCCTTAATAATGTTCGTAGTGAAGCTAAAGTAAAATCGTACGCTTCAAAGCTACTCAATATAATTTCTACGATGAGATTTAAAACAGATCTGATTCACCCACAGTCCTTCTCTGCGAGTATTGGTGTGACTATGACGGAGGCGGATAGTGTCACAGATATAGAGCAACTTATTCGACAAGCTGACCTAGCTATGTATGAATCGAAACTGCAGGGGGGGAATAGTATGGCATTCTTTAACCCTGAGCATGATAGAAGTAAGCGAAAACGACATGCTAAAAAGCGACAGTTGGAACAAGCCGTTTCTGAAAATGAACTGGAACTATACTTTCAGCCAAAAATGAACCTGAGAAGCAATGAGGTGATAGGAGCAGAAGCCCTTCTTCGTTGGAATCATCCCGATAAGGGAGTGCTAACTCCCGAGCAATTTTTGTTTGATATAGAGACACCCGCGCAACAATGTGAGATTGGTGACTGGGTAATGACTCAAGCCGTTCATCAAGTGTCCGAGTGGATGAAATGTGGCATGGATATACAATTGTCTATTAACGTATCTAGCTATCAATTGGATGATATCAATTTTACCAGTCGCCTAAGAGCGCTATTGTATCAATATAAGGTTCCTCCAAGCTATGTGCAGATAGAAATTCTTGAATCGAGTGCTCTAGAACTGGTAGAAAGAGCTCAGGCGGTGATTGAGCGTTGTCAGTCGTTTGGGGTGAGTGTGGCAATTGATGATTTCGGAACTGGCTATTCAACCCTCTCTTATTTAAGAGATCTTCCCGCTGACGTGTTGAAAGTCGATAAGAGCTTTATTATTGGTTTGCAAAAAGATAGTAAGAATTGGGGGCTTTTGAAGGCTGTGATGAGTTTGGCCTCAACCTTCGACAAAACGGTTGTGGCAGAAGGTTTAGAAGATTGGGACGCAAAGGAGTTGTTATTGGAAGTAGGATGTGAAATTGCCCAAGGTTATGCGATAGCGCGGCCAATGAAGATAGAGCAATTTAACCGTTGGTATCGACAAGAACAGGTAGCGGTATGAGAAAGAAGAGCCATTGTTACGTATGACTAAATGGAGAAATGATTTCGAGTTGCCTTTCTGCACCCTATTTCGCAATTTTCCTTACTTTAGATATTTTGAAAATATCCATTTTGATTTGGTGCTCTAACTGGCTTCTGTCCAAAAGTGAGTTGAGAGATGCTTGTAGATTGTTGACGGCTATCCTTGGGGCTATATTGGGGCTTTTTTTCCAGTAAAATACCGTCAAATCTTCCACTCTACTGTTTGTACATACAGCAGAGTAGAAACAAAAAAGCACCCCATCAAGGAGTGCTCTCTTCTTATTCCCAGTCGAGAATAACTTTCCCAGACTGCCCGCTACGCATGACGTCGAAGCCTTCTTGGAAATCATCAATCTTGTAATGGTGAGTGATAATTGGCGTCAGATCTAAGCCAGATTGAATCAAGCTTGCCATCTTGTACCATGTTTCGAACATCTCTCGACCGTAGATACCTTTGATCACAAGGCCTTTGAAGATAACTTGGTTCCAGTCGATACCCATATCTGATGGTGGAATACCTAAAAGTGCAATACGACCGCCGTGGTTCATGGTTTCTAGCATTGAGCTGAATGCGGCTTGTACGCCAGACATTTCTAGACCTACATCGAAGCCTTCCGTCATGCCTAGTTCAGCCATCACGTCTTTTAGGTTTTCATTCGCTACGTTAACTGCGCGCGTTACGCCCATCTTCTTAGCAAGGTCTAGACGGTATTCGTTCACATCAGTGATAACCACGTGACGAGCACCAACGTGTTTTGCAACCGCTGCTGCCATAATACCGATTGGACCCGCACCAGTGATAAGTACGTCTTCGCCTACTAGGTCGAAAGAAAGCGCTGTGTGTACCGCGTTACCAAACGGGTCAAAGATAGACGCTAGGTCATCAGAGATACCTTCTGGGATCTTAAACGCGTTAAACGCAGGGATAACAAGGTACTCAGAGAATGCACCCGTGCGGTTAACACCTACACCCACTGTGTTGCGACATAGGTGAGTACGACCGCCACGACAGTTACGGCAGTGACCACAAGTGATGTGGCCTTCACCAGATACACGATCGCCAATTTCAAAGCCGCGAACTTCTTGACCGATACCAACGACTTCACCCACATATTCGTGTCCTACGACCATAGGTACAGGAATCGTGTTTTGTGACCATTCATCCCAGTTGTAGATATGGACATCAGTACCACAAATAGCGGTCTTTTTGATGCGGATTAGGATGTCGTTGTGACCAAGCTCAGGCTTGTCTACTTCGGTCACCCAGATGCCTTGTTCTGGCTTAAGCTTTGAAAGTGCTTTGATTTTCATAATATTTACCAAACTGCGCCCCGAGCCAAAGCTCAGGGCAAAAAATCAATGAGAGAGCGATTACTTGATAAGACCCATGTCTTTACCCACTTCGATGAACGCATCGATAGCACGGTCTAGTTGCTCACGTGAGTGTGCTGCTGACATTTGAGTACGGATACGTGCTTGACCCTTAGGTACCACTGGGAAAGAGAAGCCAATGACATAGATGCCTTTCTCTAGCGCACGCTCAGCAAACTCAGCTGCAACTTTCGCATCGCCTAGCATGATTGGAATGATCGCGTGGTCTGCACCACCCATAGTAAAGCCCGCGCCTTCCATACGAGTACGGAAGTGTGCCGCGTTTTCCCAAAGGTGGTCACGAAGGTCGCCACTCTCTTGTAGCAGGTCTAGAACGCGGATAGATGCGTTAACAATTGCCGGTGCTACTGAGTTAGAGAATAGGTATGGGCGAGAACGCTGACGCAACCAATCAATCACTTCTTTCTTACCAGAAGTATAGCCGCCTGACGCGCCGCCCATTGCTTTACCTAGCGTACCAGTGATGATGTCGATACGGTCAACCACGTCGTGGAACTCGTGAGTACCTGCGCCGTTTTTGCCCATAAAACCTACAGCGTGCGAATCATCAACCATAACCAGTGCGCCGTACTTGTCAGCAAGATCACAGATAGCTGGAAGGTTTGCGACTACGCCGTCCATTGAAAAAACGCCGTCAGTCACGATAAGCTTGTGGCGAGCACCTGCTTCAGTTGCAGCGATAAGTTGCTCTTCAAGCTCAGCCATGTTGTTATTCGCGTAGCGGTAACGCATCGCTTTACATAGACGAACACCATCGATGATAGATGCATGGTTTAGTGCGTCAGAAATGATTGCATCTTCTTTTCCTAGAATAGTTTCGAACAGACCAGTGTTTGCATCGAAACAAGACGTGTAAAGAATCGTGTCTTCTTTACCTAGGAATGTAGACAGCTTCTGCTCAAGCTCTTTGTGAATGTCTTGAGTGCCACAGATAAAGCGTACCGACGCCATACCGAAACCATTTTTATCCATGCCCGCCTTACCCGCTTCGATAAGTGCTGGGTGGTTCGCAAGGCCAAGATAGTTGTTCGCACAGAAGTTAAGAACTTCTTCACCAGTTGAGATTTCAACAGCGGCTTGTTGTTGAGACGTGATGATACGCTCAGACTTGTACAAACCTTCCGCTTTTACTTCTTCAATCTGATCTTGGATTTGCTTATAAAACGAAGCAGACATAGTAGATTCCTTTTTCAATCCTATTTATCAATAGGTTATGTAGGGGATGAGACAGCCAAATTCTATTGATTGGGTGTATTTCACGAATGCCATCATTTTAGTTCATTGTGCTGCAAACGATTATCCCTTAACATGGAAAACCATTAGTGAATCTGAGGCACGAATAATGTTTAGCCAGAAGCTTATTGCTCTGCTGCCCGACTTAGCATCGTATATTTTGGTGGTCAACGAAGGCAGTTTTACCGCTGCAGCCAAGAAGTTAGGTGTCACACCCTCAGCACTCTCCAAGACAATCACTCGACTTGAAAACGCCCTATCAGTAAAGCTGTTTGAGCGAACCACTCGAAAGCTGGTCATTACTCAAGCTGGAAGAAAGGTTTATGATCAAAGCGTACTCATGGTTAACGCCGCTCAGCAAGCCATTGAAGTCTCTCAATCGGATCATGCTGAACCAAGTGGCTCTCTCACCATCGCGGCACCAGAAGCCTTTCTAAACTCTGTACTGCAGCCATTTATCGCCCCATTTTTGCAGCAATATCCAGAGATCCAGCTCAAGGTGCGTGCTATTGATGGCAACTATGACTTGCTCAATTTAGGTATCGATGTTGCGTTCAAACTCACAGACAAGCCCGACGAGAACCTAGTGATGAAAGAGTTGGGTCCAACAAACTTGGTGCTATGTGCCAGTCCAGATTACATCACTGCCAATGGCCTGCCTACTTCACCTAGCGAACTCGAACATCACGACTGCCTCTATTTGGCTGAAGTAGATAGAGACAATGTATGGGATTTTCTCAAAGATGATGACTTTCACACGGTCACTGTGTCCGGTCGCTACGCCATTAACCACTCTCAAATGCGTCTTAGTGGTGTGAAACAGGGTCTGGGTATCGGTATTTTTCATGACTTCGTGATAAAAGAATCACTTGATGATGGAAGCGTAGTCCCCGTACTTCCTGATTGGACTATAAAAAGTAACTACCATGGGGCGATTGCAATGCAGTATGCCCAGACCAAGTACATGCCGGCAAGACTGCGCGTCTTCATAGACTATGTAGCCCGCGAGCTGCCCTCTAAACTTATCAAACACAACTAGGATCCGACTATGCTCAAAGGAACACATCACATCGCCATCATTTGTTCTGATTACCCAAGGTCGAAGCATTTCTATACCGAAGTTTTGGGGTTAAGCGTATTGGCAGAGAACTTCCGCGAGGCACGTGATTCTTATAAACTCGATCTCGAATTACCAGATGGAACACAGATAGAATTGTTCTCTTTTCCTAGCTCGCCGCCACGCCCAAGCTTTCCTGAAGCACAAGGGTTAAGGCACCTTGCCTTTGTAGTTGATGATATTGACCAAGCTGTGAGCAAGCTGGTCAGTCACGGGGTTGCTGTTGAGCCTATTCGAATCGATGAATATACAGGTAAGCGCTACACCTTCTTCCAAGATCCAGACGGACTGCCTTTAGAGCTCTGCGAAGAAGTGACATTGTAACCGCCCTTCTGTCATCAAACGATAAAGAGGCCAACTACATTGGCCTTTTTTGCCCAAACCTAGATCACTTTATTCGTTTTTCTCCAAGTTCTCATTCAGTATCATATTTCAGTTCGAAAGATTTCATCCTTTAAAAACCAGAATATTAAACTAACAATAAGTCACATGTTGGCATTTAACACCTAAAGATCAGTCCTGTAAGGTTTTATTTACTAAAAATCCATTTCTCTTTTGAAGCAAAATTTAACAATTTGTTTACACTTATAGTATCCAAGCGTTTGAAACATTGCGTATAAACACGTACTGGTTTCAGCCTTATCGACATCACTCTTATCCAGAGTATGTGAAAAGGAGTTCGAGATGAACGTACAAGCATTACCCATGCATCGTTTTATCGACTACCAAGGACACTTAGTTAGCTCTCTACCCGATTGGGCTGACGAAGCAACCCTAAAGAAGCTGTACCGCGACATGGTAGTCGCAAGAACGTACGATGCTAAAGCCGTTGCCCTTCAACGCACCGGCAAACTCGGTACCTACCCTTCGCACCTTGGTGCCGAGGCAATAGGTATCGCCATTGGCCACGCCCTTTCTCACCGAGATGTTTTCATCCCCTACTATCGCGACATGCCTGCCATGTGGCTTCGCGGCATTCCCATGGAAAAAAACCTTCAATATTGGGGCGGTGACGAACGCGGTAGCGATTTTGAGTTCACCAATAGTGATAACCCATGTACCGACCTCCCTTTTTGTATCCCAATAGCCACGCAATGTACTCACGCCGTCGGTGTTGCTGCTGCGTTAAAGATTAAAGGCAATCACGATGTTGCGTTGGTGACGTGCGGCGATGGCGCCACTTCAAAAGGTGACTTTTTAGAATCCATTAATTGCGCAGGGGCTTGGAACATCCCTTTGGTGTTTGTAGTGAACAACAACCAATGGGCAATCTCAGTCCCGAGGGCACTGCAATGCGGAGCGGAATTTCTCGCAGACAAGGCACAAGGTGCGGGTATTCCCGGGCTTAAAGTCGATGGTAACGATGTCATCGCCATGTTAGATGCTATCAGCATCGCCATTTCCAATGCACGTAAAGGCAAAGGTGCAACACTTATTGAAGCTATAAGCTATCGACTCAGCGATCACACCACCGCCGATGACGCCACTCGTTACAGAACAGATAACGAACTTGATACCGCTTGGGAATATGAGCCCATCCAACGACTGAAAACCTTCTTAGAATCCCAAGGATGGTGGCAAGATTCAGACGAAGCTCTGCTTATCACGGAAAGCAAAAAACAGGTTGAGGAAGCCGTCGCTCGCTATCTCAATACCCCACCCCAAGCACCAGAAACCGCCTTTGATTATCTCTACGAGCAACCAACCAAAGAACTTCGCCCGCAACGCGATGAGCTCATCAACAAATCGATGCGCATGCAAGGAGGACAACATGGCTGATCAACTGCATATTGTGCCCCTAGCAAGCCCTATCGCCTCAGTGGAGTCCACACTGGTCGATGCGGTGAACTTAGCTCTCCATCATGAAATGGGCAGAGACAAACGCGTAGTACTGCTTGGAGAGGATGTTGGCGATAACGGCGGCGTATTCAGAGCTACAGTTGGCCTTAAAGAACGCTTTGGGCTGAAACGCGTTATCGATACACCGCTCGCCGAAGCGCTCATCGGCGGCGTTGCTGTGGGCATGGCGACTCAAGGCCTTCGACCTATTGCTGAATTCCAGTTTCAAGGGTTCGTGTTTCCTGCGATGGAACACATCATTTGTCATGCTGCCCGAATGCGTAATCGCACCCGCGGGCGTCTGTCTTGCCCAATTGTGTTTCGCGCGCCATTTGGTGGTGGCATACATGCGCCAGAGCATCACTCCGAAAGTGTCGAAGCTCTGTTTGCCCATATTCCTGGGCTGAGGGTCGTTATCCCGTCATCACCACAACGCGCCTATGGCTTGCTATTGTCGGCGATACGCTGCAACGATCCCGTTATGTTCTTTGAGCCCAAACGTATCTATCGCACCGTTAAATCGAATGTGGTTGATAATGGCGAAGCCCTGCCTCTTGATACTTGCTACACCCTTCGAAAAGGACGGGATTTAACGCTCGTGACTTGGGGAGCCTGTGTTGTTGAGTCACTTCAGGCAGCAGATACACTGTCTAAAGCAGGTATCGAGGTGGAAGTTATTGATCTAGCTAGCATCAAACCCATTGATATGGAGACGATACTAAAGTCACTTGAGAAAACAGGTCGATTGCTTGTAGTTCATGAAGCAAGCAGAAGCTGCGGCGTAGGCGCTGAAATCATTACTCGCACTTCAGAGCAAGCCATGTGTATGCTCAAAGCGCCGCCTAAACGAGTAACAGGCCTTGATACCGTGATGCCTTACTACAAAAACGAAGACTACTTTTTGATCCAAGAGGCCGACATCGTACAAGCAGCAAGAGAGCTAGTGGAGGGTTGGAAATGAAGTCATTTTTATTGCCAGACTTAGGGGAAGGACTTGCCGAATCTGAGATTGTCGAATGGCATGTGAACGTCGGCGACGATGTCGATTTAGACCAAGTCATCCTTACCGTTGAGACCGCTAAAGCCGTTGTCGAAGTCCCCGCGCCGTACAGCGGAAAAATCGTCAAACGTTATGGCGAAGAAGGTGATGTCATCAGTATTGGCAGCCTATTGATTGAAATCGAAGAGGCGGTCACGGAAGGCGCTAGCCTCAATGAATCATCAAACACCAACGATGCTGCAACTGTGGTTGGCAATGTCTCCAGCCATACTCATCACGTCGAAGTCGATGACTTTTGGGTCGGCGCAGCGCACCATAACGCCGAAGAGAACTCGATCACAGCCATGCCCTCTGCTCGGCTTCTAGCCAAAAAGCTCGGAATTGATCTACTGCGCGTCAAAGGCAGTGGCCAAGATGGCGTGATCACAGACAATGACATTTACGATCAAATAGACAAACAAGCCCCCGGCACGGAAGTTCTCAAAGGCGCACGTCGAACCATGGTTGGTACCATGGCGCAGTCGCACCACTCCGTTGCTTCTGTCACTATCACCGAAGAAGCCATGCTAGACAACTGGCAAAATGACGAAGACATCTCAGGAAGACTCATCAAAGCCGTGGTGCATGCATGCCAAACAGAGCCAGCACTGAATGCGTGGTTCGATGCAGAAACCATGACCCGATGCGTCCATTCCAACGTGAACATTGGTATTGCCGTAGACAGTAGCCATGGGCTCTATGTCCCAGTGCTCAGAAACGCCAACGAATACGATCAAGCAGGCATCCGCCAATGGTTAAACGAAACCGTGCAAGGCATCAGAGCCAGACGAATTGGACGAGAGCAGTTGCAACACGCCACCATCACCCTGTCTAACTTTGGTGCTATCGCAGGGATATTCGCGACACCCGTGGTGACACCACCTCAGGTCGCGATCGTGGGTGCGGGTCGAATTATTGAGAAAGTAATAATGCGGGATGGACAAGCGGTTGGAGTTAAAGCCTTACCGCTTTCGATAACTTTTGACCATAGAGCGTGCACAGGTGGTGAAGCTGCTCGCTTTGTTAAGGTGTTGGTGGAGCACTTACAGCAAGGTTAGTAATGACAAAGGACACTGTGGAAAGTGTCCGTCATTCCCTTGCAAAAGGGAATCTGGTACAGCGTGATTAGGAGGTTGTTTACGTGAACTAGTCTGCATACTTTGGTAAGTCAAGCGCTTTGGGAGATCTTCACTTACGTGAAGATGACAAGTCTAAATTATAAGTGGCTTCCTAGAGTAACTCCATCACTCCACAACAATCCCTAACTCCACTCTCTTTCGCTTACTAAGCCCCATAGACACAATTTTGTATGACTCGCTGATGTAATAACGAAGCTCCTCATCTAAATGACCGCTGGTATCTGTCTGCTGAATCCACTTCATTCCACGATTAGCAAAGTAAGGAGCCGGTCTGTATCCTTCGTGATCGGAAAGAAAATCGAAGTTGAGAACCGAAGTTTTGAAGATATAAGCCTCACTCCCCTCCTTACTCCAGCCACCAATCGCAAACACCTTTCCACCCACTTTCCAAACGTGCGCACCCCCCCACTGAATCACATGGGAGGTTGCGGTAAAGGAACTACAATACTCATTAAACTCATCGTATTTCATTGAATGCCCTTTTCATTGACTCGTCTCTTGTAGCATAGACAGAATACCGTCTGGGTAAACGGGAATAGACCCACTGATAACGTCCTCTTCCGGAACCCATCTTACGGTAAACTCGACTCCATTCGTTTCAATACCCTTAAAATGTTCTCTCTGATAAAGATCGGAACTTTCAAGGATACCTTCGAAGACAAAGACCACTTCATGTCCGGGAACGCCATCGAACGTGAACCTGTTCTCACTCACGCCAAGCAAATTTAGGTCTGAGACATCCGCACCTATCTCTTCGCGAACTTCACGAACCGCGGCTTGTTTAGCAAGCTCCCCAAACTCAACCCCGCCACCAATCGGCATCAAATAGTGCTCATTTTTCGTCGGATCATAACCTTCCGCCAGCAGTATTTTTCTATCATATCGGCAAAGACAGACTGCTTTTACTCGAATAGGCTTACTCACTTAGGAACTCCTCAAGCGCAGCAAGCGCCTCATCTGCTTTGGAAGACTGGACAAAGATATGGTCATGATAATAGGCTGCTACCACGTTAGCGCTAATATCCCGCTCCGCAAGTTTTTTGGATACCGCTGCCGTTAAACCGACCGCCTCGAGGCTGGAGTGAACGTTCAAGGTGATCATTCTAAACAACCCTTCAAAGTCGAGTTCAGCTTGCTCTGCCTGAAGCTTTGGAAGTATTAGAGTCAAGCCTTCCTGTTCTTTAAACGAACCTAAGATATCGAGCATAAGGTATTCAGCCAGTGATCCTTTAACGGTACAAAACACAAATTCCCCATCGACTAAACTTGGCTCCATTGATGCGAGTAGCTGTTCTAAATCGGTAATTCCTGACATCGTTTGCCCTTAGCGTTTCCATACATTTTCAACATGTTGCGCTTCACTAACGACTACGGCAAGCAACAACACCTCAAAGTATTTGCACCATCACGAAACCGCCGTCGTCCGTATGATATAGTCGCAACCTTCGAATAAATTGGAACACTGGCTCCAATTCAATACTAGTAATCTAGGTAGGAACCCATTCGTTTGAATAGAGAATCAAAGCTACTCGTTGTCGCAATCGCTATTGCTGTGCTCAACATAGTGTCACATCTTTTGTTGTCAAAGTTCTTTGCTGAGTATTCGTGGGTCGAAATGTCTTTGGCTTCGATACCCTTTATTATGATGTTGATGTGTGTTTTTGCGGTTCGCTACGCGGCCAAAACATTAAAGGAAAGCGACAAAGAAGAAGGCTAAGGTCGCTTGCAACAAACCTTAGCCCTTTCAGCTAGTATGTTTGAACAACGAAAGATAGGCTAAGGCACCTTATCAATCAGCTCCGGCATGATTTCGAATAAGTCTCCAACTAACCCATAGTCTGCCACCTCAAAGATCGCTGCATCCGGGTCACTATTAATTGCCACGATAACCTTAGAGTCCTTCATTCCCGCCATGTGCTGAATAGCTCCGGAGATACCAATAGCAATATATAGCTCAGGAGCGACAATTTTGCCCGTCTGACCTACTTGCAGGTCGTTAGAAACAAAACCGGCGTCGACCGCAGCTCTTGATGCGCCAATGGCACCACCCAGTTTGTCGGCCAAGCGCTCAACGAGAGCAAAGTTTTCTTTACTGCCTAGACCTCGACCTCCTGATATAACGACTTTTGCTGACGACAAGTCGGGGCGCTCTGATACCGTCTGTTGAGAATCAATAAAGCTAGCCAGGGTTTGTTGAGAAGTCTTTGACACAAGCGCTTCAACTGATGCATTTTCTTGGCTATCCGTACTCGCTGAATCAAACGCTGAGCCACGAATCGTCATCACCAACTTGGAATCGTTGGACTTTACTCTCGCTAGCGCGTTGCCGGCATAAATCGGGCGAATAACAGTATCGGGTGATTCGATTTGAATAACGTCTGACAACTGCCCAACATCCAGCAGCGCTGCCACTGTCGGCATAAGGTTTTTGCCAAATGTTGTTGCTGGTGCAAGAAAATGAGTAAACACCTCGCTCAACTCAACAATAATAGGAGCGACATCTTCAGCGGTGGGATGTTTGAATTGCTCGGCATCGACACGGATTACCTGCGTTACTCCCTTCACTTTTGATAAGCTTTCCGCTATTGCTGTAACCTTGTTGCCTACCACAAGAACAGCAATATCACCGCCTATCTGGCTTGCAGCATGTAGCGTTTTCAGCGTATCTGCGGCGATATTGCTATTATCATGCTCAGCAATGACCAATGTTTTACTATCCATGATTTACCCTCCCCCTTAGTCAAAGCACTTTGGCTTCATTACGGAGCTTATCCACCAGCTCGTCGACACTCG
This sequence comes from Vibrio sp. CB1-14, assembly GCF_040412085.2. NCBI lineage: Bacteria > Pseudomonadati > Pseudomonadota > Gammaproteobacteria > Vibrionales > Vibrionaceae > Vibrio > Vibrio chaetopteri. The sequence continues at coordinate 1,509,660 of NZ_CP115921.1, read as the reverse complement.
CTACCGATTGACCCGGTGCGCGTGATTTCGGAGCCATCACTTCTAACACCTCTTGACGCGACTCAATATCAACCGCTAATGATTCAATGGGAACGACATCTAGCGGCTTCTTTTTCGCTTTCATTATGTTGGGCAAAGAGGCATACCTTGGTTCATTGAGGCGTAAATCAGTGCTGATAATCGCTGGTAACTGCAAACTCAATGTTTCCAATCCGCCATCCACTTCTCTTGTCACTAATGCAGCATCTCCTTCGATAACAAGTTTCGATGCGAATGTACCTTGTGGACGATCAGTCAGAGCGGCGAGCATCTGAGCAACTTGGTTGTTGTCAGTATCAATAGATTGTTTGCCCACTAACACCAATTGAGGCGATTCTTGTGACATAACTTGCTTAAGCACTTTTGCCACGGCTAAAGGCTCTAACATTGACTCGGTTTCAACATGAATGGCGCGATCAGCCCCTAAGGCAAGTGCATTACGAAGTGTCTCTTGAACCGCACTATCACCGATGCTGACCACTACAATTTCTGTCGCTACTCCTGCCTCTCGCAGCCGAATTGCCTCTTCAACTGCAATCTCGCAAAAGGGGTTCATCGACATTTTCATATTGTTGGTTTCAACCCCAGACCCATCGTCATTTACTCGGATTTTTGCATAGGGATCGATGACACGTTTAACCGCCACTAATACCTTCATACACCCTCCTGTTTTGAACACAAACGCCATAAAGTGGTTATAAAATGAGCTTAGCTAAGTTTACGTTTACGTCAACTGCACTATAGTTATACGTAACATCTTTAAGATCCGATGGATGGCAACCAAGGTGTACAACATGCAAAGAGAATCAATGGAATTTGACGTGGTGATTGTAGGCGCGGGCCCCGCTGGGCTCTCGGCTGCCATTCGACTAGCTCAATTGCAGCAGCAAGAAAAGCCACTTTCAATCTGCGTGATAGAAAAAGGGGCTGAAGTCGGTGCGCATATACTCTCCGGTGCCGTTTTTGAAACTCGTGCATTAGATGAGCTTTGCCCCGATTGGACAAGCCTCGGCGCTCCAGTTAAAAACCCCGTCACCAATGATGAATGTTTGTATCTCACCACTCACCTCAATCATGTCGTAGTACCTGAATTTCTGACCCCGAACAGTTTAAAAAACAGCTCAGACAACCATGTCATAAGCCTTGGTAATTTATGTCGATGGTTAGCTGATCAAGCAGAGCAGTTAGGAGTCGAAGTCTTTCCTGGTTTCGCAGCGAGTAAGGTCTTATATGATTCAGCGAACACCGTGGTTGGTGTGCAAACCGCTGACATGGGTCTCGACAAAAACGGAGAGAAAAAATCTAACTTCGAGCCCGGTATTGATCTCCTATCTCAATACACCATTTTTGCGGAAGGAGCTCGCGGTCATCTAGGTAAATCACTCATCGACAAGTATTCTCTCGACCATGACATGCAGCCCCAACACTATGCGCTTGGCTTTAAAGAGCTGTGGCAACTGCCAAAAGACCATCCGCATTATAAACAAGGACACGTTGTCCACGGTGTAGGTTGGCCACTCAGTGAAACGAGTACCACTGGTGGTAGCTTTTTATACCACTTACCCAATAACCAGGTTGCGGTTGGTCTGATTACCGACCTCAATTACCGCAACCCTCATCTCAATCCTTTTGAAGAATTCCAACGCTTTAAACATCATCGAGCTATTGCCAAATATTTGTCCGATGGCGAGCGTTTATGTTTTGGAGCAAGAGCCATTGCCAAGGGGGGATTGCGTTCACTACCGAAACAACAGTTTCCCGGTGGCCTGCTCATTGGCTGTGACGCTGGTACGCTCAATATGGGGAAAATTAAAGGCAGCCACACGGCTATGAAATCAGGTATGTTGGCGGGAGAAGCAGTATTTAAGTCTCTAGTGGCACCGCAACCAGAGCGTGAGCCTGACTATCAAAGTGAATTTGAATCTTCATGGCTTTATGATGAGCTGGCAAGCACCCAAAATTTTGGTGCTAACCTTCATCGGTTTGGTGAGCCCATTGGCGGGCTAGTCAATGTAGTCGAACAAAACTGGTGGCCAAAGCTATTCAAAAGATCTGCACCATGGAAAGTGCAGGATCTTACGGAAGACCATGCCTGCCTAGATCGAGTCAAACAGTCCAAGCCCATCGACTACCCTAAGCCAGACGGCAAACTAAGCTTTGATAAACCTTCCTCTCTGTTTCTCTCTGGTACGCAGCATGAAGAAAACCAGCCGTGTCATCTTCTTCTGCATGATCCAGATCTGGTTATCGAGACCCACCTACCCCAATACAACGAACCGAGTCAGCGCTACTGCCCAGCAGGTGTCTATGAAATTATCAATTCCGACGGACAACCACAGTTGCATATCAACGCGACCAACTGCCTTCACTGTAAGACCTGCGACATAAAAGACCCATCGGCAAACATTAACTGGACATCACCTGAAGGCGGTGGAGGACCAAGCTATCGTGGAATGTGATCAGCAAGAAAATGGCTTTATCATCACGACTGTTTTTTTAGCCAGATTTGAATATCCTCAATCACCAGACTAAGAGCATCATCTCCCGTAGAGCGCTTCAATCCGTGGTTAAGATCACCGTATAACTTGAACTCTATATTGGGATTGCTACTCGCGATATCTTCGGCCATCTCGATAGCCGAATCGACCGAGACGCTCTCATCCTGACCAGCTTGAATGAGTAAAACAGGTGTATTGATTTGCTTTATGACCTCAACTTGGTCGACTGAGAATACACCTCGCCACCATTTATAACCGTGATTACTCATATCCAGCTCAAAGGGTTCACTGTCTAATAGGTGATTGTAAAAACCCATAAAGCCTTGACTTTCTTGTTCAAATACCTCTTCAGAAGAAGCGTCAACACGAATACTGTGGATTACATCATCAATAAACTTTCTACCACCGCTATTAATGGAAACAGTATAAGAAATACGATCAGAGTTCGCTGTTAGCATATTGGCAATCAGCCCGCCTTCACTCCCTCCAACAATCATGACTCTATCGTAATGCTGGCCTGCCTCCACATGAGCCAACACTTGCAAATAATCACTGACACGTTGCTCAGGTGAATCATTGTCAATATACGCCTTAGGACAGTCCGCTCTCTCAATCTCCTCACTCAAACGCAAGCTTGCATCGATACCATACTTTTCGACAGTCAATACATCGGCGTTGGGGAGTATCTTTGGTAACTCTTGATTAATTCGGGCGTTTTGAGTAACGCTATTACAGTCTGAGCCTTGAACTAGAATGAGTAAGTCATCATGGTTTGGGGTATTCTTTTTTAAATAATATTGAAGCTTTGAACCATCTTCCCTTATTAGCCCAAGGGCTTCTAGAGCGAAGGTATGGTTTGAATACGACAGCAGCACCAAAAACAAAACAGAACTTACTTTGTAAACAATACTCATTGCGCTTTACCCTATATCCGTCTAAGAATTAAACATCAAAACATTATGCTGACCATGAGGCAATCCTTCGTTAAAAACGTGCGAACAGTTTCACGTTGATAGTCTGTAGTGTGACAGTTGCATAAGAAACTCATTCTCAAGCTGGCTACAATCATACTCCCCCGTAGTAAAAAGAAATGGATACACCATGAAAGAGTTAATTTATCAAACGCTTGTTAGCCTCTCCAACAAAATGCCAGAAGAGCACGCTGAAATCAGACAAAACCTTTATGAACAGTTAGATCTACCTTTCAATAAACAGGCAGATCTGTTTGCTAGCGTTCTTAGCCCTGCTGGTTCAGGTAAGTTTGAAGATGATCAGGCAATGAGTGCGGCTGTAGAAAGTGCCATTCGTTTGTTAGAGACGCCTGAGCACTAATCAGATTTCGGAAGGGATACAACCCTAGAATTGGGTTGTATCAATAATATAATCACCTTAAGAGTGCGTGTCGAATACAAGTTCCTACATTCTCAATAATACGCGGAGTTAAGCCTGTTAAACTAATTCTTCCGTTATCAAGTAAATATATAGCATCCCTAGTTCGCAATGCGCGTATATCCGATAGTGCGAGTGGCAACTGAAAAAACACCCCGTAAACTGTGTGTGTAGGTATTGCTTTATCATTATTAATGGATGTTAATAGAGCGTGTTTACGCTGTTTTAGTAAGCTCCGAACGTCCATCAATTCCTTCTCCCATGTCATACGCAACGAATCGTCGCCTAGTATTTCAGTCACAATAGATGCACCAAACTGTGAAGGAGAAGAATAGTTACTGCGAATAATGCCATTCATTGCCTCCTGAACCGCACGTGTATACCTTTCACATTCGACTTTTATTGTTAGTGCGCCCACTTGTTCGTGATACAAAGTGAAATTTTTAGAAAACGAAGTGGCAACAATGAGGTTTGGGCATATCGACGAAATAACACGAATGGCTTCACTATCCTCTTCCACTCCACGTCCAAGCCCTTGGCTGGCATTGTCGATGATAGGGATAAGTTGTTTACGACGACATACCTGTGCGATTTGCTGCCACTCTTCACTCGAATACACACTACCAGAAGGGTTGTGCGCGCCCGATTGTAAAATGAGCGCATCATTGGGCTTGGTATCAACAAGCTGCTGTTCAAATACTTCAACTTGGCTAGTGTGCTCAAAAAATTGTGTGGCAAGTCCGGCAGCTTTGGCGACATTTTGATAATTAGACCAGCATGGTGTACCAATCCAAATTCGCTCGCCTTTAAGTTGCTGAGCGAAAAAATCAAACGCTAGCCTCAACGCCCCCGTTCCTCCAGGCGCTTGTACTGAGGCTAGTTGTTGCGCGTTTTTCTGACAGAAATCAGCTCCAAATACCAAATGCTCTACGCCGGAAATAAACCGCCTGGTTGAAAATGGTACTCTGCCCCAGTTTTGAACAACACGTTTCTGGCTTTCTAACACAGTGGGCAACACCATAGCGTCACCATTATCATCACACAAAATACCGCTGACTAAATCGTACTTTGCCGTTCGGGTATCCTGTTGAATGAGTTTGGCAACGCGCCTCACATCATCCAGCTCAGCTGGTTTTACATTTTCAACAATTCGCATCGGGATCATTTGGAGCCTAACTTAATCAGATTTCGCTTTTACTGCCGTTTTATTGTACCAATGAACAACGATCAGTTCGGCAGCAGTTTACGGAGAATATTCTCGCATTGAGCTGGCGTCATATAACGCGGCACCGGATAAGTACCGTGTGCTTCTTTCAACGCTCGCTTAGAAATTTCAGCAAAATCTTCCGCTTTTAACTGATTAATAGTTTTAGGGATGTTCAGCGTATCGTTCATCTGTTCAACCGCCTCAATAAACTCAAGACCAGTGTTAAGGCCTACCATCTTCGCCATACTTTCAAACTTTTGCTCACAAGCAGACAAATTAAAGCGCAAGATGTGTGGTAGTAGCACTGCATTAGCAAGACCATGAGGAACATGATACAGAGCTCCTAATTGGTGAGCGATAGCATGTACGTAGCCGACAAATGCCCGAGTGAACGAACAACCCGCTTGATATGATGCAACGGCCATCCACTCACGAGCCACCATATTCTCACCATCGGTATAGGCAAGTGGCAAGTTCTTAAAGATAGACTTAATCGCATCTTCGGCATATTTGTCCGTCAATGTCGTGCTGTAGCCACCTAAGTACGCCTCAATAGCATGCGTCAATGCATCCATACCTGTTGCTGCGGTAATAGAAGCAGGAAGTGCAGCCATCAGAGCAGGATCCAAAATAGCGTCCTTTGGAACCAAGGACGGATCAATAACAGCAAATTTTGCGTTGTTTTCTTTGTCCGAAATAACAGCAGCTAAGGTTGCTTCTGAACCAGTACCCGCAGTTGTAGGAATGGCGATAAGATGCGGCAGTTTCTTACGGATTTTAAGCTGACCAGCCATTTGACGTACATCGATGTTGCGCACAGCTTTAGCACCGATGATCTTGGCACAATCCATTGGCGAGCCACCCCCCAATGCGATAATACAATCACAATGGTTGTCTTGATAAATCTTGAAGCCCCACTCGACAGAGGCCACACAAGGATCTGGCTCTACACCATCAAAAACCGCACATTCCAAGCCACTTTCGTTCAACGAGGCAATAACTTTGTCGGCGATCCCCAACGAAACCAGCGTTTTATCAGTCACAATGAGAGGCTTTTTCATACCTTTCTTCGCCAGAATTTGACCTACTGAATCGACAGCTCCAAAGCCCTGATGAACATCTGGAAACGGTATATTAATTAATTTATTGATCTGCTTGCTGATAGCGATAACAGCTTTGTATTGAAACATTGCAATCTTTCCTAAACTAAAAGCGGGCCGGGCCCATTAGGGCCCGTAATCTAAATAAGTAGCCGTTATTTAGGCCTTTTCGATTTGAAACATGTTGACTACTGCTTCTTCGAAGTACTTAGCAAAGATTTCGCAATCGCCCTTCGTAGTTTGTGGTGATACAAGCCACATGTTTAGACCGAAAGGAATGATCATCACGCCACGGTTAAATAGGTATAGGAAGATGTAATCAATAAAGTGTCCTACGATACCGATGCCTTTCACGCAATCTTCAATTTCTACTGGTGTTTCTTTACAGAAGTGTAGCCAAGTACGCGCACCAACTTGCTCAGTACTTAGTGGTACATCATATTTAGCAATCACTTCGTTCAGCTTCTCAGTAAGATAGCTGTTAGTCTCGATCATTCCACGGAAGTTTTCTTCAGTAACGTTATGCTCAAGGTTCAAGCGCAGCGCTCGTAGAGAAAGCGCATTACCAGTCATGGTCGTTTGTTGCCCCAAAAGACCAGCCATATGCCAAGGTCCCTTGCCAACTGTTTCTTGGAATAGGTTTGCAACATCCTCAGAGAAACCATACACACCACATGGAACGCCACCAGCAATACACTTACCCGCTACCCAAATGTCCGGTTTTAGACCCCACTCACCTGTTGCACCATGGTGAGCTGTTGTTTGCATATGAGTTTCATCAATCAGTAGCAGCGTGCCGTATTTAGTACATAGCTCGCGTAGACCATCATGGAAACCTGGCTTAGGTAGCGTCAGACCAGAGTTCGACAATGCAGGTTCAGTTAGTACAACCGCTACATCACCGTGCTTAAGCTGCTCTTCAACCGATGCCAAGTCGTTAAACGTCGCTACGCGAGTAAACTGTGATGGATCTTGACCTGGGTAGATCTCAGGAACGCGGTACTCAACCATGCCTTCTTCTGGCATCCAAGCGTTAGTTTCATCAACAGTGCCGTGATAAGCCATGTTGAATTGAAGTACCTTACCGCGGCCCGTTGCAAG